>QHWQ01000140.1:3345-59520 GCA_003222635.1 Acidobacteriota bacterium | reverse complement strand
CGCGCTCGAGCGCGGCACCGATGTCGTCGTCGCAACGCCGGGACGCGCGCTCGATCACATCCGCCGCAAGACGCTGAAGCTCGGCGCGGTGCGCATCCTGGTGCTGGACGAAGCCGACGAGATGCTCGATATGGGCTTCGCGGAGGACATCGAGACGATCTTCCAGGAGACGCCCGACACGCGGCAGACGGCGCTGTTTTCGGCGACGATGCCGGCGCGCATCCTGAAGATAGCGGAGCGGCACTTGAAGAAGCCGCAGCGCGTGACGATTGCGCGCGAGAAGACCGCGGTCGGCAAGCTGCCGCGCATCCGCCAGGTGGCCTACATCATCCGCCGAGCGGAGAAGCCGGCGGCGCTCGATCGCATTCTCGAGATGGAGGATCCGACCTCCGCGATCGTCTTCTGCCGGACGCGGCTCGAGGTCGATACGCTCACCGAGACCCTCAACGCGCACGGCTATCGCGCCGAGGCGCTGCACGGCGGCATGGAGCAGCGGCAGCGCGACGCGGTGATGAACCGCGTCCGTTCGGGCAAGACGGATCTCCTCGTCGCCACCGACGTTGCCGCACGCGGCCTCGACATCGAGCAGATCACGCACATCGTCAACTACGACGTCCCGGCCGCACCCGAGTCGTACGTGCACCGCATCGGCCGAACCGGCCGCGCGGGACGCGAAGGGACAGCCATTACGCTCGCCGAACCGCGCGAGCACCGGCTGCTGCGCAGCATCGAGCAGCTCACGAAACAGAAGATCGAGATGGCGACGGTGCCAACCGTCGCCGATCTGAAGACGCATCGCCTGGAGCTGACGCGCGCGTCCATCCGCGAGCGGCTGGTCGCGGGCGACTATGACGATGTGCGCGTGGTCGTGGAGTCGCTGGCGGAGGAGTTCGATTTGTTCGATGTCGCCGCGGCGGCGATCAAGATGCTGGACGGAGGTGATCAGGAAGTGGACCTTCCGACCAGCCCCAGTAGCCCCACTCGCCTGTTCATCGGCGCAGGCCGCAAGGCAGGCATTCGACCTGGCGATCTCGTTGGCGCGATCACGGGAGAAGCCGGTGTCACGTCGAAAAGTCTCGGCGCGATCGAGATTGCCGACAACTTCTCCCTCGTCGAAGTCTCGGAGGACGTCGCCGATCAGGTCCTGCAGGCGATGCGCGGCGCATCGCTGCGCGGCAAGAAGGTGACGGTCAGACGCGATCGCGATTCGCCGTCCCGCTAATACGCGAACACATAGGCCGCGCCCGAGTCGGCCACCGCGTTGTTCGGCCCGTCCTCCTGATGCGCGCCGACGACGAACGTGTGCCCATCGTCGTTGAGCGCCACCGCGCTGCCGAACTCGTCGCCCGCGTCGGTGTTGTCACCCTTGATGTAGGCGCCCGCCGTCCACTTCCCCGCGGTGCGAGTGAAGAGATACGCCGCGCCGGATTCCTCGGCCTCGTCCTTGTGCTCCCGCCACGCGTTGAAGACTTCCTGGATCAGGAACTGCCGCAGGTTCGGCGGCCGGATGCCGCGCCCCGCACTGTCCTCGAGGTAGGAAGTGACCGCCAGCGAGTTGCCGTCGCCGCTCAGCGCCAGCCTGGCGCCGAACGAGCTGTACGGCCGCGCGTTGGGCGCCTTGATGAACGACTGCTCGCTCCACGTCGTCCCATTGCGGACGAACACGTACGCCGCGCCCGCCCAGATGTTCGCGCCCCGTCCCGGCGGCGCATCGTCCGCGCAGCCGGGCGGATCGATCCCCGGCGTCAGGCACGACTCGTCGCCCACGCCGACGGCGATCGTGTTGCCGTCGGAGCTGATCGACGTCGCATAGCCGAACCCGTCGCTCGGCTCGCTGCGCGAGCCCTTGATGAACGCCTGCTGGCTCCAGCTCCCGTTCTGCCGCGTGAAGACGAAGAGCGCGCCAGACTGGCCGAACTTGTTGTCGTGCGGCGGATTGATGCCGCGCCCCGAAGTACTCTCGTTGAACGCCGCCGCGGCCAGCGTGCTGCCGTCGTAGCTGAGCCCCACCGAAAAGCCGAAGAGATCGCCCGCCTCGTTGGTCGCGGGCTTGACGTACGCCTGCTGCCGCCATGTCGTGCCCGTGCGTGAGAACACATAGACCGCGCCCGCGGACAGTGCGCTGTCGTCCTTGTCGTTGCCGTTGATCCCCTGCGCGGCGCTGTCTTCGGTGATCGCGCCGGCCGCCAGCGTGTTGCCGTCGCCGCTCAGCGCCAGCGAGAAGCCGAACTGATCGCCGTCGCCGGGCGTGTTCCCCTCGTCGGCCTTGCCCGTGTTCGACGCCTTGATATACGCCTGCTGCGTCCACGTTGTCCCGGTGCGCGTGAACACGTAGACGGCCCCGGCCTGCGGGATGGAGTCGTCATTCTGGTTGCCGTTGACGCCCGTCGCGGCGCTCGATTCCCAGTGCGCGGCGACCGCCATCGTGTTGCCGTCGCGGCTCAGCGCCACCGACGATCCGAAATGATCGTTGACGCCGGGATTGGAAGCCTTGACGTACGCCTGCTGCGTCCACGCATTGCCATTACGCGTGAAGACGTACACAGCGCCCGCCGCATACATCGAGTTGTCGTTCTGATTCCCGTTGATCCCTCGCGAGCCTCCGCTCTCGAACGGCGCGCCGACGGCCAGCGTCTGGCCGTCGCCGCTCATCCCGATCGACGTGCCCGTGTGGCCCTGATTTCCGCCGCCGCACGCGAAGTGGTCGAGCGATTCGGCGTTCGATGCCCTGAGATACGCGATCTGCTTGACCGGCAGCATCGGGGCGATTTCCCTGTTCAACGTGGGCGCCTGCGCTCGTGGATGGACCGTAACGAGCAGGAGCAACGCGACCGTCGCGACAACCGCTATCTGGCGCATGATGTGTTCTCCGGAATGCGCCGGATTATACGTATAATTCGCGCACGTCCTGCAGGAGGTTTCTGCCATGCGGCCACGCCTCGTTTTTCTCGCGTTGTTGGCGGCGATGCTCGCCGCGGCGTTTCCATACGCCCAGACGAAACCCTGGAACAATGCAGGCTTGTCCGGGCCGCCCGCCGGGCCCGCGGGACCGGCGCCGCGCCGCGATCTCTCGGGCACCTGGGATGCGGGAAACGGCGGCATTCAGCCGACGGGACATATCGCCGCCCCGTTCACCCCTCGCGGCGAGGAGATGGCCAAGGCCAACCACCCGGGCAACGGCACCCGGCTCGTGCAGGTCACCGACGACAACGATCCGCTGTCGACGATGGGCGATCCGACCGGCTTTCCACGCATCGTGATGTACGAGCTGCGGCCGTTCCAGATCGTGCAGACGCCGAACCAGGTGCTGATCCTCTACATGTTCGAGAAGCGGTGGCGCGTCATCTGGACCGACGGCCGCGCGCTTCCCGCCAATCCCGATCCGCGCTGGTACGGCTACTCGGTGGGCCGCTGGGTGGACGATACCACGCTGGTCGTCAACAGCGTCGGCACGGACGACCGCACGTGGCTCGATAACGCGGGCAATCCGCACAGCAACAACCTGAAGGTGGAAGAGCGCTATCACCGCGTGAATCGTCAGACGATGGAGCTGACGGTCACGCTGGACGATCCGGCCATCTACACGAAGCCGTGGATGGCGGTCGACAAGCTGAAGATCAACCTGATGCCGGACGGCAGCGATCTGATGGAGATGATTCCGTCGGCCTCCGAGGCCGCCGCCTACAGGCGCGTCATCGCGAGCCAGGCGAAAACGAAGTAAGAAGTTGGAAGTTGGAAGTGGGAAGAGAGGGTCACGATGCGAAAGATGAGCATGGCGGTCCTGGGGATCCTGCTCGTGTCGGCTCCGCTCCTCGCGCATCACGGCGCGGCGGCGCTCGACACCGGCAAGGAGGTCACGCTGAAGGGCACCGTCACGGAGTGGATCTGGAGCAATCCGCACTGCTTCCTGCAGTTCGATGCGAAGGACCAGACGGGAACAGTCCGCAACTGGGCCGTTGAAACGCAGAATCCGACGACGATGACGTCGCGGGGGTGGTCGCGGATGTCGTTCAAGGCCGGCGACGAGGTGACGGTCACGCTCGAGCCCGTCAAGAACGGCCAGCCGATCGGACGTCTGCTGACCGTCGTCCTTCCGGGCGGACAGAAGCTCGTCGCCGCGACCGCGACCAGCGCGCCGTAGGTTATTTGTTTTTCGCGTCCTGGACGATCTGTGTGAGGCGCGGGCCGTCGATGTCGATGTTGATCTGCGCCCACACCGGGAAATGATCGGAGAGCTGGAACGTGAACTTGTCGCGCGAGTAGTTCGATCCAGGGAACAGCTCGTCGATCCTGGCGTCGCTGATCCAGAAATCGACCGCGCCGCCGTTGTTGTTGAACCGGCTCTTCATCGTCGGCAGATGCAGGATCTGGTCGTAGCGCGCGTCCGCGCCCAGGTTCGAGCCGCCAATCACGCGGTCGCCCACTTTCAATATCCGCAGGCACTCGGGAATCATCAGCCCGCGGCTCGTGAGTGCCTTGAAGAGTGTGTCGTCCAGCTTGGGGATGTTGAAGTCGCCCATCACGACGAGGTCGTGGTCCTCGACGAAGTCGCTCGCAAAGCGCGTGTCGATCCAGTCCGCCAGCAGCTGCAGCTCCGCGCGGCGCGCCTCGATGCTGTCGCCCCAGCGCGTGTGCGTCGCGATGAGAATGAAATCGAAGTTGCCCGAGCGGAACGATGCCATGTACGGAGCGCGCCAGAATGACAGCTCCGCAAGATATTCCTTTGCCTTCGCCGTCCGCGGCGCGTCGATTTCCGCCGCGAGGCCGTTGAAAGTCACCGCCCGGCGATCGAAGAGGAACGCCACGCGCTCGTCGTTGCCGCCGGGGTCGTCAATCCAATCCGAATAGACGACGTCCCAGGTCGGGCCGAGGAACCAGAGGACCTTGCCGAGATCGGACAGGTCCTTCCGCAGCTCCACCATCGCGATCAGGTCGAACTGGCCGAGGATTTCCGCGATGTAGTGAATCGCCGGGATCGTCCGATGCACCTTGCCGAACTCGCGGATGTTCCAGACGGCAAGGTTGATGGTCTCGTCAAGCCTGGACGAGGCGATTTTGGCGGCCGCGAGGCGCTTCTTCAGCGCAAGCAGACCCTTGGCGATCTCGGGCGAGACGTCTCCGTGATGCATCGGCGCTCCTGGGGATGAGCGCCCGCGATTCTATGCGGTTTGCAGGGGGCCGGATGATGCACGGTCCTTGGTTCCGAGGTGCGCGAGCATCTGGCGCCGGTGCGCCAGCTCGCGCTCGGTAAGAACGCGCGGGAACGTGAGGACGGGCATTCGCAGGCGCTCGGGACGATCGAACCTCGCCCGGTAGCACTCGAAACATAGCACCCGTCCTCGGGTGCGGCGGTTGTCGAATCGATGCGCGATACAGGACATGTCCATCCTCCATCGCGAGAGTAGAAAGCGCGCGTGACAGATAAGGTCACTCGTCGTGCGTGCGCCATGCCCTGGATTCGATGCACGCGGCAACCAGCCGCCGCGATACCTACGGTCCCAGCGTCGCGATGGCGGCGGCGACGGGATCGATCTGCACCATCATCGAGTTGATCACCTTCTGCGTCTTCTTGGTGTCCTTCGGCGCCACCCAGAAGATCGCCCCGTAGCGCCCGTGCACGGCGACGGCATCCCACGCGATGACGTTGATGCCCGCGCGCGCCAGCGCGCCGATCAGATCCGCGCACGCGCCCAGCCGATCGTCGCCCTGCACCAGGAACACCTTTTTCGGCCCGACGACCTTCCACTTCGCCTTCTTCGCCGCGGCACGGAACGCCGCCGCATCCTCGGGGACGAAGTCGACCTGCGCCTTCCGCCCCTGCGGAAACGCCGAGAACGCGAGCAGGTTCACCCGCGCCTGCTGCAGCGTCTGGAGCAGCCGCGCGCCCTCACCGGCTTTGTTGGGGATGGTGACGTAGAAGTAATCGACAAGACGCACAGAATCAGCCATGCGGCAGATTCTAGTCCGCTTGGGAGTTGGAAGTTGGAGATTGGGAGATCGCTAGCGAAGGAAGGTAAATTTCGTCATGCCGGAGATGCCCGATCCCCACGGCCACAGCATCGACCCGTTGGTCGGCCGCGCCGTCGCCTTCACCCGCACGTAGTACTCGCGGTTGGTCTCGAGGTCCGCCGTCTTGAACAGCGGCATCTTCTGGAACGTCGTCATCCACTGCCGGATGACGGCTTCATCCTCGGTCGTCTCCGTGGACTCGACATGGCCGTCGAGCGTGCGCGTCAGCGTCGCGCGCCGGGTCAGGTTGTCGTACTGCACGGTGTTGGTGATCACGGACGCGGCGATCGTCCGGTCCACCCACGCGGGCACGTCCTGCCGCAGCTCAATTTCGTAAGTAAATGTCGTTTTCAGTCCGCTGTGGACGGCGTCCTTCACCGCCGGCGTGTAGCCGTCGGTCAGCTCGAACGACACCAGAACCGCGTCATCACGCACCAGCGGGACGATGCGAACGCCTTCAGCGGCGGAAACGGAAACTGTTGCAACGATGAGAATAACGGCGAGAACGACGCTCCGCACGATCCTCATATCGGATGTACGCAGCAAACGCCTCACCAGCCGCCGGACACTAACCGTCATGCGCAAAGTTGCCGAAAATGTAACACAGGAACCTTGGTGCTGCACAGTCCAATCAAACGGGGATGTATGATCTCATCAGGTTCCCAGCCCCGAGGCCATGAGTCGTATCACTAGAATCGCGTTGCTCGCGGTGCTCGTGTCGGTCACGCTCGCCCGAAGTGCGTCCGCGCAGCAGGAGCTGACCTTCTCGCTCTTCGAGCGCTACCTCGACGCTTTGCGCGTCCAGGCGAACATCCCCGGTCTGTCCGCCGCCATCGTCCAGAATGAACGCCTCGTCTGGAGCACGGGTCTCGGCTTCGCCGACGTCGAGCACGCGGTTCGCCCGCGCGTCGACACGCCGTACCACATCTCTGGTTTGACGGAGACGTTCTCGTCCGCGCTGCTGCTCGAAGGCTGCGTCGAGAACAACCACGTCTCGCTCGACGATCGCATCCAGCAGCGCGCGCTGATGGCGCCCGACGGATCCATCACGATCCGCGACGCGCTGACTCATCGCTCGAGCGACCGCACGTTCAAATACGATCAGAGCCGCTACGCGTTCCTCACGGGCGTCGCGGAGACGTGCATTCAGAAGGATTTGATGCCCTTCCGCCAGGCGCTCGACTTGCGCCTCTTCGAGCGGCTCGGCATGTACGACTCGGTCCCAGCGCAGAACGTCGATGACCAGTCCGCCGACGATCGGGTGCAGTTCAGCGCGTCGCAGCTCGATCGCTTCGGCGGCGTGTTGAGGCGCCTCGCGGTTCCCTACAAGGTCAGCGGCAACACGGTGTCGGCCAACAGCACGATTAACAAGTCCGTGAACGCCGCGACGGGCGCCATCTCCACGGCCGCCGACCTCGCGAAGTTCGATGCGGCGCTCGACGGCGCCAACTTCCTGCATCGCGAGACCATGGCGGCGATGTGGAGCCGGCAGTCGGGACTGCCGACGGGCCTCGGCTGGTTCGTGCAGACCTATAACGGCGAGACGATCTACTGGCAGTTCGGCAGCACGGTGGGCGCCTACTCGTCGCTCTATCTCAAGGTGCCGTCGCGCCACGTCACGCTGATCCTTCTCGCCAACAGCGACGGCCTCAGCGAGCCGTTCTCGCTGCAGAACGGCGACGTCACCTCGTCGCTCTTCGCCAGGACCTTCCTCAAGCTATTTGTTGGGTAGAACACTCACGATCTTGTTCCTGCTGCTCGCGCCACAGGCGGCGCTCGCGCAGACGGATCTGCTGATCGTCCCGTTCGCCGGCGCCAAGTTCGCCGGACGCACGACGATCGCCATCGCGGAACCCACAGCCTCCGACAAGAAGATCACGTTCGGCCTCTCCACGATGATCCTCACGGACAAGTTCCTGGGCGTGGAGGGAGACGTCGAGCAGACGCCGCAGTTCTTCGGCCAGGGCATCCGTCGCACGGTGACGAGCAGCGTCGTGACGACGCTGACGGGCAACGTGGTCATCACAGTACCGAAAGTGATTACACAGGAGTCCCTGCGCCCCTACCTGGTCTCAGGCGTCGGGCTCATGCACGCGCGCGTCACCACAGCCGCACGCGTCCTGGATACGAAGAGCAATCTGCTCGGGCTCGACATCGGCGGCGGCGTCGTGGGACTGGTCTCGCCTCGCGCGGGCGCGCGCTTCGAGCTCCGCCATTTCAAGAACCTGACGAACGATTCCGGCGCCGTCACCATCGGGGGCACCCGGTTGAGCTTCTGGCGGGCGACCGCCGGGCTGGTGCTTAGATATTAAGGTGTCAGAATCGGCAATGTCATTGCACTACGGATGGCCATGAGGTCAGCAATGTCTACGTATCGCTACAAACAGATCTTTGTCGCGTTGATGCTGACGGCGTCCGTCGCTTCGGCGCAGACGCACATCGTCGCGCCGCCCAACAAGTACAAGCCGTCGGACGATGTGAAGCTGGGTCAGGACGCAGCGCAGCAGGCGCTCAAGGAACTGCCGATGCTCAACGACCCGGCGGTCGATGAGTACGTCGCCGGCATCGGTCAGCGCCTCGTCGCGGCAATCCCGCCCGAGTTCCAGCATCCGGAGTTTCATTACACGTTCCGGGTGGTGAACCAGAAGGAGATCAACGCGTTCGCGCTGCCGGGCGGACCGATGTTCCTCAACCGCGGGATGATCGAAGCCGCGCACAACGAGGGTGAGGTCGCGGGCGTCATGGCGCACGAGATGAGCCACGTGATGCTGCGGCACGGCACCGCGCAGCAGACGAAGGCGACGCCCTATGAGATTGGCGCCGTCGCGGGACAGATCCTCGGTGCGATTGTCGGCGGCACGGCCGGCAGCATCATCGCGCAGGGGTCCAATTTCGGCATCAGCACGTATTTCATGAAGTTCAGCCGCGAGTACGAGACGCAGGCCGACATCAACGGCTCGCACGTGATGGCGGCGGCCGGCTACGACCCGCGCCACATGGCGGAGATGTTCAAGACGATCGAGGCGCAGGGCGGCAGCAACGGTCCTCAGTTCCTGAGCGATCACCCGAACCCGGGCAACCGCTACCAATACATCACGAAGGAAGCGCAGATGCTCGGCGTCAACGGCGATCGCGCCGCCAACAACGGCGAGTTCGTGCGCGTGCAGGCGCGGCTGAAGGGGATGTCGCCCGCGCTGACGGCGCAGCAGATTTCGCAGCAGAACCAGCAGCGGCGACCGGTCGGCACGGGCGGGCGTGCGGTGAACGTCGAGCCGCCGTCGGGCAGCTTCCGCACCTATCAGCCGACCAATGCGCTGCGCGTGAGCGTGCCGTCGAACTGGTCGCCGGTCGAAGGCGGCGGCAGCTCGGTGACCTACGCGCCGCAGGGCGCCTACTTCCAGGCCAACGGCGGCAGCGCGTTCACGCACGGCGTCGAGGTGGGCGTCTCGCAGGGCACCGGCAACCTGCAGAACGATACGAACTCGCTGCTCCGCGGCTTCGCGCAGAGCAACCCGCAGCTGCAGCAGTCGGGCAAGGCGAAGAATGACAGCGTCGGCGGTCGCAACGGCATTACCGTCCAGCTCGCGAACGTCTCCGAGGTGACCGGCCAGCCGGAGTACATCTCGCTGTCGACGACCGAGCTCCGCGACGGCAGCCTGCTCTACGTGATCGGCGTGGCCCCGCGCACCGAAGCGGATGCCTACGACCGCGCGTTCCAGCAGGTTCGCCGGAACATCCAAATCTCGGATAGATAACGCGTAAACCACGAAGGGCGTTAACGTTCAGCTCACGTCTCTTGCAATGGTCTTCTCTGGCTCGGGTCATTTACAGACCTGAACAGGAGGAACTGTCCATGCGATTTCTCATCGCGTCTCTGATGCTCGTCGCGGTGATGTGTCTCGGCCCGCTCGCGCTGCCGGCGCTGGCGCTCGCGCAGGGTCAGCCCGTGCAGGGCAAGGTCGACGTGAACATCAACACGCACAGCAGCGGCGGCGCCTGGTGGACCAATCCGATCTGGATCGCCATCGGCGTCATCGCGCTCGTGCTGCTCATCGTCATCATCGCGATGGCGGCGCGGGGGTCGGGCACGACAGTGATCAAGGAGTAAGCGGGTAGGGCGAGTGGGGCGGGTAAGGCGGGTAAGAACCCGCGAAACCCCACTCGCCTACCCACCCGCCCTGCCAGCCTCACCCGCCCCACCCGCCCCAGTTGTCCCCTTCCGGTGGCGCAAGCCGCACCGAATTCCGATAGAATCCCCACACTCCTAAACGTCGAGCTTGGCACCGCCGTTGCTCGGGGACGGCCGAACGGGGACGACCATGGCTCTGAAACAGTGCGTACGTGTCGGCGCATGCCTGCTGGCGCTGCTGCTCGCAGCCTGCACCGGCCACTACAAATCCGACTTCCCGATCGTCGTCGTCAACCGCACGGCGAATCCGCTGCAGGCGATGGCCAACGGCGGCGTGATGGGCACCGTCGCGGCCGGCCAGTCGGGATCGTTCTCGCTGAACCTGCCGGAGTCGAACTCGAATACGTTCGTCAACGGGGTCGCGCCGACGCCGCAGGCCGACGTCACGTTCACGGCGAAGGATACGAAGACCGGTCAGCTCTCCTCCGAGAAGAGCATGACGGTGTCGCAGGGCTCGCCGACTTACGTGGCGTTCACCGCCGACGACTTCCCGAGCACGGGACCGACGATTGCCCGCTTCACCTTCTCGCCGACCAATCCGACGATCAACCAGGACGTCAGCTTCAACGGCTCCTCGTCCACGGTCAACAACGGGACGTTCAACTGGGATTTCGGCGACGGCCAGAGCGGCACGGGCATCACCACGACGCACCGCTACACGCGGGCGGGAACGTTCACGATCGTGCTCAGCGTGACGAGCGACACGCGCGCGACGTCGACCTCGTCGCGCACGATCACCATCTCCGGCACACTGCCGGCGAACACCGCGAACTTCACCTTCTCGCCGACAAACCCGGCGATCAATCAGGACGTGATCTTCACGGCGGCGGGCGGCGGCGGCGTGCCTGGATTCCCCGGCGCGCCCGGCGGCGGTGGCGGCGGGGTCGTCGGCACCTACACGTGGGATTTCGGCGACGGCACGAGCGCGAGCGGCTCGCCGACGACGCATCGCTATACGCGCGGCGGCACCTACACCGTGACGCTGCGCGTGACGACGGATGCGGGGCTCTCGGCGACGACCTCGCGTGCG
This sequence comes from Acidobacteriota bacterium, assembly GCA_003222635.1. Classification (GTDB taxonomy): domain Bacteria; phylum Acidobacteriota; class Vicinamibacteria; order Vicinamibacterales; family UBA2999; genus Gp6-AA40. The sequence continues at coordinate 48,292 of QHWQ01000140.1, read as the reverse complement.
GTGACGGTGTCAACGACGCTGCCGGCAAGCTCGGCGAACTTCACGTTCTCGCCGACGGATCCGCTGGTTGGCGACACGGTGTTCTTCAATGCCTCGTCGTCGACGGTGACCGGCGGGTCCTATAGCTGGGACTTCGGCGACGGCTCGACGGGCTCCGGCGTCACGCCGACGCACGCGTATGGAGCGGCGCGCACCTATACGGTGAACCTGACCGTCACCAACTCGAACGGGCAGACGGCGACCGCGTCGAAGACGGTTACTGTGGTGCAGCCGTAGCCTGCAGCGCCTTGAGGCGCGCGGCGGCCGGCTGGAAGTTCGCATTGCCCGACACGGCCTCGGTGTAGTCGCGCACGGCCTGTGCGCGGTTCCCCGAGGCCTCCTCGATCAACCCCAGGTGATAGGCGATGCGCCAGCGCGGGGCGCCAAGCGCCTGCGCGGTGGCAAGCTGGGCGCGCGCGGTCGCGAGCTGGCCACCGAGATAGAGCGCGGCCGCATAGGTCTCGTGCAGCCCTGGCTGATCCGGTGCGAGGTTGATCTGCTGCTCGAGCAGCCGCAGCGCGAACGGGAGGTTCCCCTCTTCAATGGCAATCTGACCGCGCAGGGCCGCCGCATCCGGGAAGCTGCGCGGCTGAGCGAGGATCAGGTCGAGATACTGCTGCGCATCGGCAGGACGCTTCTCGTCGTAGGCGAGGACGGCATTGGCCATCAGCGTCGGCGTGTGCGTCGGGCAGATCACGGCGAGGCGGGCAATCTCAATCCGCAGCCGTTCGCAGTCGATGCCGGGCTTCCCGGGATCGATCGGACATCCCTTCGCGCGCAGCTCCTCGTACGGCTGCAGCACGGCCGCGAGCTGCGCGTCGGGGTTGTTGCACTGCTGGCGGACGACGGGCGGATTGGTCGCGCAGGCGGTGGACGCGAGCAGTGAGGCGATCAGTCCGGCGCGCCGCATCATCGCCCGGAGGAGAGCACTCCGTTGGCGACCTGCACCATCTGGAAGAGCACCGGCGCGAGCGTCGTGGCGAAAATGCCAGGGAGGAAACAGACGACGAGCGGGAACACCAGCTTGACGGGAAGCGCCTGCGCCTGCAGGAGCGCGTTCTCTCGTCGGCGCTGACGGAGATCGACGGCCTGATGCTGCAGCGTTTCCGCCATGCTCGCGCCGACCTGCTCGGCCTGAACCAGCGCCGAGGTGAACGTCGTCACCGACGGAACGTCGACGCGCCGGCCAAGCTGACGCAGCGCCTGCGCGCGGGACATGCCCGCCATCATGTCGTGCTGGAAGTTGAGGAACTCGGTGGCGAGGGGCCGCTCGCTGCCCTGCGCGCGGACGATGCGCGTCAGGGCGGCGTCGAAGCCCAGGCCGGCCTCGGCCATCGTCGCGAAGAGCTCGAGCGCCAGCGGCAGATCGTGTTCGATGGCATCGACGCGCGCGCGGCGCGCGGCGCGCACGGCGACCGTCGGCACAAACCCGGCAATGGTCAGCACGATCCATGAGCCCGATTCGAGCAGGAGCGCGAGCATGTCGCCGGCGTTGCCGGGCACGTTCGAGACCGCAACGACGAGCGGCCGCAGCAGCAGCGCGCGATACACCTGGCTGAGGACGACGCCGAGGACCATGCAGGCAACGGTCGCGCCGACGAAGATGTTCTGCGCGTTCGGCTTGCGATAGCCGGCGCGCGCGAGCCAGCGCGAGAGCATTCCGTCGCGCACCTCGGGTCGAAGCCCCGCGCGCTGATCGTCCATGGCCTCGAGCCGCGCGAGCGCCTGCCGCCGCAAGTCCCAGCTCCGCAGTGATACCCCTCCCCAGCCGCCGGCGAGGGCGAAGAGCGCCGCGAGAATGATGACGTTCACCATAGGTTCAGAAGGCGCTGCGCGTCAGGCGCGACATCCACATCAATCCAACCGCCTGCAGCGCGATCACGATCGCCACCACCATCGTGCCGATTTCGCTGCCGATGAACGCCGTCAACCGAGCGGGGTTGGTGCGCCACATCAGGAAGCCGAGCACGTAGGCGATGGCGAGCACCACCGCGACGGATGCGTGCGATTCGACGGCCTGCGCGCGGACACGGCGCGACAGCTCGATGCGATCCCGAACCGTCTGCCCGACGGTCGACAGCGTCGTCGCCAGGCTGCCGCCGACCTCCCAGTGAATCGCAAGCGAAGTGGCGAAGAGACGGAACGTCTCGAGCGGCACGTGCACCTGCAGATCGGTGACGCACGACTTCGGATCGTCGCCGAGCCTGATGCGTCCGGCGACTTCCTGGAAATAGGGGCGCAGCGGCGGGCCGACTTCCTCGAGCGCGGATTCGAACGCCGCGAGCAGGCTTGCGCCCGCGCGCAGCGAGCCGACCATCAGGTAGATCGCGGTCGCGAGCTGCTGCTCGATGACCGCCTCCTGCTGATCGCCGCGATGCTCCTCGAGCAGATGCACCATCACGCCAATCAGAAATCCTGCGGCAACCGAAATCTCGATCGGCAGCTTGACGACCATCCACAGCGCAAGCATCGCCGCGATGCCTGCTGCCGGCGGCACCGAGCGATAGCGAACGGGAAAGGTCGGAATGCGGCGCGTCGGTTCTTCGGCCGCGGTTTCCTCGACGACCGCTGGGCCGACCATCTCCGCGAGACGCGCATCCGCGAGCCGGCGCATCCGCTGGCCGTACCAGACGTAGAGCGCGGCGGCGATCGTCAGCGCGATGATGATCAGCGTCACGCCTCGCCCTCGTCGGTGCGCTGGAAGAGCGCCGAAGAGATCTGCACGCCCTCATCGCGCAGCTCGTCAACCATGCGCGGGATGACGCCGGTCGCCGCGAAGTGGCCGATGACGCGCCGCCCCTGCTTGCCGCGGCGGCGGAAGCCGAACAGTTCCTGCATCTGCGGCGTCGTCCCCTCGAGCCCGGTGATCTCCGCCACCGATTCGATGCGCCTGACGCCGTCATCGTAGCGCTTGACCTGCACGAGCAGGTGGATGGCGGACACGATCTGCTCGCGCACCGCGCGCGATGGCAGCTCGACGCCGGCCATCAATACCATCGTCTCGAGGCGCGACAGCGCATCGCGCGTGGAGTTTGCGTGAATCGTTCCGATGCCGCCGTCGTGGCCCGTGTTCATCGCCTGCAGCATGTCGAGCGCTTCGGCGCCGCGCACCTCGCCGACGATGATGCGGTCGGGGCGCATGCGCAGCGCGTTGATCAGCAGGTCGCGCGCGACAATGCGGCCGCGTCCTTCGATGTTGATCGGGCGCGTCTCCATGCGCACGACATGCTCCTGATCGAGGCTCAGCTCCGCCGTGTCTTCGATGGTGACGATGCGCTCGTGATCGGGAATCGCCTCGGCGAGCACGCCGAGCAGCGTCGATTTGCCGGCGCCGGTGCCGCCCGAGATGAGGATGTTCTTGCGCGCGCGGACCGCGATGACGAGGAACTCGAGGATTTCAGGCGAGAGCGTGCCGAGGTTCAGCAGATCGTCGCGGCGCAGGCGGCGGCGGCCGAAGCGGCGGATCGAGATCGTCGGGCCGTCGATCGTCACGGGCGGCAGCGTCGCGTTGACGCGGCTGCCGTCGGGCAGGCGCAGGTCGGCCATCGGCGACGAGGTGTCGATGCGGCGGCCGACGCGCGCGGCGATGCGCTCGATGACGCGGATGATGTGCTCGGCGTCGCGGAAGCGGACGTTGGTCTTTTCGATCTTGCCGAAGCGCTCGACGTAGACCTTGTCGGGCGCGTTGACGAGGATGTCGCTCACCGCCGGATCCGCCAGCAGCGGCGCGAGCGGCCCCATGCCGATCGTCTCGTCGGTCAGCTCCTCGGCCAGCCGCACACGCTCGGTTTCGTTGAGCGGTATGTCTTCGGAGGCAATCGCGCGCGCCGCGAAGTCCTTGACGGCGGCCGCGACGTCGGCGCCGTCGCTTTCGAGCAGCCCGCGCTCGCCAATCTCGTCGAGCAGCCGCTCCTGCAGTGCGGCCTTGACGCTCAGATAATCGGCGCGGCCGGGTTTTGCCGGCTTTGCCGCCGTGGGATCGGGATCCTCGCCCGCGATGCGGCCGCCGCGCCCCGCGATCGTCTTGAGCCGCGAGGCGATGTCCGCAGTCGGCCGCTGCGCAAGACGCCGGCGATCGATCTCGTTCACGAGGCTTCTCCCTGGCCAGCGACCTTCAGCCTGCGCTCGACGACGGGTTTCGCAGGCGTGACGGTCTCGCGCGCGGACATATCGACCGCCCACATGTTCAGGTCGTCCACGATGCCGTTCACCGCGCGGCCGAAACGCTCCCAGCGGCGCGAATGCAGGATGTGCGGGCTGCCGGTGTTCATCGACGCGAGCACGCGCCCCTCGTACGGCACGACGTAGTCGATCGTCCGCTGCAGCCGGTTGGCGATGTCGATCGGCTGAAGATTGCCGAGGAACGGCTTGTAGTTGGAGTTGAGCACCAGCCGCTGGCGCGACTGCGGCACGCCGAGCCCCTCGAGCACCGGCAGCAACCGCGCAACCCCCGCCACCGAGGGCGCGGTCCCCTGCACGACGATGAAATTGAGGTCGCTGATGTCGAGGATGGTCATCAGCACGCTGTCGAGCATCGGGAAGGTATCGACGATGACGTACTCGAACGAACGGCGGGCCATGTTGACGATGCGCGCGACGGCCTCGTCGTCGACTTCGGATCCTTCGAGCGCGTCGGTCGGCGCCGCGAGCAGGCGCAGCCCGCTGCCGTGCCGGATCGTCAGGTGCCGCAGCAGCGTCTTGTCGAGGCGTTCCCGCTCCCGCACCGCGTCGATGATGCTCGTCGTCGGCTTGATGTCGAGCAGCATCGCGCAGCTGCCGATCTGAAGCGAAGTATCGACCAGCAGCACTTCGTCCGGATGCTTCAGCGCGAGCGCCGTGGCGACGTTCACCGCGAGCGTGGACTTGCCGACACCGCCCTTGTTGCTCAGAAAGGCCGCCACGCGTCCCTGCGCCGCCGCAGCCGCGGCGGTCTGGCGCGCGAAGAGACGATCGATGACGCCGCGCAGTTCGGTCGCGGAGAGTGGCCGGCGCAGGAAGTCGCGCACCTGCGCGCGCAGCAGCTCGATGATCGTCGTCCCCTCCCCCTGGCCGTGCTCGAGGTGATCGGGCGTGAACGCGCCGGCAATCGCCGCTTCGGGAACGAGCGCCTGCAGGTCCTTCGAGAGCACAGCGATCTCGGAGGCCTCGCGGTCGATGTCGATGACGATCAGATGCGGCTGCCGGCGGCGCGCGGCTTCAATCGCCTCGCGATACGTATCAGCGTAGTGAACCGCCCCCTTGCGATCGGGAATCCGCGCGAGGGCGCTGCGCAACTCCTCCTCGAGCGCGGAGTCGGCGCCGACGATGAGGACCTGCAGGGTCTTGTCGGCGTCGCGGGGATCAAGCCACATGATGGCTACCGGACCAGCACGGGAACGAGCACCGGACCGTAGTTCACCTGTCCGGCGGCAACGAGGTTCTTGTTGAGGAGCTCGGTCATGACGGCAGGCGCCACCGCCGGGAGCTCCTCGGATACGATCGCAGACGCGTTCGACGCAGCCACCGTGGACACGCGGCGCGTGATCGTCGCGTTGAACGGCGCGCTGATGTTGTTCGGACAGTTCGCCGCGCGGACGAAATCCACCTGCGAGAAGCCGATGATGCGGTTCGGCCCCGTTGCCATCACCGAAAATACCGGACTGTAGCGCGCGAGGAGCGTCGTCGAGGTCAGGCAGCGCGCGATGACGCCCGCACCCGGCGCGACAGCTCCCGCCGTCCGCAGCGCGGCGGCGTTGGCGACGAAACGCCCGACGATGGCGCCGGTCGCGCAGCCGGGAACGCCTGCTCCGGTTCGCGTGATGTTGCCGGTCGTCGGATTCACGCTCACCGTCACCGCGACCGCGGCACCGGTCACACTCGCCACGCACGTATCGGAGACGATGAACGGCGCAAGCGCGGTCGTCGCGGGATTGGCCTGCGGCACGCCGAGATGCCACGCGGGCCTGGTGTTGGCAATCGCCGTCGCGCGCACGGTCAGCCCGTCGCGCCGCACGGAGTAATCCGAGTTCGGATCGTTGCCGTGAATCGTCGTCCCCTTGCCGAAGGTCAGCGGCAGCGAGGGCCCGCTCGAGCCGACACTCTCCTCCATCTGATTCGCCAGCGTCTGAAAATCGTTCGAGCGGCGCAGACGAACGAGAAACGCGCTGTCGTCCACGCCGGTGAGATTGCCCGTGCCGCCTGCCGGAAAGGGATTCGGCGGCGCCTGATCGGGCGCGGGGCACTCGTTCAACGTCGCGGGCAATCCCGGCACCGTGAGATTCGGATTGAAGTCGCTGCGCGAGTACGTGCCCGTCGCGCGCTGCGGCTCCGTACAGACGATGTCCTGCAGCTCGTACGTGCCGCCTTCGGACGGAGTGGGATCCGTCGTGTAGCAGAACCGGCCGCTCACCATGTCGCCGTAGACCTGATTCGGCTGATTCATCTGCAGGTCGGGCTTGTAGACGTGCGGATCGGGAACGGTGACCGTCTGCAGCGCGTGCACGCTGGTGACGCCGTCATCGACGTTGATGACCGGGCCGCCGCCGAACTCGTAGTCCGGATCGCCCGACGCGTAGTCGAAGTCGTCGTCGAACGTCCAGTGCACCATGCGATTGGCCGCCGCGCGGCGGACGCAGTCGCTCGCATACGCGATCGGATTGCCGTTGGCCGGATTGCGCACCGCATCGCGCTGGCGCAGCCCCTCGAGCGCGGCCGAGTCCGCGGCGTTCTGCATCTGGCTCTGCGTCAGGCGCGCGTAGCCGATGTCGATCGCCAGCGACAGCAGGCCGCTCAGCGCAAACGCGATCAGGGCGAGTTGTACCAGCACGCTAGGGTCTCGGCACCGCCGTCAGCGCGCGCTTCTGTCCCATGATCGTTTCGACGACGGCAAAGCGATCGCTGGTGTTCTCCGCCAGGCTCGGATCGCCCGGCGCGGTGAAGGGGCTGAACGGCCGCAGGTCGGGCGTCTTGCTGTCCACCGGATCGCCAGGGCGGCCCGAGCGCGGAATGCTCGCGAGATGCGCTTCAACGGCCATCGCCTCGGTCAGGAGCGCGACCTCGCGCGGCTCGATGGCAATCACCGCCTCCTGCACCGCGCGCGTGCGCACCACTGCGCCGGGCGTGGCCGCCGCCTGATACGCCACGCCACGCGCGATCATCGGCTCGACGATCGAGGCGTTCTGCACGATGACGCGCACCGTCGCCTGCTTGTCCCAGTTCGACAGCTGGGCCTGCAGCGCGAGCTCGGGACTGTAGGGGCCGGCGAAGTTCGGCGAACGGCTGCCGCCCGCCGCGTCGATCGGCAGCGTGGCGACGATGTCGAAGCGATCGCCGGCGTTGAGGCCGGCGAGGCCGTCGAGCCGATCGCCGGAGACGCGAATGGCGCGCTTCCCCGCGGGAATGCCGGCGACCAGCCCTTCACGCGTGCCGCGCGGCAGGAAATCCTCTTCGGTGAAGACGTAGCCAGGCCGCTTGTCGCCGTCGAGCACCCGGCCGATGATGTCGCTGATATTCAGCAGCATCTCTTTCGTCACCGCGCGCGGCGGCAGGTAGACGACGGCAATGCGCGCATTCGCGGCGTCCCAGAGGTGATCGCGCTTGATGCGCGTGTGCGCCGCGATCGGCACCGCGGCCGTGGGCACGGGCACGAGACCGGCGGTGGACGGCGCCTGTGACCGCAGGCGCGGCACGCCGAAACCACCTCGCGCCTGTAAATGGCCTGCGCGGAAATCAGTTTGCGGAACGGACGAAGCGTGCGGCCGGCGAGCGCCAGCTGACGGCCCAGGCCGTACTGCCCGGCATACGGACCAATGGCGCCATCGTCGAGCGGACCGCCGGGCGGATCGTTCAGCTGCTGCACCGCCGCATCGTCGGCGGTGATGAAGTTGCCGATGTTCGGCGGATTCGGATCGACATCGTTCGGGAAGGACTGATAGCCGCTCAGCGTCGCGGCCTGATACGGATAGTTGATGCGCACGGCGGCAAGGCCGCGCGACGGAACCGGATCCGCATCGAGCGGGCCGCAGTCGTCCGCGGCGGGAACGTAGAGCAGGCTGAACGGCCCGCGCGCGGGGCACGCCGCATCCGCCGCCGCGCGAATCTCCTGCACGACCGGCACCCAGCGGATCGTCTCCGCGCCGGTCGGATCGCGTCCTTCGATGAGCGGGATGCCGACCGTCAGGCCGGTCGGCGACGCCTGACCGTTCGGCCCGATCGCGCTGCACGCCGCGCCGGTTTCATCCGTCATCAGCGCGCCCGCATAGCGCAGGATGTTCGGACGCTGCGGCTCGGTGATCATCAACGTGCGCAGCGCGCGATTGACGACGGGCATCGCGGCGAAGTACCCGTCCGCGTCCTGTGAGACGGCGGGATCGTTGAGGTCGACGACCAGGCAGGCGGGGTCGAAAACGCGCGATCGGAGATCGACGAGGCAATTGGCATCGCCCGCCGGATCGCACGTCAGCGCGTACTCGAACGTGGCGCCCGCGCTGACGGGCGCGAGCGCGAGCTCGCGCGCCGTCAAGCGCGCGACGTCCTGCAGCGCGTTGGCGTCGAACATCAGGCGCCCGAATTCGATCGTGCCTGCCAGCAGCAGATACAGCACGATCGACACGAGCGCGAACTCCACCAGCGCCGCACCGCGCTCGGCCCGCGGCGGCGTGTCCCCGTGGCGTGGAACCACCTGATACCTGAAACCTGTTACCTGAAACCTGTTACCTGTTCTTGGTCTCGAGGACCAGCGAAGAGAGAGACCCGTCGCCGCCGACGTTGTCGCCGAGCCGCTTCTGGCCGTTGGCCTGCGTGATGGCGTTCACGTCGAGCCCGATGCCCGTCGCGGAGTTGCCCTCGTCAAAACCGGGCGCGTTCGGCGAGGTCTCGATGATCTTCCCGCTGACGATCGGCGCGTTGGTGTCGGCATGGGCGCCCGGCAGAATGGCAGCGGCCGTCGCCAGCATATCCGTCACCTTGTTGCCGAAGACCGACACCGCCGCAGCGCCGATGAGCGCCACGCCCGCGATGATGAGCGCGTATTCAACCAGCGCAGCGCCTGCCCTGTTCCTCAACCGACGCGCGAGTGTCCCCTTCATTCCTGCCTCCTGTCCCTTCTACCGTCGAATCCTGTCCCTGGTTTACTGCTTTGCCGCGGCCGCCGTGCCCGCGAGCACCGAGCGGACCAGTTCGTCCCGCTGCGGGAACGACCAGGCCGCCGCGGCCGCCACCGGCGACCGCACGACCACGGGATTGACGACCACGATCAGCTCGGTGTCCTGGTCGTTGCGATTGAAGCCCGAAAACATCCGGCCGACGAGCGGCAGGCTGCGGATGCCCGGCGTCGAGGACGTGTTCGTCGAGGTGTTGTTCGACATCAGGCCGCCGATGAGCAGCGCCTGGCCGTCGTTCAATCGCGAACTGGTGCGCAATGCGCGCGTCTGGAAGGCCGTCGTCGGCACGGCGGTGCCCGTGGCCTGGCGGATCGTGTCGGTCAGGACCGAATCGGGGGTGACGACCATCGGCTGCACGTCCAGCGTGATCGTCCCGTCGTCGCCGACGAGCGGACGAATCTGCAGCTGCACGCCGAAGGGCACGAACTCGACGGAGCTGAAAACGCCGGGGGTTACGGCGCCGGCGTTCTGCTGTCCGCCGGCGCCGCCGACTGCGGCCGTCGTGCCGAAGGCGGGGGCGAATGCGGTCGGCACCGGAATTTCGCCGCCGACCTGCACCTGCGCGAGCTCGCCGGAGAGCACCGTCAGCGACGGCGATGAGACGGTCTGCGCGATGCCGTTGCGCTCGAGCAGCGAGAGGGCCGCGTCGATGGCGTAGTGCGCACCGGAATATTGAAGCTCGTTCAGCAGCGTGCCGTTGAGGAACGACAGTACGTCCTGAATCGCCGCGCCCGCGGCGCCGACGCGCGCCGCCTGATCGCCCTGCACGAGTCCGGCGGACTGCGCGGGGTTCAGCGACGGCTGACGGAAGTCCGAGAGGAGCAGCGCCGCGTTCGGATTGAGCGCGCGCAGCTTGGTGCGATTCACTTCCCAGAGGCGGATGTCGACGCGCACCTGGGGAAGATCCGTGACCTCGATGAACGACAGGATCTGTCCGCCCGCGGCCTCGATGGCTTTCGCGCGGCCCAGATTCGTGCGGATCTGGTTCGTCAGGCGGCTGCCGCGCGCGCCGCCGAAGAGCGAGGAGGTCGCGCCGCCGCCGAGCTGCGTCTGGACGGCGGAGGCCTGCGTCTGCGCCTGGTCCGCCAGCGCGCCGCCTTCATCGGCGACGACGCGGATGTCTTCGGCGCTGATCGTCTGGTTGGCGAAGAGCCGGGCGGCGAGCGTCAGCACGCGGACGAGCGCGATTTGATTCGGGACGCGCCCTTCGAGCACGAGCGTGTCCCGCGCATCGTCGCGGATGTTGCCGCGCTGCACCCGGCGGATGGTCACGTCCTGCCCGCCGACCGCGCGAATCGCCTCCTGAATCTTCTGTTCGGGGAGCGGCGGGAGGTTCTGGAGCTGAATCAGGTTGATGACGGTGCCGGCGGTCGGCACGCTGCCCTGCAGCTGCGTCGGCGCGGCGGCGGCATTCGGTGCCCCGGCTGCCGGCGCAGCGCCGGGCGCTTGCGGCGGCGCGGCGGGTTCAGCGCCGGGCGGCGTGGCGATGAGCGGCTGCGCGCCGCCGTTGCGGACGTTGCCCGCATCGAGATAGTTGCGCGCGATGGCTTCGGCCGCCATCGAGGCGTTGATGTCAGGCACGGTGCCCGTGAGGATCAGAGCGTCGCGGTCCGGCGCGGATTCGACATTAATCGAGGGATCGACGCTCTTCAGGGCGCGCTCGAGCACGGACAGGTCGCGCTCCACGGAAAACCGGAACTCACTGGAAGTACCGTTGGCGAACCAGACGATCACCGACGTGCGGCCGATCTGCCGTCCGAGGAGGAGAAGTTCGCGCGTCGAGATGACGTCGGCGGACAAAATCTCCGTATCGCCGACGGCGACGCGGGAGATCGCCTGCGGGAACGTCAGGCGGCGGTACTGCGACTTGATCAGGACGTTCACGTCGGCGGCCGCTGGCACGCCCGCGGGTGTGGGGCCGGCTTGCGCGTAGGCGCATGGCTGCCCCACGGCGAGACAGACGGCGACCGCAATCGCGAGGACAAACGCGGAAGACACGTTGGTCACGCGCGGCGAGCACAAACTCTGCCAGCGAAACACGCGCAGATTCAACAACATCGAGTTGTCTGAGCTCGGCGGATTGTAGCGGATTTCGGACGCCTGCGGGGCTTGGAGTCGGAGTACGGTGACGGGTCGTACCCGACTCCGACTCGGGTGATGGGGCGACTCAAGGTTGCAGATAGTGCAATTACTGTGGAAAACGGCCTAAGGCGACGAGGAGATCGAGCTGCGCGCGCTTCAACGCGTCTTCGGCAATGGCCGCCTGCGTCTCGACGTCCCTGGCCTGGCGCTGGGCGTCGAGCACCTCGATGTTGGTCGACGCGCCCTCACGGAATGCCACGTCGGTAATCATCACCACCTGATTCGCCCGATCGGCCGCCTGCCGCGCCTGCGTGAACGCGCGCGTGGTCGACGCCACCGAATCGCGGGCGAGGCGGATCTCCGAGGCCGCCTCGCGCTCGAAGTTCGCGCGCTCGAACTTGATGGTGTTCAGGTCCGCCAGCCGCTGCGCCTTCTCGCCTGCCCGTAAGCCGCTATCGAGCAGCGGCACCGCGAAGAGCACCTGCGCGCGCCAGGAAAACGCTTTTGCGAAGACGCCGGGCGGTTCGAGCAGCGAAGCGGTGAACGCGGTGGTGAGCGACGGCAGCCGGTCCTTCCACGAATCGCTGTAGACGCGCTGCGCGGCGGCTTCACGCGCGAGAATCAACTGAAAGTCGGTGCGATTGGTCAACTGTCCGAGCTCGTCGGGAGTATTGAAGTTCGGATAATCGATCGCATCGACGGGACCGTCGACTGTTCAGCCGGCTGCCAAGACCGCCTTGCAGGCGCGCGTTGGCGAAGTCGAAATGTGCCTTCGCGTTGTCGCGCGCCCGGGTGTTCAGGTCGAGCACGCGGCGCCGCGCGATGATCGCGAGGTACGCTTGCCCCGCCGCGACGGCGATCTGCCGCTTGACGTCCTTTTCGTTCTGCTGCGCGACGACAATCTGATCGCCGGCTTGATTCCGCTGCGCCCACTGCACGGGCGTCAGAATCGGGACTGCCAGCAGCGGCGTCGTCTGCGTCTGAGCGAAGGGCACGACGGTCGCCGTGCTGCCTTCGATGGTGAACTTCACCGGGTTGGTGAAGTTGACGGCCGACGACAGCGACAGGTTCGGCAACGACGAGGAGCGCACCTGCTGCAGGATCGCCTCGGCGCGCAGGATGCCTTCCGTCGCGCGCGCAACGGTCGGATTGTTCGCAATCGCGCGATCGATCGCCTGCTGGAAGGTGAGCCGCTCGAGCGGCTGCGCCAGCGCGGAATTCGCGGCAACAAGCACAATCGAAAAGATTGCTAAACCACGAAGGACGCGGTTATGCATGGTTGGCAGCCGGCGATCGACGTCCCTCTCCACGAATCGTCTGAATCACCACGTAGAGAATCGGGATGAAGAGCACGTTGAGGAAGGTCGCAAACACCATCCCGCCCGCCACCGCCGTGCCCACCGAATGGCGGCCCTCCTGCCCCGCGCCCGTTGCGAACACCAGCGGCATCACGCCGAGAATGAACGCGAGCGACGTCATGAGAATCGGCCGCAGCCGGATGCGCGACGCTTCAATCGCCGCATCCACAATCGACAGCCCGCGTCTCCTCAGCTGCTCCGCGAACTCGACGATCAGAATCGCATTCTTCGCCGCGAGCCCGATCAGCATGACGAGCCCGACCTGGCAGTAGAGATCGTTCTGCAGGCCGCGCAGCCACTGCGCCGACAGCGCGCCGAGCACGGCGAGCGGCACGCCGAGCAGGACGATGAACGGCAGCACGAGCGATTCGTACTGCGCCGCGAGCGTGAGATACACGAGCAGGATGGCGATGCCGAAGATCGCCGCGGACTGCCGTCCCGCCTTGATCTCCTCGAGGGAGATGCCCGACCACGCGTAGCCGAATCCCTGCGGCAGCGCCGTCGACGCAAGCCGCTCCATCTCCTGGATCGCCTGGCCCGAGCTGAAGCCCGGCGCCGCGGATCCGTTGATCTCGGTCGAGCGGAACAGGTTGAAGTGGCTGATCGCCTGCGGCGCGGTCGTCTCGTGCAGGCGGACGACGCTGGCGAGCGGCACCATCTGGCCTGTATTGGTGCGCGCGTAGTACTGGCCGAGCGACTTCGGATCGGATCGATAGGCCTTATCGGCCTGCACGTAGACGCGGTACGCGCGGTTGTCCAGGTCGAAGTCGTTGACGTACGCCGAGCCCAGGTAAATCTGCATCGCGTTGGTGATCTCGCCGATCGGCAGGCCGAGGCTCCTCGCCTTCTCCCGATCGATGTCGACGGCCAGCTGCGGATCGTTGGCGGTGAACCCGCTGAACAGCCCCGTCACGACCTTCGACTGCCGCGCGGCGCCGATCACCCCGAAGGTCGCCCCCGCGAGGTTCTGGATCTGCGTCCCGCCGCCCTGGTCGAGCACCTCGAAGGTGAAGCCGCCGAAGGCGCCGAGCCCCTGGATCGATGGGGGCGCGAACGCGAACACCAGCGCATCCTGCAGGCCGAAGAACTGCATGCGGACGCGATCGAGAATCGCCGGCAGGCCGTGCTCCACGCCGACGCGCTGGGCGAACGGTTTCAGCGCGGCGAAGATCAGTCCCTGGTTCGGCCCGTTGCCGGCAAAGCTGAAGCCGGTGATGGAGAAGACGCCCTCGACCTCGGGAGTCTTCTGCAGGATCGCTTCCACCCGCTTCGCAGCGTTCGACGTGTACTCGAGCGACGCGCCGGCCGGCGCCTGCACGATCGTCAGGAACCACCCTGCATCCTCGGGCGGCAGGAACGACTGTGGCAATCGCAGGTACACGAAGTAGCCGGCGCCCAGCAGCGCGACGAAGACCACCACCATCAGCCAGCGGACGCGCATCAGGCCGCGCACGGTCCGCACGTACCCGTTCGTGCCGGCGTGAATCACCCGCTCGACCGTGCCGAAGAGCGTTCCCTTGCCGAGCTCCGCGTGCCGCAGCAGCAGCGCCGACAGCGCCGGCGTCAGCGTCAGCGCGTTGAACGCGGAGATCGCCACGGCGAAGGCGATCGTCAGCGCGAACTGCTGATACAGCCTTCCCGTCATGCCCGGGAAGAACGCCACGGGCACGAATACCGCGATCAGGACGAGCGCGGTCGCGATGACCGCGCTGAAGACCTCGCGCATCGCGTCGGACGCCGCGATCGCCGCGTCCTTCTTGTACTCCTGCACGTGCCGCTCGATGTTCTCGATCACCACGATCGCATCGTCGACGACGATGCCGGTGGCGAGCACGATGGCGAAGAGCGTCAGCGTGTTGATCGAGAAGCCGAGCAGGTGCACGAACGCGAACGCGCCGACCAGCGAGACGGGCATCGTCAACGTGGGGATCAGCGTGGCGCGCCAGCTCTGGAGGAAAAAGAACATCACGAGCACGACCAGTCCGATCGCGATCGCCAGCGTCTTGAGCACCTCTCGAATCGATTCCTGGACGACGGTCGTCGTGTTGAACGCAATCGCGTACTGCAGGCCCGGCGGGAACGACTTCGACAGCCGTTGGAGCTCGGTGATGACGGCGGTATTGACGTCGAGCGCGTTGGCGGACGGCAGCGCGATGACGCCGAAGCCGACCGCGTCGCGCCCCTGGAACCGCAGCACGGATCCATACGTTTCCGCCCCGAGCTCCACCCGGCCGACGTCCTGCAGGCGAACGAGCGCGCCCTCGTTGCCCGACTTGACGATGATGTTCTCGAACTCCGAGCGCTCGTGCAGGCGGCCGGCGGCGCGCACGCTGAGCTGATACGTCTGCCCCGCGGGCGCGGGCGAATCGCCGACGCTGCCGGCCGCGACGTTGACGTTCTGCTCGCGCAGCGCGTTGACGACGTCGCTCGCGGTGAGCTGCCGCGCGGCCAGGCGCGCCGGGTCCAGCCAGACGCGCATCGAGTACTTGCCCGCGCCGAAGGTCATGACATCCGCCACGCCCGGGACGCGCTTCAGCGCGTCCTTCACGTAGATGTCGATGTAGTTGGACAGGAACAGCGAATCGTATTGGCCCTGCTCCGCGTACGCGCCGGCCGCCAGGACGAAGTTGGTCGCGGCCTTCGTCACCGTCACACCGAGCTGACGGACTTCGGCCGGCAGGCGGCCGGCGGCCTGGTTGATGCGGTTCTGGATGTCGACGGCCGCAAGGTCCGCGTTCCGCGTGACGTCGAAGGTGACGGTAATCGAGCTCGTGCCGTTGTTGGTGCTCGAGGAGGTCATGTAGAGCATGCCCTCGACGCCGTTGATCGCCTGCTCGAGCGGCGTGGTGACGGCGGTCTCGACCGTCTCGGCGTTCGCGCCCGTGTAGATCGCGTTGACGTTGACCGTCGGCGGCGCCACGTCGGGGTACTCCGCGATCGGCATCTGCGGGATCGCAAGGACGCCCGCGAGGATGATGACGAGCGAGCAGACGGTCGCGAGGATCGGACGCTTGATGAATGTATCGACGAACATCAGGCTTCCGGTTTGACGGGAACGCCGTCCTGCAGCTTCTGGATATTCGAGACGATCAGCTTCTCCCCTTCCTTGACGCCGCTGCGGACGATGTAGCTGTCGCCGATCAGATCGCCGACGGTGACGGGCTTCTGCTTCGCCACGAGCGCGCCTCCTTGCCCAGGCTCCGCCACGAACACGAAGTACTGGCCGCTGATCCGATTGACGGCCACGACCGGTATCGAGATGGCCGGCTCGTTCGTCCAGACGATGCGCGCGCGCACGTACTGCTGAACGCGCACGCCCGGCGGACGGTGCTGCAGCGTCGCCTTCACCAGAATCGACTGCGTCGCATCGTCCGCGCGCGGCGCGATGAAGGTGATCGGATTGGAGGCGATGACGGTGCCGTCCATGTCGAGCAGTTCGACGGTGAGGCCCTGGCGCAGCTGCGTCGCGCGCTCGAGCGGCACGTTGATGTACGCCTCGAGACCTTCGGGCGCATCGATCGTCGTGATCAACGTCGACGGTGTCACGCGATCGCCCTGCCGCACCTCGATATCACCGATGATCCCCTCGGTCGGCGCGGTGACGCGGTAGTACTGCAGCTGCACCTGGTTCTCGCGAATCTGCGAGTTGACCGCCTCGAGCTGCGCCTCGGCGGTCTTCACGGCGGTCTCCGCGGCTTCGAGCTCCGCCTTGCTCACGGCGCCGGCGTCGAAGAGCTTCTGCTGCCGCGCGAGCTGCTGCCGCGCGTACTCGAGATCCGCTTGCCGCGCCGCGCGCTGCGACTGCGTCGCCGCGACGGTCGCCTGCTGCTTCTCCGGATCGATTTGCATGAGCGGCTGCCCCGCGCGCACGCCGTCGCCGGCCTTCACCATGATCTCGCGGATGATGCCTTCGACCTGCGGCTGAATGTTCGTGGAGCGCAGCGACTTGATCGTCGCGACGAATTCGCTGGTCTGCGGGATGGGCTTCGCCGTGATGGTGATGGTCTTGACGCCCATCGCGGGAAACGCGCCGCGGCCGCCGCCGGCGCCGCCAGGACCGCCCTGGGAGTTGGAGTTGCCGCCGCACGCATTCAGCGCGGCGGTACAGAGAAGGAGTGCGACGAGGGGACCACGCATAAGCTGTCGATTTTACCTTGGACGCGCGGCTCGCCCTTCACGGTTCGCCAGCGGGGCGATAGCGCCGAGAAGCGCCGCGCGCACGAAGGGTTTCGCGAGAAACGTCGCCTCGCCGCGTTCGACATCCGCCAGCGGCTCGGTGTCGGGAAAGCCCGACATGTAGACGACGCGCAGCATCGGCCGGCCGCGGCGCAGCCGCGTGGCCAGCTCGGGGCCACGCATACCCGGCATGACTATGTCCGTCAGCAGCACGTCGATGTCGCCCGTGTGCCCGGTGGCGAGACGCTCGGCCTCGACCCCGTCGCTCGCTTCGATCACCGTATAGCCCGATCGCCTGAGCATTGCGCACGTCAGATGCCGCACGCCGGCTTCATCGTCGACCACCAGCACGGTGAGCGGGCGATCCTCGATCGGCTCGAGCGGCGCCGCCACCGCCATCGCCGGCTGCGTCGCGCCGACTGCAGGCAGATAAATTTTGAACGTCGTGCCGGTCCCGGCGCCGCTGACGAGCTCGACGTGCCCGCCGCTCTGGCGCACGAAGCCGTAGACCATCGCGAGACCGAGGCCGGTGCCCTTCCCGCGATCCTTCGTCGTGAAGAACGGCTCGAAGATCCGCTCGCGGATGTCCTCGGGGATACCGGTTCCGGTATCTGCGACTTCAAGGACAACGACTTCCGCCGGAGGTGACGGCATGCGCGCGATCGCGTCCTCATCCTTGCCCGTGGCGCTCCGCGCGCGCACCCAGATCGTTCCGCCGCCGGGCATCGCGTCGCGGGCGTTGACGACGAGATTCAAGACGACCTGCTCCATCTGCCCGCGATCGGAGGCGATGGGCGGGATGCCGGCTCGCAGATCGAATTTCAGCTCGAACTCCGGGCCGAGCAGGCGTGACAGCATCTGCATCATGTCGGCGATGACACCGTCGATCCGAAGCGGCTCGGGCTGCAGGACCTGCTTGCGGCTGAAGGCGAGCAGCTGCCGCGTGAAGCGCGCGGCGCGATCGCAGGCGGCGATGATGTCGGTGAGTGCGTCGCGTGTCGCGTTCTCGCTCGCCGGCAGCAGCTCGAGTACGAAGCTCGCGTTCCCGCCGATGGTTGTCAGCAGGTTGTTGAAGTCGTGCGCGATGCCGCCGGCCAGCCGGCCGAGCGCTTCCATCTTGTGCGCCTGCTGCACATCCTCGTCATCGCGGCGCCGCTCGTCTTCCATCTCGACGCGGTCGCCGATGTCGCGCGCGACGCCGAAGACGGTGGGGCCGTCGGAGCCGTGCGGGCCGACGCCGCGCAGGCGATTCTCGAACCACCGGTAGCTGCCGTCGCGATGCTTGATGCGGTACTGAAACGTGGTCGTCGCCGGGCTGCGGAACGCTTCGCGCGTTTTCTGCTGGACGTTTTCGAGATCGCTGGGATGGATGATCGAGTTGCCCAGCCCGATCATCTCCTCCGGCGTATAGCCGAGAAGATCGGTGACGCGTCCGCTGACGAAGTTGAGTGCTGCGCCCTTTTCCACCGGATGCAGCGTGAAGATGATCTCGTCGATGTTCTCCAGAATCATCGACGCAAAGTTCCGGGCGGCCTCAGGCACTGCGGTGAATTTTACCTGCTGAAGATGCCCTTCAGCCCGCGGCCGATGGCGCCGAAGATCCCCTGCACCGCGCGTTGGACCCGCTGCTTCATGTTGCCTTGATGGATCGTGCAGAGGCGTGAAGGAATGTCATCTCCACCCTTGAAATACTCCACGTAGGTGGGACATCCCTCGACCGGACGCAGGTAGGACACGTGGCAGAGCTCCTCGGCGCGCATGTCGCCGGGCGGCTCGAAGGCGCGCCCTGGGAGGCGCTGTGCGGTGCGGCGCACGAAGTCCGCCCAGATGGGGAGCGCCACGCGTGCGCCGGTGCCGCCCACCCGAATCCGCTCCGGCTGGTCGTAGCCGACCCACACGCCCACGACGACCGCGGAGTTGAAGCCGACGAACCACGCGTCGCGATAGTCGTTCGTCGTGCCGGTCTTTCCGCCGACGGCGCCGTGCACGCCGAGCCGTCTCGCGGCCGCGCCCGTGCCGCGATCGATCACGTCCTCGAGCATCGTCAGCATCTGGAATGCGACCTGCGGCGAGAGCACCTGTTCGGACTCGATGTTCGTGCGATGCACCCGCTCGCCGTCGGCATTCAAGACGTCAATGATGCCGCGTGGCTTCACACGGTAGCCGAGCGTCGGAAAGACCGCATACGCGGCGGTGAGATCGAGCGGCGACACGAGACCGCTGCCCAGCGCGAGCGACGGCACGTCGGGCTGATCGGTCACGCCGAGATCGTTGGCCAGGCGAAGCACCGGACGCGAGCCGACATGCTGCTGCAGGAGCACGGCGGCCGCGTTGTTCGATTCGAGCAGCGCCTCGCGCAGCGTCAATTCGTCCCGCTCGCTCGCGCGCTCGTCGCGAGGAATCCACACGCCTTCGGGTGCGGCGACAGCGACCTGTTTGATACCGCTGATCGTCGAGACCGGCGACATCCCGTTCTCGAGCGCAACGGAGTAGACGAATGGTTTGAAGGCCGAGCCTGGCTGGCGGCGGCTGCGCACCGCGCGGTTGTACGGCGTCTGGACGAAATCGGAACCGCCGACGATCGCGAGGAGGTTGCCGGAGTTCGGATCCATGGCGACGAGGGCGGCTTGCAGACCGTTGCCGCCGCCGAGTGCGCGCAGGCCGTTGCGCACCGCGGCTTCCGCGGCGTCCTGAACTTCGGGAATGAAGCTGGTATAGACCTTCCAGTCGGGCGGGTTGTCGCCGCCGTAGATGTCACGGAACTGCTGGCGCAGGAATTCCTTCGCGTAGCCCTGGCGTGCGTTCGAAACAGAGCTGAGCGGACGAATGCGAATCTGCTCGGCCCTCGCCTGCTGCTCCTGCGCCGGCGTGATCTTCTTCTCCTCGCGCATCCGCTGGAGGACGACGAAGCTGCGGCGGCGCGCGGCGTCGACGTGCGTCCACGGCGAGTAGGCCGCCGGGGCGCGGATGATGCCGGCGATGAGCGCCGCTTCGCCGAGGGTCAGGTCCGCGGCGTGCTTGCCGTACAGCTTCTCGGACATCGACTCGACGCCGTAGACACCGCCGCTGAGATACACGCGATCGAAGTAGAGCTCGAGAATCTCCTTCTTGCTCAGAAAGATTTCGAGCATCACCGCCAGCGCGGCTTCCTGCGCCTTGCGGGCGAACGTCCGCGCGTTGGAGAGATACAGCGTGCGCGCGAGCTGCTGTGTGATGGTGCTGCCGCCCTGCGTGCCTTCCTCGGACCGCAGGTTGTAGACCGCGGCGCGCGTGATGGCGATCGGATCGATGCCGAAGTGCGAGTAGTAGCGGTGATCCTCGACGGAAATCACCGCATCCTTGAAGTAGGGCGAAATCTGCTCGAAAGGGACGTCCCGCCGCTGTTCGTCCAGCGGAAACCATGGCCTCCCCTGCGCGTCGTAGAACATCGTCCCGCCGACGCCGCGGTTCAGGCGATAGATCGCCATCGCGTGGCGGCCGGTCCAGACGAGGACGATCACCGTGCAGACGATGACGAACGCGCCGCCCAGGACGATGATCCAGTCGCGGCGAGAGAGATTACCGAACGCCGACAGGCGCACGGATCAATGCTACCCTTTGCGCGATGAAACGCCTGTTATTTGGGGTGGTCGTGCTGGCTGCGCTGTCGGCGGGGACCACGGCGCAAACGCCGGCGAATCATGAGACCGATTTCCTCACGCGCATCCGCCGGCTGACGGTCGAGGGGCGCCGCGCGGGTGAAGGCTACTGGTCGCCCGACGGCAAGCGGCTGGTCTTTCAGAGCGAGCGCGAGCCCGGCAATCCGTTCTATCAGATCTACGCGCTCGACCTGACGACCGGCGACACGAAGCGCATCTCGCCCGGCTACGGCAAGACGACCTGCTCGTTCTTCCGCCCGGGCACCGATGAGATCGAGTTCGCGTCCACGCATCACGATCCGAAGTCGAAGCAGTATCAGCAGGAGGAGCTCGACTTCCGTGCGTCGGGCAAGACGCGGCGCTACTCGTGGGACTACGACCCGGAGTTCGAGATCTACACGTATGCGGAGAAGACTGGAAAGTACACGCGGCTGACCAACGCGCGCGGCTATGACGCGGAAGGCAGTTACTCGCCCGATGGGCAGTGGATCGTCTTCACGTCGATGCGCGATGCATACAACCGGACGCTGAGCGCGGAGGAGCAGAAGCAGCTCGAGGTCGATCCGAGTTACTTCGCGGAGATTTACATCATGCGCGCGGACGGTTCCGGTCAGAAGCGGCTGACCAGCGTCGCGGGCTACGACGGTGGTCCGTTCTTCTCGCCCGACGGCAAGCGGATCATCTGGCGGCGCTTCGACACGACCGGGCTCATCGCGAATGTGTTCACGATGAATCCGGATGGCAGCGAGGTCAGGCAGATCACGGACTTCGGCGCGATGAGCTGGGCGCCGTACATCCACCCGTCGGGGCAATACATCCTGTTCGCGTCCAACAAGCTGGGGTTCGAGAACTTCGAGATCTACATGGTGGACATCGACGGCAAGAAGGAGCCCGTGCGCATCACCTATGCGGACGGCTTCGACGGGCTGCCCGTGCCGTCGCCGGACGGCCGTCAGGTGGCGTGGACGTCCACGCGCGCCGGCGGCAGCGAGGGACAGATCTTCCTCGCGCAGTGGAATCATCAGAAGGCACTCGAGGCGCTGAAAGCCGCCCCAATGCGAGCCGGAGTCAGGTGACGCCTCTCACCCGAGTCAGACTCGGGTGACAGCCATCACCGTACTCCGACTCGGGTGATGGGGCGACTCAAGGTTGCAATTTATGAAACGCATTCTGCTCGTTGTTGTTGTTGTTTTCTCCACAGCTGTCAGCGCGCAGCAGACGGCTGTTGCCTCGCGCACCCGTCCCGCCGTCGAATTTCTCGCCTCCGATCGGCTCGAGGGACGCGACACGGGATCGCCGGGCGAGCGAATGGCGGGCGACTACATCGCGATGCAGCTCGCGCGCGCCGGCGCCAAACCGCTGCCCGCCCATCGCGACATGTTCATGCCGTTCGAGTTCACCGCCGGGACGCGTGACGGCGGATCGACGCTGACGATTCGCGGCGGCGGCGGTCAGCAGGCGTTCCGCGACCCGGAGCAGGTGCAGGCACTCTCCTTCTCGGATGACGCGACGATCAATGGGCCGGTCGTCTTTGCCGGCTACGGTCTCGTGGTGCCCGAGTCGCAGGGCTTCGGCTACGACAGCTACGCCGGCCTCGACGTGAAGGACAAGATCGTCCTCGTCCTCCATTACTTCCCTGAAGACACCGATGCGAAAACGAAGGCTGCGCTCGCGCGCTACTCCGACCTCCGATACAAGGCGCTCGCGGCGCGGCAGCACGGCGCGAAGGGCCTGCTCATCGTCATCGGCCCGCGCTCGCCCAACGCGGGGCAGACGCTGCGCATGACGTCCGACACCGCGCTCTCGGGTTCAGGCATTCCCGCCGCGACGATCAGCGGCGCGGTGGCCAATGCGATGTTCGCAGGAGCGACGAAGGCGCTCGCCGCCGCGCAGCAGGAGCTGGATTCGGGCAATCCGCACGTGCCCGGCTTCACGCTCCCCTCTCAAATCGACCTGACGACAAAGGTCGTGCGCGAGCGGCAGACGGGTCGCAACGTCATCGCATACCTTCCCGCCGCGAACGTGACGGCGGACAGACCCTGGGTGATCGTCGGCGCGCACTACGATCATCTCGGCCACGGCACGCGCGGGACCTCGCTCGCAGGGAAAGAGGAGGCGGGGCAGATCCATCACGGCGCGGACGACAACGCATCGGGCACCTCCGCCGTACTGGCCATTGCGGAGAAGCTCGCCACAACGCCGCTGCGCCGCAACGTGATGTTCACGCTGTGGTCAGGCGAAGAGATCGGCCTCGTCGGCTCGAACGCGTTCGTCATGAATCCACCGGTGCCGCTGAATCAGGTCGCCGCGTATCTGAACTTCGACATGGTTGGCCGCATGCAGAACAACAAGCTGGCGGCAGATGGCGTGGCATCGAGCCCGGCGTGGGCGCGCATCCTCGAGCGCGCGAATATCGCCGCCGGATTCGATCTCGCGACGAATGACGATCCGTATCAGCCGACCGACAGCTCGAACTTCAATCAGGCGGGACTGCCGACGCTCTTCTTCACGACGGGCTCGCATCCGGACTATCACCGTCCCAGCGACACCGCCGACAAGATCAACTACGAGGATCTCGATCGCATCGTCGATTTCGCCGCCGCGGTGATCCAGGCGACCGCCAACGCCGACATGGCGCCGGCATTTACGAAAGTCGATCCGCCGAATACGGGCGCGACGCTGGCGGGCGTGCGCGTGACGACCGGTACGATTCCGGATTACACGACCGAGGCGAAAGGATTGCTGCTGGCAGGCGTCGTCGGCGGCGGGCCCGCGGAGAAAGCGGGCCTGATGAAGGGCGACATCATCACGGAGATCGCCGGCCAGTCGATCACGAATATCTACGACTACACCTTCGCGCTGGAGCTGCTGAAGGCGGATACGCCAGTGAAGGTCGTCTTCATGCGCAACGGCCAGCGGCGCGAGGTCGAGCTCACGCCGGCCGGTCGTCGGTAAGCAGCTCCGTCGCCTGCTCCTCGGCCGGATCGAGCGCATGCTCGACGGGACCCGTGATCCGCGCGTAGATGTACGCCGCCGCGAAGATCGCCACGATCAACCCTAACGAGGCGGTTCTCGGAATCTCGAGCGAGATGAACCCGCTCGCATCCAGGTACTCGATCGAGAGCTGGATGCCGATCCACGCGATGATGATGAACGCGCCATCCACGAGCGGCGGATAGCGTTCAACCAGCTTCAGCAGCTGCGCGGCAATCACCCGCATCGCGATCAGGCCGAGGATGCCGCCGGTGATGACGACCCACGTCACGCGCGAGACGGCCACGGCGACGAGGATCGAATCGATCGAGAACATCAGGTTGATCGCCTCGACGCGCACGACCGTCGCCCAGTACGCCGAGAGGCCGAACATCGGCTCCGCGCGCTTCGCGCGGCGCCGCTCCCCTGGTTCGCCGTGGCTGAAGAAGTGCGAGTAAGCCAGATACAGCAGGTAGACGCCGCCCGCCAGCTTCACCCACAGCACGGCGATCAGCTGCACCGCGAGCAGCGTCGCGATGATTCGTGACGTGAACGCGCCGGCGAGTCCCTGCCGGAGTGCTTTCTTCTGAAGGGCGCGAGGGAGGCCGAGGACGATGACGGCCATGACGAGCGCGTTGTCGGCGCTGAGCATCGCCTCGAGGACGACGAGGAGCCCGACTGTCAGCAGATTGGCCCCGGACGGAAACATCAGGAAGAACTACATCGTACTGGAGTCGGAGTCGGGTACGACTCGTCACCCGACTCCGACTCGTGAATGGGGCGACTCATGACCTTGACACGGGCCGTATCAAGGCCCATACTCGGATCGACTAAGGGTTCTGGGACGTCATATGGCTTTGGAGCAGCAGGATCTCTTTCTGATCAGCATGGCGGCGGACATGCTCGGCATGCACCCGCAGACGCTGCGGAAATACGAGCGCCTCGGGCTCATTCAGCCGTCGCGCACCATCGGCAGCATGCGGCTCTATTCGCGTGACGAGCTCGAGCGCCTCCGCCTGATCAAACACCTCGTCGATGAGCTCGGGATCAATCTCGCAGGCGTGCAGCGCCTGTTGTCGATTGCCGAGGTGATGCAGCGGATCCAGCCGCTGATGGATGAAAACGCCTTGAGCACGGGCGCGGGTCGCCGGCAATTGCTGTCGGAGATCCGCCGGCTCAACGACATCGTAGGCGGGGCGTAACGTCCCGCCCTACACATATGGAATTCAAAGACTATTACGCCACGCTCGGCGTGAACAAAGGGGCGACGGAGAAGGAGATCAAGCAGGCCTTCCGCAAGCTCGCGCGCAAGCACCACCCCGACGTGAACCCGGGCGACAAGGCGGCCGAATCGAAGTTCAAGGAGATCAACGAGGCCTACGAGGTGCTCGGCGATCCCGCCAAGCGCAAGAAGTACGACGAGCTGGGCGCGAACTGGCGCGCGTACGAGCAGGCCGAGCGCAGCGGCGGTCCGAATCCATTCGCCGGCGGCGAGTGGAACGTCCCCTTCGGCGGCGGCCAGGGCGGCGGCGGCTTCCGGACGATGACGCCGGAAGAGATGGAGGAGATGTTCGGAGATCAGAATCCGTTCTCCGATTTCTTCACCACGTTCTTCGGCGGCGGCTTCGGCAACCGCGAAAGCTCCGCGCGCGGCGGCGCACGCGGCGGCCGCGGACGTCAACGCCAGGGACGCGACGTCGAGCACGAGATCGAGCTGACGCTCGAGGAGGCGTTCAACGGCACGACCCGCCGCCTCTCGCTGAAGCACGATGGTCACGCACGCACGGTCGATGTGCGCATCCCCGCCGGCGTCGGCGACGGCTCGCGCGTCCGGATTTCGGGCGAAGGTGAAACGGGAGCCGGCGGCGCGGCGTCTGGAGATCTGTATCTCCGCGTGCGGCTGGCGCCGCATGCGCTGTTCGAGCGCAAGGCGCGCGACCTCTACGTGAAGGTGCCGGTGCCCGTGACGACCGCGGTGCTCGGCGGCGAAGTCGAAGTGCCGACGATCTCCGGCAAGACCGTGCGCCTGAAGATTCCGGCGCTGACGCAAAATGGCCAGGTGTTCCGCCTGAAGGGATACGGCATGCCGGCGGTCGGCAAGCCCGAGGACAAGGGCGACGCGTATGCACGCGTCGAGCTCGAGCTGCCCTCGCAGCTGACGCCGGACGAGCGCTCGCACTACGAGGCGCTCGCAAAATTGCAAGAAGGACGCGCGAAGAAACATAGCGCCGCGTAACGAAATATGGATTTCAAGAAGCTGACCGAGAAAGCCCAGGAAGCGGTGATGACGGCGCAGAACCTTGCGTCGGAGATGACGCACGCCGAAATCACGCCAGAGCATCTGCTCGTTGCGCTCGTCGAACAGGAAAACGGCATCGTCCCGTCCATCCTGCGCAAGATGACGCTCGACCCGAAGGACGTTGCCGGCCAGGCGCGGATGCTGTTCGAGTCGATGCCGAAGGCGTACGGCGCGGACGTGCGGCTGTCGCCGCGCATGAACATGATCGTGCAGTCGGCGCAGGCCGAAGCGACGCGGATGCAGGACGAGTACACGAGCACCGAGCATCTGTTCCTCGCGCTGGCCGATGAGAAAGGCCGCTCCCCTGCCGCGCAGCTGCTCAAGCGCCTCGGCGTCACGAAAGACACGCTCTATCAGGCGCTGACGCAGGTTCGCGGCAGCCAGCGCGTCACGTCGCAGAATCCGGAAGCGACCTACGAGGCGCTCGCCCGCTACGGCCGCGATCTGACCGAGCTCGCGCGCAAAGGCAAGCTCGATCCGGTGATCGGCCGTGATGAAGAAGTCCGCCGCGTGATCCAGGTCCTCTCGCGCCGCACCAAAAACAACCCCGTGCTGATCGGCGAGCCCGGCGTCGGCAAGACCGCCATCGTCGAAGGGCTCGCGCAGCGCATCGTCCGCGGCGACGTGCCGGAAGGTTTGAAGAACAAGCGCATCTTCGCGCTCGACATGGGCGCGCTGGTCGCCGGCGCGAAGTATCGCGGCGAGTTCGAAGAGCGGCTGAAGGCGGTGCTCAAGGAGATCGCCGATTCCGAAGGCCTGATCGTCCTCTTCATCGACGAGCTGCACACGGTTGTCGGCGCAGGCGCTGCCGAAGGCGCAATGGACGCGTCGCAGATGCTGAAGCCGATGCTCGCGCGCGGCGAGCTGCACACGATCGGCGCGACGACGGTTGATGAATACCGGAAGCACATCGAGAAGGACGCGGCGCTCGAACGCCGTTTCCAGCCCGTGATGGTCGAGGAGCCGACGGTCGAGGACACGATCTCGATTCTTCGGGGCCTCCGCGAGCGCTACGAGATCCACCACAACGTGAAGATCAAGGACGCGGCGCTCGTGGCGGCCGCGGTCCTCTCGCATCGCTACATTTCGGATCGCTTCCTGCCGGACAAGGCGATCGATCTCGTCGACGAAGCGGCGTCGAAGCTGCGCATGGAGATCGACTCGATGCCGGCGGAGCTCGACGAGGTGCGCCGCCGCGTCATGCAGCTCGAGATCGAGCGCGAGGCGCTGCGCAAGGAGAAGGATCGCGCATCGGTCGAACGGCTCGGCAAGCTCGAAAAGGAGCTTGCCGATCTGAAGGAACAGCAGTCACGCCTGCAGGCGCAGTGGGAGGCGGAAAAGAACGCCATCAAGGGGACCGGCGAGCTGAAGCAGCAGCTCGAGACCGCGCGCAACGAGCTCGGCGTGGCGCAGCGCGCGGGCGACTACGCGAAGGCGTCGGAGCTGCAGTACGGCCGCATCCCCGATCTCGAGAAGCGCATCCATCAGGCCGAGGCGGGCGGCGCGCAGACGCCGCAGGGCGCGCGCCTGCTGAAGGAAGAGGTCGACGAGGAGGACATCGCCGAGGTCGTCGCGAAGTGGACGAACATTCCGGTGAGCCGGCTGATGGAAGGCGAAATCCAGAAGCTGATTCACATGGAGGAACGCCTCCACAAGCGTGTCGTCGGCCAGGACGAAGCGATCAAGGCGGTCGCCAACGCGATGCGCCGCGCACGCGCGGGGCTGCAGGATCCGAATCGTCCGCTCGGCAGCTTCATCTTCCTCGGCCCGACGGGCGTCGGGAAGACGGAGCTCGCACGCGCGCTCGCCGAATTTCTGTTCGACTCCGAGCAGGCGATGATTCGCATCGACATGTCGGAGTATCAGGAGAAGCACACGGTCTCACGGTTGATCGGCGCGCCTCCCGGATACGTCGGCTACGAAGAGGCCGGTCAGCTCACCGAGGCAGTCCGCCGGCACCCCTACAGCGTCGTACTGTTCGACGAGGTCGAGAAGGCGCATCCGGAAGTGCTCAACGTCCTCCTCCAGTTGCTTGACGATGGGCGGCTCACGGATGGCAAAGGGCGCACGGTGGACTTCAAGAACGTCGTCGTGATCATGACGTCGAACCTGGGCAGCCAGTACATCTCGGAGAACGTCGGCGAGCTGAATGAAGGCGTGCGCCGGCAGGTCACGGAGGCGCTGCGGCAGCATTTCCGGCCGGAGTTCCTCAACCGGGTGGACGAAATCATCTTCTTCCATGCGCTCAGCCTGGAGCACATGAAGGAGATCATCGACATCCAGGTGCACAACCTGCTGAAGCGGCTCGAGGATCGCAAGATTCACGTTGAGCTGACCGATGCCGCGAAGCGGTTCGTCGTCAGCGAAGGCTACGATCCGATGTATGGCGCGCGGCCGTTGAAGCGGACGATCCAGCGGCGCGTGCTCGATCCGCTCGCGCTGCGGGTGCTGGAGGGCGATTTCCGCGAGGGCGATCGAATTACCGTGGACGTCGGCGACAATGAACTGACGTTCGAGAAGGCCGGCAGCGGGCAGCCGGCAGCGGGCAGGGCGTAAGTGGCAAATACGCGCACACCACCGGGGATGAATCCACGCGACAAGCGGGCGGGCGGCGAGCGCCGCTCGCTGGGACCGACTCGTCCGGGCGGCGCCGTATGGTACATCCTCGGCCTGCTCTTCCTGCTCGCGCTCGCGCAGGCGTGGTTCATGGCGCCCGCTGGGCGGCAGGTGTCGTACAGCGAGTTCAAGCAGGCGGTCCGCTCGGGCCAGGTTGCCGAGGTGTTCGTCGGCGATCAGACGATCCGCGGCACGTACAAGAGGGAGACCAACGGCGGGCGCAGCTTCAACACGACGCGTATCGAGGATCCGAAGCTGATCGAGGATCTCGACGCGGCGAGCGTGAAGTACACCGGCGAGATGGTCAGCCGCTGGCTGCCGGAAGTCCTCGGCTGGGTCGTTCCGCTGCTGCTGCTGTTCGGCGTCTGGAGCTTCTTCTTCAGACGAATGAGCGGAGCCGAAGGCGGCGTGATGTCGTTCGCGCGGAGCAAACACCGTGTCTTCTCCGAAGACGATGTGAAGGTGAGCTTCGCGGACGTGGCGGGCGTGGACGAGGCGGAGCAGGAACTGAAGGAGATCGTCGAGTTCCTGCAAAACCCGAAGAAGTACACGACGCTCGGCGGCCGCATCCCGAAAGGCGTGCTGCTGGTGGGGCCCCCGGGAACCGGCAAGACGCTGCTCGCGCGAGCGGTCGCCGGCGAAGCGAAGGTTCCCTTCTTCAGCCTCAGTGGATCCGAGTTCGTCGAAATGTTCGTCGGCGTCGGCGCGGCGCGCGTCCGCGATCTGTTCAATCAGGCCGAAGCGAAGGCGCCGTGCATCATCTTCATCGACGAGCTCGATGCGCTCGGCCGTGCGCGCGTGCAGAGCCCGATGGGCTCGCATGAAGAGCGCGAGCAGACGCTGAATCAGCTGCTGGCCGAGATGGACGGCTTCGACTCGCGCAAGGCGATCATCATCATGGGCGCGACCAATCGCCCCGAGGTGCTCGACCCTGCGTTGCTCCGTCCCGGGCGCTTCGATCGGCAGGTGCTGGTCGACAAGCCGGACGTCAATGGGCGCGAGGAAGTGCTTCGCATCCACACCAAGAACGTGAAGCTGGCGCCGACAGTCAACCTGAGGGTGGTCGCCGCGCGGACGGCGGGCTTTGCCGGAGCCGATTTGGCGAACCTGGTGAACGAGGCGGCGCTCCTCGCCGCGCGCAAGGACAAGACCGCCGTCGAGCCCACCGACTTCGACGAGGCGATCGATCGGCTCATCGCGGGGCTCGAGAAGAAGCGCGTGATGAGCCGCAAGGAACGTGAGATCGTCGCGTACCACGAGTCAGGTCACGCGATCGTCGCGACCGCGATCCCCGGCATGGACCCGGTGCACAAGATCTCCATCGTGCAGCGCGGCTTCGGCGCGCTCGGCTACACGATGCAGCTGCCGCTCGAGGATCGCTATCTGATGCAGCGCAAGGATCTGTTGAATCAGCTCGCAGTGCTGCTCGGCGGCCGCACGGCCGAAGAGATTGCGCTCGGGGAGATTTCGACGGGCGCGCAGAACGACCTGCAGCGCGCCACCGACATCGCGCGCGCGATGGTGACCGAGTGGGGCATGAGCGACGCGCTCGGCGCCATCAACTACGATGGCCACAAGCGCAGCCGGTTCCTCGACATTCCCATCGGCCCCGAACGCGGCGCGTACGCGGAAGATACCGGACGCCTGATCGACTCCGAAGTGAAGCGGATCATGACCGACGCGCACAACGAGGCGCGGGACATCCTCACGCGCCGCCGCGACATCCTCGAGAGTGTCACGAGACGGCTGCTCGAGATCGAGGTGATGGAAGGCGCCGAACTGCGGAACATGATGGGCATCGCGCCACCGCCGCCGACATCCGAGACGATCCCGCTCCCCACCAACGAGCTTCGCTGACAGGCACGCGCCTGTTCACGCTTCCGTGTGCTAGCTTTCTCGGTTCGTGTTCAGGTTCGGTTCGGTGTTCCTTGTTCTGGTGCTCGCGGTTCGCGCCGCGGCACAAACGACTTCGATTTCAGGCACCACGCTCGACGACCGCACGGGTGAACCGCTGCCGGGCGTGCTCGTCTACATCGAGAACCAGCCGGTCTTTGCTGAAACCGACGCGGACGGACGTTTCACTCTGCCCGTCCCGCCAGGCATCTACACCATCGCCAGGCATCTACACCATCGCCGCATCGCTGATCGGATACGCCATCGCGCGAGTCAATGTCATCGTGCGCGGCGCTGAATCACCACCGATCGTGCTGCGCCTTGCCGAAGGCGCCGGCACCTACACCGAGCGTGTAACCGTCGTCGGCGCGCGTCCGGAGGAGTCGCAGGCGGTGCCGGGTGCGGCCGCGCTGCACGGCGGCGAGCTGCAGAACCTGCGCGGCGTGATGCTCGACGATCCGCTCCGCGCGGTGCAGATGCTTCCCTCCACCACGGCAACGGACGATTTCTACAGCGAGTTCGCCGTCCGCGGCAGCGCGTTCCGACACGTGAACCTCACGGTCGACGGCATCTCCGCGCGGTACTTGATGCACACCGTCAACGACGTCGTCGACGGCGGCTCGATCGCGATGATCAACAGCGAAACCCTCGGCGCGGTGACGCTGCTTCCCGGCAGCTACCCCGAGCGCACCGGCAGACGCATCGGTGCGGAAGTGGATCTGCTGACGCGCGAGGGCAACCGTCAGCGGTTCAGCGGCCGCGCGGGTTTGAGCGGCACGAGCGCGACGTTTCTCGCCGAAGGGCCGATCAACGGCGGACGCGGGTCGTGGCTGATCTCCGCGCGCCGCAGCTATCTCGACTACATCCTCAAGAAGATCTATCCCGACACCAACCTCGCGTTCGGCTTCAGCGACGCGCAGACGAAGCTGGTCTACGACCTCTCCGTCCGGAATCAGCTGCACGTCATCCTGCTTGGCGGACGCGCGGCGTTCAGCCGGCCGAGCGAGGACCTCGACCTCGACGACACGGCATCCGCGACGAGCACGCCCTGGCTGGCGATCGCGGGGTGGCGCTTCACGCCATCGCCGGCTGTATCGCTGACGCAGCGCGCCTACACGCGCGGCATCAACTTCGAGAACCGCAACCCGGGCGGGGTACGCGTGAGCAGCGGCGGTTCGACGGACGTCGGCTGGCGCATGGACGGCTCGTATCTCGCCTCGCCGCACGCGTTCGTCGAATTCGGCGGCGATGTCGAGCGCCTGCAGGGGCGTCACGACCGGTTGATCCGGATATCCGCAACAACTCTTGCGCCCATCGCGGGCTTTGATCGCAGCACCAGCACGGCATCAGGCTACGGCCAGGCCACGCTGACGGCCGGCGCGGCGCGCATTACGCCAGGCGTTCGAATCGACAGGTGGCGGCTGACGAACGACACCCTGGCTTCGCCCTGGGTCAACGGTGAGCTGCGTCTCGGCTCACGGACTACCCTTCGCGCGGGCACGGGCATCTACCGGCAGTTTCCGGATCTCGAGCAGGTGTACGGGCAACATGCCGGCGGCACCGGTCTGCAGCCCGAGCGAGCGGTGCACATTGACGCGGGCATCGAGCGGTCGCTGGGCCACGAGACTTCCCTGCAGGTGAGCGGCTTCGCGCGCAACGAGAGCGACGTCCTCTGGACGCCGGGCTCCGAGACGAGGCGGTTGCCGAGCGGAGCGATCGAGTTCGGTCGGATCGATGCACCATGGACGAACGTGCTGACCGGGCGCGGGCGCGGGGTCGAGATGATGCTGCGGCGCGATGCGGCGACCGGCGTCTCGGGATGGCTTGGCTATGCGCTCGCGCGCCTGCGTTACGCCACGCCGGCCGGCGAGCAGTTCTGGAGCGATGCCGATCAGCGCCACACCATCTCCGCGTACGTGCGATACCGGCTGACGAACCGCACGAGCGTCAGCGGGAAGTACCGCTACGGATCGAATTACCCGCTCGTCGGATATCTCACGATCAGCAAGGACTCGCCGTTCCTCGACAACGGTGAGCGCGAGTTCTACGCGCTGACGACGACGCGCAACGGGACCCGCCTGGCGGCGTATTCGCGCATCGATCTTCGCGCCGACCACGCCTTCAGGTGGGGATCGCGGCGCGTGGTGCTGTTTGGCGAAGTGGCCAACGTGCTCAATCACACGAACCTGCGCAACAGGCCGTACGGCATCGACCGTCTTGGCCGGGCGTTCTTCGCGACGGATACGCTGCTGCCGCTCGTCCCTTCCGCAGGCGTGGTGGTCGAATTCTGAGAACAGAACTCAGAACGAGGTGTTCACGCTTCCGTGTGCTAACTTCTCCGTTCGTGTTCAGGTTCGGTTCTCTGTTCTCCGTTCTCGTTGTGGCGTTCGCGTTGTTCTGTGTTCCCGGTCCGGCGCGCGCGGATTGGTTGTTTTCCGGCTACATGGGCGTCGCCGGCACGTCGAGCAATACGCTGACGGTCACGCCCGCCGCCGGCCCTCCGCAATCGATTGCCTCGGTCGACTACGAGGGCGAAGCATTCCGGTCGCCGTGGTACTACGGCGTCCGTGCAGGATGGCTGCCGCACGAGACGCGCGGCCTCGGCTACGAGGTCGAATGGAATCATGCGAAGGCGATTGCGCAGCTCGTCCACGACGCGCGGGATCTCAATCAGTTTCAGCAGTCGCACGGGCTGAACTTCCTGCTCGGCAACCTGGTGTACCGTTTCGCGCCGATGTGCGGCGGGAGCTGCGGCGTCGACGTGCGCGGCGGGCTCGGGATTTCGACGCCGCACGTCGAGTCGACCTTCCGCAACCTGCACCAGGAGCAGTATCAGTACGGCGGCATCGCCTGGCAGGCGGGCGCCGGCCTCGAATATCGCCTCTGGCAGTTCGTCTACGCGATTGGCGACGCACGAATCACGCGCGTCACCGAGAAGCATCTGCGCGGTGCGGGCGCTGAACTCGCTGGAACCTTCTTCACGCGCCACGTCGACTTCGGCGTCGCATTGAGATTGCCCGCGCGATGAGAGCCCTTATCCTCGCGCTGGGCGTATGTCTGGCGTCTACCCCGGTGCGAGCGCAGTCCGTCGCGTCGCTGTTCACGAATCTGCCTGCGGACGTGGCGCATCTGTTCACGCCTACCAATGGAATCATCGCGGGAGTTGGCGGCGCGGGCGCCGCCGCGATTCATCCCAAAGACGATGAGATCGCATCGCACATTTACCGGGCGTCGGGCGCGCGGCACGACTTCTTCCACGCGGGCGCGACGATTGGCGACGGCGTCGAGCAAGGCTCCTTCGCGCTCGGCATGTATGTCGTGGGCCGCGTCTCGAAGCGCGACGGCGTCGCGTCAAGCGGCGCGGATCTCATCGACGCGCAGATCGTCAACGGCCTGCTCACACAGGGCATCAAGGTCTCGACAAATCGGAAGCGGCCCAGCGGTGGTCCGCACTCGTTCCCGTCAGGTCACACGTCCGCGACGTTTGCGACGGCGGAAGTTCTGCGCGAGCACTACGGCTGGAAGGTCGGCGCCGCGGTGTATGCGATCGGCGGCTACGTCAGCATCTCGCGCATGGTGGACAACCAGCACTGGGCGTCTGACGTCGTCTTCGGAAGCGCGATTGGAATTGTCTCCGCGCGCGCGGCCAGCTTCCGCCACGGATCCGCTGCCGTTTCGATCAGCCCCTCTCTCCTGTCCCGCGGCCTCGCGATCGTCGGCTCGATCCGGCGGTAGCAATTCGTTCACACGCCCAACCGATTTTGTGTTGCAGGAATCGCAACATCGTTGATGCTGCGCGTCGACGATGCTAGAGTCGTCGGCCTGAATCGCGCGATCGCAAGACGGCACGCGCCTCGCTCCATGTCACGCGACAAGGAGGCGCGATGGCGACGAGATCATTGGAAGACCGAGTGACTGCTCTCGAGAAGATCATGGAAGGATTGCAGAATCTGCCGAGCGAGCTGGCCGCGTTCCGCCTGGAGGTCAACAGGCGGTTTGACGAGCAGTACGCACACATGCGACTGCTCCATGAGCAAGTCATTTCGCAGATTATGATTCTCGGCGAAGGTGGTAACCCTGACGAACCGCCGCCACGAAGGCGCGGGCGAAAGCGCTGACGCGCAGTCGGTGTGATCGATCGTCACCGGGACGCAATCGCCGCCGCGCATATGTTCGCGCGCCAGGCAGCAGACACTCCACGAGTGCTGATAATTCTCGGCACTCGGGGCGTCGGCAAGACTAGTCTCGTACGATCGATCGTCGTAGAGGCGTCGGCGGAGGGGCGCCGCCGAATTCAGGTTTTCTCAGCATCTGATCTTGCATTCCAAATGGCTGAAGCGGTTCGACGTGGCACCTGCGAGTCGATCCCACACTGGTTCCGTCGCGGAGATGTGGTCGCGATAGAGGAATTGTGCGATCTTCGCAGACGCCCGGCCACGCTCGAAGCGATCGGCCGCATGATCGCGCGCTGGACAGTGGCTGGCGCGTGTGTTGTAGGAACCGCCGCGTGCTCGCTTCAGGAAATCACTGCATTCGAACGTCGGCTGCCGAAGCCGCCGACGTCGCACGTAGTCATGCTCGCGACGCCCACGCGTCGTGAGATGCGACTTGTCGTGAAATCGCTCGCCAATACCAATAATCTCAGAATCGATGCGCGAACCGTAGCGGACATTGCCGCCTGGTGCGACGGCGATATCCGGCGCGCAGTCGGAGCGATCCGCCAGCTTCAATTTGAGGCTAGGCTTCGTCCGTGACACAGCCCTCCGAGGCGGATTTCACGAGGCGGATGTACTTCGAGAGCACGCCCCTCGTCGCCTTCGGCGCGGGCGCCTTCCACGACTGACGACGCGTGGCGATCTCGCTGTCGCTCACCTCCAGATGAATCTCGCACCTCGCGGCGTCGATCGTGATGCGATCGCCGTCGCGCACGAGGCCGATCGGTCCGCCGTCGACGGCCTCTGGCGTGATGTGGCCGATGATGAAGCCGTGCGAGCCGCCGGAGAAACGTCCGTCGGTGAGCAGGGCGACATCCTTCCCAAGTCCCGCGCCCATGATCGCGGACGTCGGCGTCAGCATCTCCGGCATACCGGGACCACCCTTCGGCCCTTCATACCGAATCACGACGACGGAGCCCTTCTCGATCTGCCCCTGCTCGAGGCCGTGCAGCATGTCCTCTTCGGAGTCGAACACCTTCGCCGGGCCGGAGAAGCGCTCGCCTTCCTTCCCGGTGATCTTCGCCACCGCACCATCCGGCGCGAGGTTGCCGCGCAGAATCCGCAGATGGCCGCGCGGGAAGACGGGCTTCTCCACCGGCTGAATCACCTGCTGCCCCGCTTTGAGCGGCGGCACATCTTTCACGTTCTCCGCGACGGTCTGGCCGGTGACCGTCATGCAGTCGCCGTGCAGGAAACCTTTTTCGAGCAGGTAGCGCATCAACGCCGGCGTGCCGCCGGCTTCGTGCAGATCCTCCTGCACGTAGGTCCCGCTCGGCTTCAGATCCGCCAGCAGCGGCACGCGATCGCTGGCGCGCTGAAAGTCCTCGAGCGTGAGCGGGATGTTGGCCGCCTTCGCCATCGCGATCAGATGCAGGACGGCATTGGTCGATCCGCCGACGGCCATCACCAGCGCGAGCGCGTTCTCGAACGACTTCTTCGTGACGATGTCGAGCGGCTTCAGATCCTTCTCGAGCAGCGCCTGGATTGTTGCGCCCGCGCGATGACACTCGTCGCGCTTGCCCGGCTCCTCCGCGGGCGTCGAGGAGCTGTACGGGAGCGAGAGGCCGAGCGCCTCGATCGCGGTCGCCATCGTGTTCGCGGTGTACA
Source organism: Acidobacteriota bacterium (assembly GCA_003222635.1). Lineage (GTDB taxonomy): Bacteria > Acidobacteriota > Vicinamibacteria > Vicinamibacterales > UBA2999 > Gp6-AA40. Next base: position 12,256 of record QHWQ01000140.1, on the reverse strand, counting down.
TGCCGCCGCACGCACCGGCGCCCGGGCAGGCGTGCATGACGATGTCGAGACGCTGCTGATCGGTGATCGTGCCGGCGAGATATTCGCCGTAGGACTGGAAGGCGGAAATGACATCGCGCGGTTTGCCCTGCGCGAAGCCCGGCTTGATCGTCCCGCCATAGACCATCAGCGACGGACGATTCAGCCGCAGCATCGCCATCACCGAGCCCGGCATGTTCTTGTCGCAGCCGGGAATCGTGATCACCGCGTCGTACCACTGCGCGCCGACGACGGTCTCGATCGAATCCGCAATGAGATCGCGCGAGGGAAGCGAGTAGCTCATCCCCTCGGTGCCCATCGAGATGCCGTCGCTGACGCCGATGGTGTTGAACCGCAGGCCGACGAGCCCCGCCGCCTGCACGCCTTCCTTGACGTAGGCGGCGAGCGTGTCGAGATGCATGTTGCAGGTGTTGCCTTCCCACCACATGCTCGCGATGCCGACCTGCGGCTTCTGCAGATCGGTGGGCGTCAGGCCGGTGCCGTACAGCATCGCCTGCGAGGCGCCCTGGCTGCGCGGCTGCGTGATGCGCGAGCTGAACTTGTTGAGTGCCATGGAGATTTACGAAATTACGAATTTACGAAACTACGACTTGAATTGAGCAATTGAAATTCGTCAATTCGTAGATTCGTAAATCCGTCAATCGCGGTGTTCTTACACCGTCACCGGCGCCGGGATGTTCACCGGATCCAGGAACGGCATCATCGACCGCAGCTTCGCGCCGACGACTTCAACCGGGTGCTTGGCTTCCTCCGCGCGCATCCGCTTGAAGTTCGGCAGCCCCGCCTCGTACTCCTTCATCCACTCGTTGGCGAACTTGCCCGACTGGATGTCGGCGAGGATCTGCTGCATCGCCTTCTTTGTTTCAGCGGTGACGATCTTCGGACCGGCGGTGTAGTCGCCCCACTCCGCGGTGTCGCTCACCGAGTAGCGCATGTAGGCGAGGCCGCCGCGGTAGAACAGGTCGACGATCAGCTTCAGCTCGTGCATGCACTCGAAGTAGGCGATCTCCGGCTGATAGCCCGCGTTGACGAGCGTCTCGAAGCCCGCCTTCATCAGCGCGCTGACGCCGCCGCACAGCACCGACTGCTCGCCGAACAGATCCGTCTCGGTCTCTTCCTTGAAGGTGGTCTCGATGATGCCCGCGCGCGCGCAGCCGATGCCGCGGCCGTACGACAACGCCAGCGCCTTCGCGTTCCCCGTGAAGTCCTGATGCACGGCCAGCAGGCCGGGAACGCCTCCGCCCTCCGGGAAGATCTCGCGCACGCGATGCCCCGGCGCCTTTGGCGCGATCATCGTCACGTCGACATCGCTCGGCGGCACGACGAAGCCGAAGCGGATGCTGAGGCCGTGGCCGAACATCAGCATCTTGCCTTTCGTCAGGTGCTGCTTGATGTCGGCGGTGTAGACCTCTTTCTGCTTCTGATCCGGAATCAGCAGCATGACGACGTCGCCCCACGCGGCGGCTTCGGGCACGGTCATCACGCGCAGGCCGGCATGCTTCGCCTTCTGCATCGACTGGCTGGTCGAAGGCAGCCCGACGACGACATCCACGCCGCTGTCTTTCAGGTTCAACGCGTGCGCGTGGCCCTGTGATCCGTATCCGATGATCGCAACCTTCTTCTTGCGAATCAGATCGAGATCAGCGTCCTTGTCGTAATACATCGTCGCCATTCTTCAATGCTCCTTATGGTCGGGTGAGGCGGGTGGGGCTGATATCAGCCTGCGGCGGAGAGCGCGGTGTCGCCGCGGCGCATTGCGACCTGACCGCTGCGGACCATTTCAATGATCCCGAGCGGCTCGAGCCGGGCAATAACGGCGTCGACGTGCGGCGGCTCGCCGGTAATCTCCAGCGTCATCGTCTGCTCGCCGGTGTCGACGATGTGCGCGCGGGTCTCGTCGACCACGCGCAGCAGCGTGGCGCGGTCGTGGCCGGCGACGGCCACCTTGACGAGCGCGAGATCGCGCGTGACGGCCGGCACGGCGCCGAGATCTTCGACCTGCAGCACGTTCACCAGCTTGTACAGGTACGCGATGACGCGGTCGGCGTGCACCTGATCGCTGTCGATGACGATCGTCATCCGCGAAATGCCAGGCTCGGCGGTGTGGCCGACGCTGAGCGATTCGATGTTGAAGACGCGGCGGCGGAACAGCGAGGCGACGCGGTTCAGCACGCCGGGTTTGTCTTCGACGAGAACGACTAACGTGTGTTGCATATCAATCAGATCGGGTCGTCTGCCGTCTCGACGAGCACGGGGCGCTCGGGGCGGCGAATCATCGCGTCGAGATCCGCGCCGGCCGGCACCATCGGATACACGCTGTCTTCCTGCTCGACGCGGAAGTCGAGCACGACCGTCCCTTCAGCGCTCCGCGCGCGCTGGACGATGTCCTCGAGGCTCGGACGGTTCTCGACGCGCAGGCCGAGCAGGCCGTGCGCTTCGGCGATCTTCACGAAGTCCGGGCTCTTCAGCGGCGTCGCCGCGTAGCGCCGCTCGTAGAAGAACTCCTGCCACTGCCGCACCATCCCGAGGTAGCCGTTGTTGATGATGGCGACGTTGACCTTGATGTTCTCCTGCGCGGCGGTGCTGAGCTCCGCCTGCGTCATCTGGAAGCCGCCGTCACCGACAATCGCCCACACCTCGGACTCGGGCTTTGCCATCTTGGCGCCGATCGCCGCCGGCAACCCGAAGCCCATCGTCCCGAGACCGCCGGAGGTGATAAGCGTGCGCGGCTCGTTGTGGTGGTAGTACTGCGCCTCCCACATCTGATGCTGGCCGACGTCGGTGGCGATGATCGCGTTGCCGCTGGTGAGCCGCCAGATGTCGTTGATGACGTGCGCCGCGTAGAGATGGCCGCTGTCCGGCAGGCGCTGGATGTCGCGCACCGCCGTGTCGCCCTTCATCGAGGCGATGTACTTCAACCAGGGTCCGTGCGTCATCGGCTCGAGCATGTCGAGCATCTCGCGCAGCGTCTCGCGCAGGTCGGCGACGATCGCCGCATCCGCGCGGACGTTCTTGTTGATTTCCGACGGGTCGATGTCGACGTGGATCTTCTTCGCGTGCGGCGCGTAGGTCTTCAGGTTGCCCGTGACGCGATCGTCGAAGCGCATGCCAAAGGCGAGCAGCAGATCCGCTTCCTGAATCGCGTGATTCACCCACGCCTCGCCGTGCATCCCCATCATGCCGATGCCCAGGTGATGGTTCGCCGGGAAGCCGCCGATGCCGAGCAGCGTCACCGTCACGGGCGCGTCGATCAGTTCCGCAAACGCGCGCAGCTCCTTCATCGCGTTGCTCTGGATGACGCCCTGCCCCGCGAGGATGAGCGGCTTGCGCGCCGCCTTGATCAACTCGACGGCCTTGGAGATTTCCGACTTGGCGGGATCGCGATGCGCGCGGTAGCCGCGCATCTTCACCGGCTTGTCGTCCCACGCCCACTCGGCCGTCGCCTGCTGCGCATCCTTGGTGATGTCCACCAGCACCGGCCCCGGGCGACCCGACTTGGCAAGGTGGAACGCCTCCTTCATCGCGGGCATGATGTCGTCCACGCGCGTGACGAGATAACTGTGCTTCGTCACGGGAAGCGTGATGCCGGTGATGTCGGTTTCCTGGAACGCGTCGTAGCCGATCAACTTGCTCGGCACCTGGCCCGTGACGCAGACCATCGGCACCGAATCCATCTGTGCGGTCGCGATGGGCGTGACGAGATTAGTGGCTCCAGGACCAGAAGTCGCAATCGCCACCCCGACCTCGCCGCTGGCGCGCGCGTAGCCGTCCGCCATATGGCCGGCGCCCTGCTCGTGCCGGACGAGGACGTGGCGGATCGGGTAATCCAGCATCGCGTCGTAGGCGGGAAGAATCGCCCCGCCGGGGTACCCGAAGACAGTACGAACCCCCTCGTGTACAAGGCATTCCCAGATGATTTGTGCGCCGGTGCGCTGCATTCAGCGTGACTCCTGCCTGCCAGTGTGCCCCGCGGGGAACACATCAGTCAAATTGATAGTTATTCCGACACGATAACCGTACCTAATTCTATCGGCCGCGCCGAGTTGTTGGCGCAATCCTTGAACTACCCCGGCCCACAAGGGGGCACCGATGAGAAGTCACTGGATGGTCGCGGCGCTGTTGAGCTCTGCCCTGGTGGTGGGATGCAACGGCCGCAAGAACGATAATTCGCAGAATACCGAGCAGAATCAGGCAGCGGCGCCGGCGAATGCGCCCGCAGCGACGGATCAGACCGTGGCGCCCGCTCCTCCGGCACAGACACAGCAGCCGTACTCGTCCGCGGACAACTCGGCCGTTCGTCCGCAGGCGCCGGCGGCACCTCGTGCAACGACGGGTCGCCGTGAAGCGCCGCGCAACACATCATCGGCTCCACGTCAGCAGCCCGCGCCGCAGGCGAACTCGTCGTACGGCAACAACAACGCGCCGTACAGCAACAACAACGCGCCGGCTGTGAGTCTGCCGCCGCGTGAGAACACCAGCCGGCCGGCGGAATCCGCCCCGGCGGCGCCCGCGCCCGTCGTTCCCGAGTATCGCGAGATAACAATCGCGTCCGGAACCGCGCTGCCGCTCGAAATGACGACGACGATCTCGTCCAAATCCGCGGCAGTCGAGGCGCCGGTCAGCGCGAAGCTCCGCAACGCGATCATGATCAACGGCGATACGGCCATCCCGGCGGGCACGGTCCTTCGCGGCAACGTGACCGACGTCGAGCGCGCCGGCCGCGTGAAGGGTCGCGCGCACGTGTCGTTCGCCTTCAACGAGGCGACGGTTCGCGGCGACCGCGAGGACCTGAAGACCAACCCGCTCACCTTCGAGGCGGAAGCCACCAAGGGTGAGGATGCGACGAAGGTCGGCGCCGGCGCGATCGGCGGCGCGATTCTCGGCGGCATCCTCGGCGGCAAGAAGGGGGCGGTGAAAGGTGCGGCCGGCGGCGCCGCTGCCGGCACCGGCGTCGTCCTGGCCACGCGCGGCGACGAAGTGACGGTGAACGAAGGCACGAGCGTGACGGCGACGCTCGCGCAGCCGCTCACGCTCAGAGTTCGCGTTCGCTAGGACGCAGGTTTATCCGCGGATTCCGGGCCGACCGCTGCTTCGGCGGCCTGGAATCCGATCTTCGAGTGCGAGCCGTCGCAGAACGGCTTGTTCGTCGATCCTCCGCACCGGCACAACGCAATCGGCAGCCGCTCGAACGTGTATTCGTTTCCGTTCCAGTCCACGACCTTTACTTCACCGTCGCTCTCGACACGATAAGGCCCATTCTTCCGCACATGAATGGTCGTCGCCATCAACTCACCCCATCTTCTGCATGGCGGACAGGAAGTCCGCGTTGCTCTTCGTCTTCCCCATCTTGTCGAGCAGCAGCTCCATCGCCTCGGTCGGGGACAGCGGATTGAGCACCTTGCGGAGCACCCACACGCGACTGAGATCCTCTTTCGCGATCAGCAGCTCCTCTTTCCGCGTGCCGCTCTTCGTGATGTCGATGGACGGGAACACGCGCTTATCGGTGAGCTTCCTATCGAGATGGATCTCCATGTTGCCGGTCCCCTTGAACTCCTCGAAGATCACGTCATCCATGCGCGAGCCGGTGTCGATGAGCGCCGTCGCCATGATCGTCAGCGAGCCGCCCTCCTCGATGTTGCGCGCCGCGCCGAAGAAGCGCTTCGGCTTCTGCAGCGCGTTGGAATCGAGACCACCGGACAGCACCTTGCCTGACGGCGGGATGACCGTGTTGTAGGCGCGCGCGAGCCGCGTGATCGAGTCGAGCAGGATGACGACGTCCTTCTTGTGCTCGACGAGACGCTTGGACTTCTCGATCACCATCTCGGCCACCTGCACGTGCCGCTGCGCCGGCTCGTCGAAGGTGGACGAGATCACCTCGCCCTTGACCGAGCGCTGCATGTCGGTCACTTCTTCTGGCCGCTCATCGATCAGCAGGACGATGAGAAACACCTCCGGGTGGTTCGTCGTGATCGACTGCGCGATGTTCTGAAGGAGCATCGTCTTGCCCGTCCGCGGCGGTGCGACGATGAGGCCACGCTGGCCTTTGCCGATCGGCGTCAGCAGATCCATGACGCGCGCCGAGAGGTTTTCCCCGACCGTCTCGAGCTGGATGTGCGTCTGCGGATAGAGCGGCGTCAGGTTTTCGAAGAACAGCTTTTCGCGCGCAAGGTCAGGGGCTTCGAAGTTGACCGCTTCCACCTTGATGAGCGCGAAGTAGCGCTCGCCTTCCTTCGGCGGACGGATCTGTCCCGATACCGTGTCGCCGGTGTGCAGATCGAATTTGCGGATCTGCGAGGGCGAGACGTAAATGTCGTCAGGACCGGGCAGATAGTTGTAGTCGGGCGCGCGGAGGAAGCCGAAGCCGTCGGGCAGCACTTCGAGCACGCCCTCCGAGAAGACGAACCCGCTCTGCTCGGCCTGCGCTTTGAGGATCTGAAAGATCAGCTCCTGCTTGCGCACGCCCGTCGCGCCCGCGACGTTCAGATCCTGTCCGATCTGCGTGAGCTTCTGGATGCTCATGTCCTTCAGATCGTTGATGTTCAGGTTGGGTTGCTGCGGCGCAGAAGTTGGAGGTGGGCTTGGGGGTGGAGGCTGGCTTGGAGCAGGCGCGGCGGTCGCGTCGGGATCCGGCGCGCGCGGCGGGCGCTTGGTTGTCGGCATGGCTTACACCGGAAATTTAGAGGGAATACGGGTTGCGGCCGATGCCAACGATACTACATGCTTCGATGACATTCAGCTTGCGGCGGCGTGCCTCGGCGATCAGTTCGTCGCTTTCGGCGCCGGGATTGATCCAGATCTCCGCGATTTTCTTCTTCTCGAACCCGTCAAGCAGCGTGATGCCGATCTCCGGCGGCACGTAGACCGTCGCCATGTCGATCGCATCCGGCACGTCCAGCACCGTGGCGTAGGTCTTCACGCCTTCGACTTCCGGCTCGTTCGGATTGATCGGGATGACGCGATGGCCTTCCTCGCTGAACGCGCGGAAGGCTTTGTTCCCGAACTTGCGCCGGTCGCTCGACGCGCCGATCACCGCGACAGTCTTCATGCCTCATTATCGTACGGTCCTGAAGCAGGCGGCGACATCTACCGCGGTGCGTGGCGCGAAATAGATCATCGAGCAAAGAATTACATGTTGTCACTCGTTGATCGCTGCGATGCCAATGGGAGCAACGCCTCGACGCTGTATCGCCTGTGAGACGGCGCGCGTCCCGTGACGTGCTCGCCGGCGATCGACAATCAGATCCGCGCTCAGTCCGCGAAGAAGAAGCTCACATCCGCACAGGCAGCGGAACTGCTGGATGTCAACGGGCTGCTGGAGTTGACGATCGGATGCCAGTGACACGCGCATCACAGCGCAGGGCCGGCCGGCGGGTACAATGACGCACGGTGCGCCGGTCGGTCCTCTCGCTGATTCTTCTCTCCTCGCTCACATTTCTCCTCGGTCTCGGCAGGCAGGCAATCACCGACTCCGACGAAGCGTTCTACGCGGAAGCCGCGCGCGAGATGGTCGAGGGCGGCGACTGGCTGACGCCGCACTTCAACTACGAGGAGCGGTGGCAGAAGCCGATCCTCTACTACTGGTTCACCGCGGGCGGCTTCGCGGGCATCGAGCCGGGTGAGTTCATGGCGCGGTTTGGATCCGCGTTGTCAGGGATCGCTCTCGTGCTGCTCACGTGGGGCGCGGCGCGCCGGCTCACTGGCGACGATCGCGGCGCGTGGATCGCCGGGGCGATCGCCGCGACCTGCGGCGGCTACTTCGCGATGGCGCGCCTCGCGCTGCCGGATCTGCCGCTCGCCCTCTTCATCACGGCGACCATCTGGTGCGCGATGCGCGCGACGGATCCGCGTGAGAAGGTCCCGGCGTCATGGGCCGCGCTCGTGGGACTTGCAACCGGTCTCGGCTTCCTCACCAAAGGACCGCTCGCCATCGTCATCCCAGCCATCGTGCTGGCGCCGATCTGGTGGCGCGAACGTCGCACCATCGCACTTCGCACCTCGCACATCGGCATCGCCGTGCTCTTGTTCTGCATCGCGGGTCTTCCCTGGTATGTCGCCATGCTCGCACAGCACGGCACGGCCTACCTGCAAAGCTTCTTCGTCAGCGACAACCTCGAGCGGTTCGCGACGACGAAGTACAACGACGCGCGGGCCGTCTGGTACTACGTGCCGATCGTGTTGGGAGGGCTGCTGCCGTGGACGGTGTTCCTGCTCGTGCTGCCATGGCGGCCGTTGCGGGACATCTGGCGCCGGCGGCGCCGGCTCACGGATGTTGAATGGCGGCTGCTGATCTGGACGGTCGGGCCGCTGCTGCTCTTCACCGCCTCGGTCGGCAAGCAGCCTCGCTACATTGTGCCGGTCCTGCCGCCCATCGCGATGATGCTCGGCGTCGGCATTTCCAACCGGCTTGCCACGCCCAACGATCGCGCCGCCGCACGTGAGCTGACCATCGCCACCCTGATCACGTCCGGGATGTTTGCGTTCCTCGCGCTGCTCTTCTACCGCTCGCGTGTGCTGTTCGTCTCCGCATATCCGCAGCTGACGTGGGCCGGCATTGTCCTCGTCTGCCTGGCGACGATCGCGTTGGCGGCCATAGGGGTAACGCGCGTGTGGAGGTGGCTGCCCGCCGTGATGGCGATCTCGTCCGTGGCGCTGCTGCTGACGCTGCAGTTCGGCGCATTCGCCGGCAAGCGTCCCGAGGCGGTCGAGGAGATCGCCGCCATGATTCACGCCAATCGGCTGGGCGGCGAACCGATCGGGGAATACAACGCGTTTGTCCGCAACCTGCCGTTCTACACACGCATCCGCGAGCAGCAGATCATCGACGACAACGGCGCGATCGCTTTCCTGCGATCGCCTGAGCGCGTGTTCCTGG
>QHWQ01000140.1:0-3265 GCA_003222635.1 Acidobacteriota bacterium | reverse complement strand
GATTCCGTTCGGATCGAACGCGGCCTTGACGCGCTTCATCAGCGCGATCTCCTCTCCGGAAAGCTCGATCGAAAGGTAGGGCGCCTTCGCGAAGCCGATGCCGTGCTCGCCGCTGATCGATCCTTCCAGCTCGACGACACGCGTGAAGAGGTACCGCTCGGCCTGTTTCGCGCGCGCCGCCTCGTCGGCGTCGCCGGGCGTGATCAGCAGGTTGACGTGGATGTTTCCGTCGCCCGCGTGGCCGAACGACGCAATGCGCAGCCCGGAGGTCCGTTTCATCTCGGCGATCACGTCGAAGAGCTCCGGCACGCGGCCGCGCGGCACGACCACGTCGTGGTTGATCTTGATGAGCCCCGTCTTCTTCAACGCGACGGACGTCTGGCGCCGGAGCGACCAGATGTTCTCCCGCTCGGCCTCGCTCTTCGCCCGTGAGATCTCCTTCGCGCCGACGCTGCGGCATGCTTCGACCACGCGGTCCAGGTCCTCTTCGACACCGCGCTCGGTGCCGTCCACCTCGACGATCAATGCGGCGCCCGTGCCCGGCGCCACAAACCCGCCGCCCAGGTTCTCCTCGATTGCCGCCAGGGAATCACTGTCGATCAGCTCGACCGCCGCCGGCACCACGCGCCGCCGGATCAACTCCGAGACCGCGTCGACCGCACCGCGAATCCCGTCGAAGGTCGCCAGGAGCGTCTGGTTGGCCGGCGGCTTCGGGACGAGCCGCAGCGTGATCTTCGTGATGATCGCGAGCGTCCCCTCCGAGCCGACGAGGAGCTGCGTCAGGTCGTAGCCGACGACGTTCTTCACGGCCTTCGAGCCGGTGTTGACGATCTCGCCGGTCGGCAGCACCGCCTCGAGCGCGAGCACGTAGCGCTTGGTCACGCCGTACTTGAACGCGCGCGGACCGCCCGCGCACTCCGCGACGTTGCCGCCAATCGACGACTGATTCAGGCTCGCGGGATCCGGCGGATAGAACAGGCCGGCCTTCTCCACCTCGCGCTGCAGGTCGGCGTTGATCACGTTCGGTTCGACGACCGCCAGCAGGTTCAGGCCGTCGATCTCGAGGATGCGATTGAGCCGCTCCATCGAGAGCACGACGCCGCCGCAGGTCGGCACCGCGCCGCCCGTGAAACCCGTGCCCGCGCCGCGCACGACGAGCGGCACACGCTGCTCGTTGCAGAGCCGCGCGACCGCGGCAATCTGTCCGGTGTTCTCGGGAATGACGACGACGTCAGGAGGATGGCCCTTGCCAAGGGCATCGACGCCATAGAAGTCGCGCGAGGCATCGTCGGACCTGACGAAGTCGGGCCCAACGATGTCGCGCAGGCGTGAAAAGATCTGCTCCGTGTTCCCGTGCCTCCGTGGCTCGTGATCAGCGTGAAGCGCCTGCCTTTGCGGGCTGGAGCTTCTCCGCGAGCCGGAGGATCCGCGTGGCGCCCTCGCGCAGCTGATCCATCGACGTCGCGTACGAGATGCGCAGGTATCCCGGCGCGTCGAAGCCTTCGCCGGGCGTGAGCGCCACGTGCTCCTGCTCGATCAGCCGCTGCGCGAATTCCGAAGACGACTTCACCTCGCCGCCGAGCAGCTCGGAGATGTCCGGGAAGAGATAAAACGCGCCGCGCGGCTTCACGCACTTGATCGCCGGGTTGGCGGTCAGCCAGCCGTGGATCGCGTCGCGGCGGCGGCGATACTCGTCGAGCATCACCTTCACGCCGTCCTGCGGCCCGTTGAGCGCGACCACGCCCGCCTTCTGCACGATCGACGCGATGTTCGACGTCGTGTGGCCCATGATGACGTTGAACGCCTGCGTGAGATCCTTTGGCGCAATCGTCCAGCCGGCGCGCCACCCCGTCATCGCGTAGGTCTTCGACAGCGAGCCGCAGATCACCGACCGGTCGCGGTGCTTGTCGAACAGCAGCTTCGGCAGGTTGTGATCCACCTCGTCATAGATCAGGTGCTCGTAGCAGAGGTCCACGATCACCCAGATGCCGCGCGCGGCGGCCGCCTCGACGATCGGCGTCATCGCCGCCACATCCGTCAGCGAGCCGGTCGGATTGCACGGCGAGTTGATGATGATCGCCTTCGTCTTCGGCGTGATCGCCGCGACGATCCTCTCCGGGTGCACCGTGAAGCCGTCGTCCGGCTTCGTCTGCACGATGACCGGCGTCGCGTTCGCGATCTTGATCTGCTCCGGGATCGTCGGCCAGTACGGCGCGTGCGTGATCACCTCGTCGCCGGGGTTGAAGAGCGCCAGCGCCGTGTTGAAGAGCGCCTGCTTGCCCCCGTTGGTGAGCACGACCTCCGCGACCGTGCAGTCGATGCCGTAGTCGCGTTTGTACTGCGCACAGACCGCCTCGCGGAACTCGGGAATCCCCATCGCGTTGGTGTAGCGCGAGAAGTTCGCGTCGATCGCCGCCTTGGCCGCGTCCTTGACGTGCTGCGGGGTCTGGAAATCGGGCTCCCCCGCACCGAAGTCAACAATCTGGACCCCGGAACGCTTCAGGCGGTCGGCCTCGGCCGCCACTTTCATCGTTGCCGATCCGGTCACATTGGCCAGGCGTTGCGCGAGTACTGCAGACATTCGTTACGCTCCCACGGCGGAATGCTTCCGCCGCATCCATTGTTCAACCGTCGACGGAACGAGCCCGCGCACCTCTCCACCGAGGCTGAACACCTCCTTGATCAAGCGCGAGCTGAGGTAGGTGTATTGCTCTGCCGGCATCATGAACACGGTCTCGAGCGTCGGCTCGAGGTGCCGGTTCATCAACGCCATCTGAAACTCGTACTCGAAGTCCGACACCGCGCGCAGGCCGCGAATGAGCGCGCTGGCGCGCCGCCGCCGCGCGTACTCGACGAGCAGGCCGTCGAAGGTGTCCACCTCGATGTTCGGATACTCCTTGAACACCTCGCGGATGATCGCGACGCGCTCGTCCGCTGAAAACAGCGGGTTCTTCTCCGCGTTGACCAGCACGGCGACGATGATCCGCTCGAACAGGTGCGCGCTGCGCAGGATGATATCGACGTGACCGTTGGTCAGCGGGTCGAACGATCCCGGAAAGATTGCGAGTCGGCCTTGCGGCGCCCCTGGCATCATGGTCTCCGTTCAAAAAACGTCAGCGTGCTGTCGCCCGATTTCACGTCGCGCACTCGAATGACCGCCTCGGACTCCTCGGGCTCCCGCCGGGTCGCGCGTTCGAGCACGATCAGGCCATCGCCGGCGAGATGACGCGCCGCGGCATCCAGCGCGGCGCTGACGTTTTCGGTG
>QHWQ01000268.1 GCA_003222635.1 Acidobacteriota bacterium | reverse complement strand
CACAGAAACGGCGCGCTAGCGTCGTAGACTGGCGTGGTCGTCGGACCGAGCGTCAGGCGGCCGTAGCTGTCGATGGACAGGTTCTCGACATCGCCCTTGGCGAACTCGACCTGATTCGAGACCTGCCAGAAGGTGGGATTGGCCGCGTAGGCGAGCGACACACCCGCGCACACGGCCGCGAACGCAAGAGCGGCGCGGAATCGTGTTTTCATTCCTTCAAACTTCAATTGTCGTCGAGCGATAGCGTAAGCGTGCGCGAGCCGCTGACCGCGTGATCCGTCGAGATTTCCCATTCGCCGAGCAGCGCGGCCCGCAGCGGCCGGAAGCTGCCGCCATTACGATCAGACTCCATCACCGCCAGAACGGACGGCGGGAGCGACGAGAGCGATTCACCCTTGACGACCGCGCCGGCGTCCGGCGTGACGAGGCGGACGTAGAGGCGGTTGTTCTTGCGCGCCTGGTTGAGCACGCGAATCATCTGCGGCAGATCGCGCGTCTGCAGCGGCTGGAGCTGAAGGTCGCGCGCTTCCATCTGGCCGAGGCGCGAGCCGTCGGCCACCATGATCGAGACGCTGCCGCGCGCATTCGCCGGAATCTCCACCGGCACCGACCGCGTGATCTCTTCGCCGCGGTAGGTGCGCATCAGCGCCTTCAGCGTCACGGTCGCGCCCGGCTTCGGACGGTTGCCGTCGATCCAGACGCGCTCGAGCGTCGCGCTCTTCGCCTGCTCGCTCGCGTCGATCTCCAGGTCGAGCCCTTCGATATCCACATCCTCGAACGCGTTGCGCAGGAGGAAATTGATCGGGCCGACGACGTAGGTGGCGGCGCCGATGGAGGGCGTATCGCCCGTGAAGAGATCCTCGAAGTCGACCTTGCCGTACTTCTTCACCGTTGCGCTGCCGCGCACCGCGTAGCTCGCGGCGCCGTTCTGCCGCTCGTAGGACGAGAGCGTGTTGAGGATCGACACGTAGGCGAGGAGCGGGGTGAACAGCTGGTCGTTGACGATCGACATCTTGAACGTCTTCGTCGTGCCGCGATCGGAGGTGAGCTTCAGGTTGACGGGAATCAGCAACGGCCCCTTGTCCAGCGTGCCCGCAATCGCGGTCGCACGATCCTGCTGCACCGTTCCGATGATCTCGCCGGTGCTTGCCAGCTTCGACGAGCTGAAGAGGCTCGGCAGGATCGTGTGAACGTAGGCGCGTGTCATCGGGAACTGCGTCGGGCCGAGACCGTAGAACGGATGGCCGAACGCGTAGACGCGGTTGCCGTCAACTTCGGTGACCGTGCCCGTCGCGCCGAATTCGAGATCGCCGGTCACGAGCGCCACGCCGAGCGGATCGCCGGGACGAAGCGGCTGATTCCGCGCCGCGGCGGCGGCGACAGGATCCTGGCCGCCGGCACCCGCCATCATCGGCAGGAAGCCCTGCTCACGGAACGCGGAGGCAAGCGGATCGATCACCGACGCGTCGAAGCCGCCGATCGTCAGCGGCGTCGCGATGGGCCGCAGCATCGTCCCGACGCTGGCGTCGAGGCCGTTGCCGAACACCTGCACGTCGTTCGGGTTCTCCGCGAACGGCCGCATCCACGAGAACGCCTGGCGCAGCGAATCGCGCATGTTCTCGGGCGTCAGCGGCATCTGCAGCGCGACGCGCGTCGCCGGCCGACGAGGCGCGGGCTGCGCGGTCGCTTCGATCATTTCGTCGATCGGGGTGATACCCGCGATCGGTTCCTTGGAGAACTGCCCGAGCGAATACGAGACGGCGCCGACGAGGCGGCCGTCGATATAGACGGGGCTGCCGCTCATGCCGGCGATGACGCCGGTATCGGCGAGCGGACCGCCTTCGAGCTTGGCGAGAATCAGGTTGCGGCGCGTCCCGATGACGTTGCGCAGCACGCCAAGGATGTGCACCTTGAAATCCTGCAGCTCATCGCCCTGAAACACGGTTTTGCCGACGCCAACCATTCCCGGTTTGAGCTCATCGACCGGAAACGATGTGGTCGCCGCGGGGAGGCCGACGCCAAGGAAGAGCAGCAGGCCCAGAAGAGCGATCGCGGTGCGGGTTTTCATAGGTTCACTCACCGTTGAAGATACGGGTAAACCCATGAAATCGCAAGGGGCTAGCGCCATATCGGTTGACAGTGCGCGGGTGCGTGAAGTACTGTTCCGGCACCGATTTCCGCCGATGCCGCGATTTTTTAGCCCCTTCGCGTTCCGCTACGCCAGCTATTGGTGGTGGTATCGCACTGCGGCTGAAGGGGCCTCCGGCGTCTAGTTAGATCGACCAGAGCTCAGCAAGACCAAGCCTCTTCAGCCGCCAAGGCGAAGAGGCTTTTTCTTTTTAGGGGCGCGCGCCCGTTTTGGCGCGCTTGAGGATTTGAAGCGAGCACTTCTCGTAGAAACGGTGACCGGCCGCACCATGGCCGAGCTGATTGCCGCACGCGACGCCGTGACGCGTGCGGACCTGGTTGAGCTCCGTCTCGACGGGGTCGAAGACGTTGACCTCGCCGGCGCGCTCCGTGAACGCTCGCGTCCGGCCATCGTCACGGTGCGCCCGACGTGGGAGGGTGGGCGGTTCGACGGCAGCGAAGAAACGCGGAAGGAGCTGCTGCGCCAGGCGCTCGACGGCGGAGCGGAGTACGTCGACGTCGAATGGCGCGCAGGCTTCGCCGACCTCATCTCGCGTGATCCGCGGCGGGCGGTTGTCTCGTCGCACGATTTTCAAGGCGTGCCGGCGGATCTCGACAGCCGCGCCACAGCGATGCGGCAGACCGGCGCCGGAACGATCAAGATTGCGATTCCGGCCGAACGTCTGAGCGACGCGCTCGTGCTGCTGCCGATCGCGGCGGATGGCAACACCGTGGTGATTGCGATGGGCGATGCGGGGCTGCCGTCGCGGCTGCTCGCATCGCGCTTCGGATCGCGGTGGACCTATGCGGGCCATGCGGTCGCGCCCGGCCAGATTCCCGCCTCGCGGATGATCGACGAGTTCCGCTTCCGCTCGATCGGCCCTGAGACGGCCATCTACGGCGTGGTGGGCAACGTCGGCCTTCACTCGAAATCGCCGGTGATGCACAACGCGGCATTCGAGGCCGCGCAGCTTGATGCCGTGTACGTGCCGCTTCGAGCGGCCGACTTCGATGACTTCCTCTCGTTCGCGGATGCGATGCAGGTGCAGGGTGTCAGCGTGACGATTCCGTTCAAGCTCGACGCGCTGCGCGCGGCGCGTGACGCCGACGCGTTGACGCGGCAGGTGGGCGCCGCGAACACGCTGCGCCGGGACGGCCACGAGTGGCACGCGACCAACACCGATGTGGAAGGGTTTCTCGAGCCGCTCCAATCGGCGTATCCCGGTTCGCTCACGCGCGCGCGCGCATCCGTGATCGGTGCGGGCGGCTCGGCACGCGCGGTCGCCGTGGCGCTCGCGTCGCGCGGAGCGGACGTCACCATTCACGCGCGCCGGCGCGAACAGGCGAGCGAGGTCGCACACGTCTCTGGCGCATCGATCGGTGCCTGGCCGCCGCCCGGCGGGTCGTGGGACCTGCTGGTCAACTGCACGCCGCTGGGCGGCGCGAACGCGCGGCACGAGAGCCCGCTGCCGGGCGGACCGTTCACGGGAAAGCTCGTCTACGACCTGACCTACGGCGAGCAAGAGTCGCCCTTGCTGCGCGAGGCGCGGGAGGCCGGCTGCCTGACGCTCGATGGTCTCCCGATGCTCGTCGCGCAGGCCGAGCATCAGTTCGAGTGGTGGATCGGCCAGCAGCCGCGGCCGGGTGTGATGGAAGCAGCCGTTCGAGGGGGGCAGCCGTGCACATAACGAGTTTCGACGAATTCAAAGAGCTTGCGCAGCGGGGGACGTTCGTCCCGGTTTACAAAGAGATCGTCGCGGATCTGCTGACGCCGGTGTCCGCGTTCCTGAAGATCGCCGAGCACTCCGACTACGCGTTCCTTCTGGAATCGGTCGAGGGTGGCGAGCACGTCGGCCGCTACTCGTTCCTCGGCAAGGATCCATTCCTCATCCTGAGGTCACGTGAAGGGAAGACCATCATCGATCGCGCAGGTCGGACGTCCGCATCGGACAAGCCGTTCATGGCGACGCTGCGCGAGCTGATGGCGAGCTTCGACTCGCCGTTCGTGCCAGGCCTGCCGCGCTTCACAGGCGGCGCCGTCGGCTATCTCGGCTACGACGCGGCCGCCTGGTTCGAACCGATCGAGCTGCAGCCGACCGCGGAGTCCGAGGATGAAGGCGGCTTCATGCTGTTCGAC
>QHWQ01000018.1 GCA_003222635.1 Acidobacteriota bacterium | reverse complement strand
GTCCCGCTCATCACAACCACGAAGTCGTCACGAAGAACGCGAAGGCACGAAGATTTATTTCTTCGTGCCTTCTTTCATTTTGGGGGCACGTTCCGAAATGCCATTGGATTGGGAATCTATCCATCAGGAATGGCTTCTCGGCGGATCTGCCGCAATCTCGCCTGAGGATGTCGTGGGCGCATTCGAAATAGTCGAAAGACTTTTGGGAATGGAATGGGTCGAGGGACATCGCTCTACACCTATTGGCGAAATCGCGGGCATCGGCCCCACTCTCGCCGTCGCGACGATGGGTCGAGCCCTTCTCACCGTTAATAAGTGTCCAACCATCAGGTTGCTGGTTGAACGGCTAAAACATCGAGAGAATGCCGCCTTCGCCGAGTTGCACCGCCGCCGGCCGCCGCAGCCAGCGACGAGGACATGGATCTCGATCGCGAGATCGAGTGCGTTCGACACGGCGGAACCGATTTCCGCACGGCCGCCGGCAGGCGATATCAGGTAGCTTCTGCGACCGACCTTCGTTGGTGTTTCAACGACCGATCTTCATCGCGTAGTGGCGACTGCATTACACTCCGATTTTGCGATGGCGAGTTTCGTTGATTTACTTCGACAGCACCCAGATCAATTGAATGCGCTGGTAGGATTGGCGGCTCTCATCGTGTCGTTGCTCGCGATCGTTCTGACAGTTGTATCGCTTTACTGGTCACGGCAACACGATCACAAATCACTGACGCCTATTGCGAGCATTCCCGTTTCCAATTACGAGGACAAAGTCGCCGTCAAGATCAGGAACACTGGCGTTGGCCCGATGATCATCGACACGTTTCGCGCCTCAAACGGAAGACGAACAGAAGATGACCTGATTTCACTCATGCCAGAGTTACCGAATGGCGTTCTCTGGGACACCTTCTTCGATGATCTCGACGGAGCCTGCATTCCTCCTGGAGAGCACCTTGGGATCCTTCAACTCAGCAGAGACTCGAATGATCGAAATTTTGCGAGGGCACGAGATGCGTGCCGTCGAGCACTCGTGGAAGTTACGGTCGTCGTGAAATTCAGGGATATTTATGCGAGGCCGATGCCTACGCTAACAAAATTCTGGGCCTTCTCACCACTCGTTGTGACCAGCTCCACGGCCTCACGGAAGACGTGACGATGCGACGCCTAACTTCCGCCGGCACGGGCTTCGAATGGTCTTGCCACCTGCGGATTCCGGCAGACGCGTGCGCGCCGGAACTGCATAGCAGTGAAGGCGGGAACCGCCGCAGCCGAGCAACGAGGACATAGATCTCGGTCGGGAGATCGAGGACCGTCCGACACCCAGGCGGCGAAGAAAACGAAGAACACGAGAAACAAAAGAACGTCTTCGTGCCCTTCGCGTCCTTCGTTGATCTTCGTGGTTAAAGCCGTCGTCAGAAATCGAACTGCACTCCCAGCTTCGCGAAGCGTCCCAGGATCACCGCCTGCGGACGAAGCCACGACGCGTAGCTCGTGTTGACGCCCGTCACCGCATCGACATTCAGCGCGTTATACACGTCGAACTGGAACGTCGTCTTCGTGCGGCCGAGGAGCACCGGACGCGCGAGCCGGACGTCGAGCTGATTGAGCCGCTCGCCGTACAGCGTTCCGGGCGCGACGAGGTTAATCGACACGTTCTGCACGCCGCCGGACAGCGGCCGTCCGAGCGACGGCTGAATCTGCGCGTTGGTCGCCGTATAGAACGCGTTCAGTTCCGGCCCCGGGATGCTCTGCAGCGCCGAGCTCACCTGAACCTGCACACGCGGGATCGTGTACGACCCGAGCAGCTTGAGCTGCGTCTGCGGCCGCTCTGTTTTGCAATGCCAGGAGAGCGGGCTCGCGAGATTCAGCGTTGACGTGGCGGTGCCCGCCGCGACGACCGGCGCCGAGTACGGGTCGGCGACGATGGACTCCGGAACCTTCGAGCGGATGTCACAGACGTCCTGCGTGATGGTGCCGCGATCGATGCCGCCCTGCACGAGGATGTCGTGCGGCATCCGCGCGTTCACGGTGAAGGCGACGCCGTTGAACATCTGCACCTGCTTGCCGAAGTTGCTGGCAAACGTCGTGATGTTGTCGGTCTGCCCGAACTTGTTCGGATTGACGTCGTAGAGTCCCGAGATCACCTGGCCACCGCCGCCCGGCAGCCGCGAATCGATCGGCGTCGTGATGCTGAACTGCGTGAAGTCCGACGCGGTCACCGCGCGGTTGTCGATGATGGTGAAGTTGCCGTACCAGCGGCGGAAGTACGTGGCGTCGACGGAGAGCCCCGTCACCAGCTGACGCTGGACGCCCGCGGAGAACTCCCAGTTGTAGAGCCGCTTGCCCCAGCCGCGCAGCACGTCGGGATCGAAGTTCGCCTGCGCGCCCACGCTGCCGAACAGCGTATTGGCGACCGCGCCGCATTCGCCGTTGGCGGTCAGCACGATCAGATTGCAGTCGGGAACGTAGTTGTTGTTGCCGTCGGTCCACGACCTCGTCGTGGTATTCGCCAGCCTGACAATCGGATTGTTCGCGCCTGCGATACCGCCAACCGTGTACGGCTCGACGTTGCGATTCAGGCTCACCTTCAGCGCGGTCCTGCCGTTGCCGTTCAAATCGTAGGCGGCACTGAGCTTCGGGCTCAGGTCCTTGAGGTTCAGCCCTTCGGTGTCGGGGAAGGTGAAATTGCGCGTCGGCGCGAGCGCGGCCGGACCGACCGACTGCGCCGGGAAGCTGTTCTTGAACCAGTCCAGCCGCAGGCCCGCGTTCACCGTGAGCCGGTTGAACGTCCAGCGATCCTGCGCGTAGGCGCCGAACTGGTGGTCGACGTCGACGTAGAACTCCACCGGATACGCCCGCATCGTGATCTGATTGGGGATGCCGCTGTTCAGGCGGTAGCTCACCGGGTTGATGTCCCAGTCACGCTCGCCGGTGCTCCCCGAGATGTCGCCGACGCCGAATTTGAACGAATGCGCGCCGGTGATATACGAGAGCGACGCGCGGTAATAGAACACGTCGCTCGTGCGGTTGATGAAGAACTGCCGCGCGCGGTACTGCCGGCCGGTGGACTGCTCGAGCACGCCGATCATCGAGGGGTTCACCGAGCGGACCGGGTCGCGAACGGCGCGCTCGAAGGTTTTCTTCATGGCGCCGTCGATGAGCATGCGATTGGTGAGCGGGATCGTGACGTCGGTCGTGATCTGACGCTCGACCGGGAAGTAGTGATACGGCCCTGCTTCCGCGGCGAGCAGGGTGCCGCCGGGAGCGCCGGTCACATCGAGAATCGACGGCCAGTTGCGCGCGGTCTGCTGCACGTAGAGCACGCCGAGCTTCACCTTCGGCGCGGCCTGGATCGTCAGTCGCAGGCGGGCGTCGTTGACGTTCGAATCGTTGGAAACCGGCCTGGTGAGGTCCGGCTGGTACGTCCACACGTTCGGGTTGTTCGCATTGCTGTCGTAAAACTCGTCGGCCATCCACTTCGAGGACGTGGCATGCCGGCCTGACAGGTAGAACCACGCCTTGCCGCGGCGCAGCGGTCCGCCAAACCCCGGGTTGACGTCGAACATGTTGTGGATGCGATTCGGAGTCCGAAGGCCCGCATCCTGCAGCCGCTGCGTGAAGTTGCTGCCGCCGAGTCCTTCGGTCGTGCCGTTCATGAACAGCACGCCGTTGAACGTGTTGCCGCCTTCGCGCGGGATGACGTTCATGCGCACGCCGCCGCCTGCGGTATCGGCGCCGGCGCCCGCATAGTCGACGGCGATTTCCTGCGACGCCGCCATGTTGAACGTGATCTGTGAATTCGCCGGCGAAATCAGCGCGGCCGTCGAGAGGCCGTCCTCGAGCAGCGACTGCGAGTTGCCCGTCGAGCCGTGCACCTGCAGCGCGATCGCGCCCGAGAGCTGCGTTGCGCCGCCGACGTCCTGGTTCGCGGCATTGACGGTGACACCCGGGATGAGCGCCATCTGCGCGAAGGGCGAGCGGCCCGCAGGCAGCTTGTCGATCAAATCGCGGTCGATGACGCGCTGCTTGTTCGCGCTCTGCACGTCGACGATCGGCGCTTCGCCGGTGACGGTGAGTGTCTCCTGCAGGGCGCCGACGCGAAGCTCGGTATCGATCGTTGCGGTGAAGGTGCCAGTGAGCTGAATGCCTTCGCGTTTGACCGTGCTGAAACCGGTCAACGAGAACGTGACGGTATACGTGCCGGGAGGCAGCAGCTCGACGCGGTACTGGCCGGTGCCGCTCGTGACCACCGTGCGGACGTTTTCGATCAGCGCGGGGCTCGACGCTTCAACCGTGACGCCCGGCAGCACCGCGCCGGACGCATCCTTCACCTGCCCTGCAATGGATGCCTGGGCCCTGACGATCGCCGGTGTCCCAAGGAGTACGGCCACCAGCGACACTCCGATGAATGCCAGTCGACGCATGAATACCTCCCTGATACCTGGTTCGGTGCACAGAGGCGCAAAGATGGCGTGAACTATACTCCCGTCCGTGGCGTCGCGCGCCTCCTGGCTGGCCGTTGCCCTGTTCGTGCTGCTCGCCGCCGCCGGAACCGATCAACGTCACTCAACTGCTGATTCGTCCGTTCCTGGTTCGTGCCGGGCTCGCGGCACTCCTCGTCCTTCCGCTGGTGACCGCGCGTACCAGGACCTTCTCGCGCACGGTGAAGACGTATCTCCTGATGTTGATGGCGCCGGCCGTTCTGTGCGCTGCGCTGTTCGCGTTTGGAGCACCTGAATGGGGACCTCTCGCCGGCGGCTTTCTCGGGCTCTTGCTGATCGGCATCGCGTTCATTGCCGTCGGTCTGCTCGTCTCGAGCCTGTCGACCAGCGCGCTGGCCGCGGCGGTCGCGACGCTGGCGTTGTCGACCGCACTCGTGGCGTTTCGCGACGTATTCATCGGCGGCGTGCTCGATGACTTCGCCAAAGGCGTCATCGATACCGGCGACATCATCTCCGGCCTGCTGGTCGTCGCGCTCGCACTCTTTCTCGCGCGGCAGACGCTGCGGCGAGCGCAGGCTGACGGTGGCAACCGGTTCCACGCCGGCGTTCAGCAGTGGCTCAACCTCGTCGAGAAGAACAACGACACGGTAGAGGACGCGACCGGGACACTACCCGGAGGTCAACCGGCTTCTCGCCTCGCGCTCGCGCTGAGAGTCGAACTGGAGCTTGACATCAAAGGCGATTGGGCATAGAGACGTGGCCACTGGAGGGGCATCCCGATGAGACGCAAGCTTACTGGCGTTCGGATTGCGGCTTTTGCTCTGGTTGCTGCAGCGGCTCCTGCGTTTGCGCATCACGGATTCAACGTGGAGTTCGACAAAGATAAGTGCATGGATCTGAGTGGCTCGCTTTCGCGCCTCTATTGGGAGAATCCGCACGCGTATTTCGACATGAATGTGACCGAAGCCGGCGGCAAGATGGTGACCTGGCACCTGGAAATGATCACCCCCAACGCTCTGAAAAGGAACGGCACCACGCAGCAGGATTTCCTCGCGAGCATGGGAAAGTCCGTCAGCGCCAGGGCCTGTCCAACCAAGGCTGGCGGTACGCCGTACAGAGGAACGGCGGAATTCATCAAGCTCGCGGACGGTCAATTGCGGATCACCGGGCAGAATGTCGAGAATTTGACGCCCCCGCAAATTCACTTCTGAACGACGCCAGCAAAAAGGGAGAACCTGAAAATGAGAGAAACGAAGCGACGGTTCTGCACTTGCCTTGGGAGTGCTGGAGTCGTACTCGCTGTTTTGTGCATCGTTTCCATGCCTGCTTTTGCTCAGGTGAACACCCATGGCGCGCAGTCTGGAGGAAAACCTCCTGTACCGATCGTCGGCGGCTTTGACAAGGTGAAGGTATTGCCGCCGGGCGGACCGGCGCCCCGCACGGCGGACGGACATCCGGACCTGACTGGACGCTGGTATCCAAACCCTTCTGGACGAATGCTGCAGTTTGCTTACCCGCTCGAAGAAGCGACCATCAGGCAATTCGATCCCAAGGTGACGCCGGAGGAGAACGTTTCCTTCAAGCCTGGCATAGACGCGAAGTACAGGAAGCCGGCCCCTTATGGAGAATGCGATCAGGCCGGCGTTCCGAGCGCGGCATTAGAGCAAATCAGCCAGCACGCCCCCATGGAGTTGATTTCACTCCCGGGAGGGAAGTTGTGGCAGATGTTTGAATACCCGATGGACGTTCGTCTGATACACACCGATGGACGTCCGCATCTCAAAGATCCGGATCCCACTTTCAATGGCGACTCGACTGCGCATTGGGAGGGAGATACCCTGGTCATCGACGTGATTGGTATTGATGAGAGGATGAGGGTGATTACGGGCGCGGGAGCCGGGTGGTGGCCGAGTGACAAAATGCATGTCGTCGAGCGCCTCACTCGCACCTCGAAGAATCTCCTCACCTACCAGATCACCATTGAGGACCCCGTCGTGCTGGCAAAACCCTGGAAGTCAGCGCCTCGCGCGTGGTCGCTGGCGCAGGATCCCAACGATTATTGGACGGAGGTCTTCTGCACCCTGAATGAGGAACCATCGGAAATACAGAAACAGAACGCCGCTCGGGCGAAGGATAAGTAAGAGCGGTAAAGCCAGGCAACGTCGAGACGTGAGCTGTCAGAAGTCGAACTGCACGCCGATCTTCGCGAACCGCGCGAGCAGGATCGAGGTCGGCCGCTGCCACGTCGCGTACGCGTAGTTCACGGTCAGCACGGTGTTCGCGTTGAACAGGTTGTAGACGTCAAGATTGACGACGGTCTTCGTGCGACCGAGGTGCAGGATCTTCCCGAACCGCATGTCCACCTGGTTCAACCGCTCGCCGTACACCGTTCCCGGCTCGACGATCGTGACGGGCAGGTTCGCGACGCCGCCCGAGAGCACACGGCCGAGCGCTGGCTGAATGACCGCGTTGGTGGCGGTGTAGTTCGCGTAGATCTCAGGACCCGGCACGCTGCGGAACGTGCCGCTGACCAGCACGTCGGCGCGCGGAATCGTGTAGCTGCCGGCAAACTTCACGTTGGTCAGAAACGGCGAGTGCTGGCGGCAGTACTGCGCGGGCGTCCACTGATTCTGGATCGCAGCGGCGTTGTTCGTCGACACCGCCAGCACCTGCGGCGTCGTCGCGTTGCTGGCGGCCGTCACTACGCCAAGGAGCATCTCGGGAACCTTCGCCGCCACCTCACACAGGTCGATGAGCGTGCTGCCCGTGCTCAGACCGCCCTGCAGCATCATGCCTGCCCGCGGGCGCATGTTCAGGTTCACGTCGACGCCCTGCCACCGCTCGACCTGCTTGCCGTAGTTGCGCGACCGCGTGACGAGGTTGTCCGCCGGACGGCCGAAGCTCGACGGCTTGAGATCGTAGAGACCCGACACCGTGTAGCCGCCGCCGCCGGGCAGCCGCGGATCAACCGGCACCGTGATGCTGAACTGATCGAAGTCCGAGGCACTGACCGCGCGGTTGTCGGTGACCGAGAAGTTTTGATACGTGCGCCGGAAATAGGCGGCATCGAGAGACGTGCGCGCGAACAGCTCGCGCTGCACGCCCGCCGAGAACTCCCAGTTCGAGAGGCGCTTGTCCCAGCCGCGCAGGAGATCGGGATCGTAAATGGCGCCGGGGCGCGCGCTGCCGAACGCCGGGTTCGCCATCGCGCCGCATTCGCCATTGGCCAGCGCGCTGATCAGATTGCAGTCGGGGATGAAGTTGCGGTTGGCGTCGGACCATGAACGCGTCGTGCTCGTGACGAGCGTATTGAGCGGGCTCGGTTCGGCCGCGAGCGGCGACCCGGCCGCCTCGTTCTGCAGGTAGCGGTTCAGGCTCACCTTCAGCGCCATCTTCCCCTTCCCCGTCGGATCTATGCTGAGACCGAGACGCGGGCTGAGGTCGTGCCACGCGGTGTTGCTCTGTGCCGGGAACGTGATGTCGCGCGCCGGCGCAAGCACCGCCGGTCCCGCATGCTGCTCGGGGAAGCTGCTCGCGAAGTAGTCGTAGCGCAGGCCGTAGCTTGCCGTCAGGTGCCGAACGGTCCACTTGTCCTGGCCGTAGATCGACAGGTTGTGGTCGACGTTGACCTGGCCGGTGAGCGGCAGCGCGCGCTCCGTGATCAGGTTCGGGATGCCGTTGTTGAAGCGATAGGTCAGCGGTTGATCGCCGTCGTTGGTGACGCGTCCCTCGAAGCCGTTGCTGTGCGTGATACCGGCCTTGTAGGCGTGCGCGCCCGTGATGTACGAGGCGCCGAAGCGGAGGTGGATGGCGTGATTCGGGCCGTCGCGGAAGTTGTCCGCGCCGCGGGAGCGCAGACCGCTCGACTGCTCGTTGACCGTGATCATCGCGGGGCTCGAATCGAGCGCGCGCAGCCGGATGCTGCGGCCGAAGTGATTCGCCACGCCTGCCTCGAGCAGCAGCCGGCTCGTGAGCGGTGACGTCCAGTCGAGCACCTGCCGCCGCTGGATCGGATACCGCTCGCGAATGTCGGCCTCAGGCGCCACAGTCGCGGAGACCACGCCGACGCACGTGCAGCCCGCCTGATCGGCCGCCAGAATGCCGATCTTGTTCCGCTGGTTCACCTGCCACGTCAGGCGCGCATCGCCGCCGTAGTAATGCGTGTCCTTGAACGCCGGGCGATTCAGATCAGGATCGAACGCCCAGGCGTCGGGATTGTTCGCGTTCTTGTTGAAGAACATGTCCGCGACGTCGAGCTGCGAGCCCGAATAGAGCGCGGACACGTAGAACCACACCTTGTTCGGCCGAATCGGACCGCCGAAGCCGGGATTGAGGTCCCACAGCTTTCGCACCGCATCAGGCGTGCGCAGCCCCTGTCCCCGCAAATCGTCCGTGAGGTTGTTCGCCTGCATGCCGTGCGTCGCAATGCTCCCGAACATCGTTCCGTTGAACGCGTTGCCGCCTTCGCGCGGGACGATGTTGATGCGCACGCCGCCGGTCGGCACGTCGGCGGTATTGGCCGAGTAGTCGAGCGTCACTTCCTGGACGCTCGCCATGCTGTAGATCAGACGTGTGGTGAAGCCGGTCGACGCCATCGCGTTCATCGTGATGCCGTCCATCGATGTCCAGCCGTCATTGCTCCGGCCGCCATGCGACGACATCCCCGTCGTCGCGTTGATGACGGCGCCGCCGACGTCCTGCGGCACGTTCGTCGTGATGCCGGGATTGAGCGCGCCGAGCGCCCAGATGTTGCGACCCGCGGGGATATTCTCGATGATGTCGCGATCGACGATGCGCTGGCGGGAGGTGTTCTGGACATCAACGGTCGGCGCTTCGCCGGTCACGGTGAGCGTCTCCTCGAGCGCACCCACAGGCAGATTGCCGTTCACCGTCGCGGTGAAGTTGCCGGTCACCTCGATCCCTTCACGCTTCAGCGTGTTGAAGCCGGCGAGCATGAACGTCACGGTGTAGCTGCCAGGCGGCAGGTTGACGATCTGATACTGGCCGGTGCCATCCGTCACGGCGGAACGAACTTTTTCGATGAGGGCGGGACTCGCCGCCTCAACGGTGACGCCCGGCAGCACGGCACCTGACGTATCCGTGACGACGCCGGCGATCGAGCCCTGCGCGGAGGCGGCGACCGGGATGAAGCACGCCGCTATCAGCAGCATACATATGGTCACGAATCGACGCATGGTCACTCCTTGGTCTGGTTGCGAACGCAACACCGCACGTGTGCCGGTTGCCAGACGGTATCGACACGAGGAACTGGCTGTCAAGGCACCGCTTGACCGGTATGGATGAGAGGAGTAAGGTCTGCCGCAACTCATTCACTCCTCAGTCAGGAGGCCAGCGATGCGTCGATTCGCGCTGTGTATGTTCGCGCTCGCGGTGCTCGTATGTGCTCCCGCCGCGGCATTTGCCCAGGCATCCATCGTCGGTCTCGTGAAGGACGCGTCAGGGGCCGTGCTTCCCGGCGTCACCATTGAAGCTGCCAGTCCTGCCCTGATTGAGAAGGTGCGGTCGGTCGTCACCGACGGCACCGGCCAGTACCGTATCGAACGCCTTCGGCCCGGCACCTATTCCGTGACCTTCACGCTCCCGGGCTTCTCCACGGTCAAGCGCGAAGGCATCGAGCTCACCGGAACGTTCGTCGCGACGGTCAATGCCGACTTGCGGGTCGGCTCGATCGCAGAGACCATCACCGTCAGCGGAGAGACCCCGGTGGTCGACGTCCAGAGTACGACGCGACAGCGCGTCATGGATCGAGAGATCCTCGACAACATTCCATCGGGCCGCACCCAATACAACCTGGGCGTCCTCATCCCTGGCGTGGTGCTGGGCGGCGGTCAGGACGTCGGCGGGTCCGGCGGTCAGACCGCGTTTCCCGATCTCCAGATCCACGGCAGCAAGGCGTCGGATTCGGTGGAGACGATGGGAGGCATGTCGATCTCGGTGCTGAACACCGGCTCGCATCAGCCGGTACGGATGAATCCGGCAGGGACGCAGGAGGTCGTGCTCGACACCGCGTCGGGCGACGCTGAGTACGCCGTGGGCGGCGTACGGATTAATCGCGTTCCGCGCGAAGGCAGCAATACGTTCAACGCCACCTTCTTCGGGGCCTTTGCCAATGGCGGCATGCAGGGCAGCAACCTCACGCAGCGGCTGCGCGACGAAGGAGTACAGGCCCCCGACTCGATCAAGACGAACTGGGAAGCCAATGTCGGCTTCGGCGGTCCGATCAAGCGCGACAAGTTCTGGTTCTACTTCGCCGCGCGAGAGCTACGGTCGTCCATGTATGCGGCGGGGCTGTATGTGAACAAGAACGTCAACAACCCCAACGCCTGGACGTACGAGCCCGACTTGAGCCGGCAGGCGACGAACGACCGCACACAGAAGGACGGCCAGATTCGTCTCACCTGGCAGGCGACGCCGCGAAACAAGATCGGGGCGACGTGGCAGGAGGCGGTCCTGTGCTGGTGTCCGCAGGCCGCGCGGCTCACATCCGCGCTCGAAGCCGAATCCCAGCGCGCGTACCCCAAGCGGCGCATTACGCAGCTCGAATGGACAAGTCCCGTCACCAATCGGCTGCTGTTCGAGGTCTCCGGCGGCGTCATCTGGGGCGTCAGCAACGACTTCCCGCTCTCCATCCTGTCGCCGGGCACGATTGGCGTCGTCGAACAGTCGAACGGGATGGCCTACCGCGCGCCGTCGGACTTTTCGCGCGGCCGGCCCGAACGCGTCGACAGCTTCCGCGGCGTCGCGAGCTACATCACCGGCGCGCATGCGATGAAGGTCGGCATGACGCATCGAAGCGGCAGCCAACGCGAGTACCGCTTCGATCTGTCGCCGCTCACCTTCCGACTCAATAACGGGGTCCCCAATCAGTTGACGCAACGAGCCTATCCCGTCGACTTCGAGTCACACGTCGACCACGACATGGGCGTGTTCGCGCAGGATCGGTGGACCGTCCGTGGCCTCACGTTGACGGCGGGCGTGCGTTACGACTACTTCGCCAACAGCTTCCCTGAGCAGCACGTTGGTCCGGCGCAATTGGCGCCGACGCGCGACATCACGTTCCCGAACACGAAGGGAACGTCGTATCAGGACATCACGCCGCGGCTCGGCGTCGCCTACGATCTGTTTGGCGACGGCAAGACAGCCATCAAAGTCAGCCTCAACAAGTACGTCGCCGCGCTGGGCGCCGGAGGACTGATTGCTACCGACACCATCAACCCGGCGGCGAATCTCGTGGTCAGCACAACCCGTTCGTGGAACGATCTCAACCGGGACTTCGTACCGGACTGCAGTCTCGTTGACCTCAATGCGAACGGAGAGTGCGGCCGGGCGGCGAACACCAACTTCGGGGGCGTACGCGCAGGTACGGCGTACGATCCGGACTTCCTGGGCGGCTGGGGCAAGCGCAATTTCAATTGGGAATTCTCGGCCGGCGTGCAGCATGAGCTGGCGCCGCGCGTGTCAACCGAGGTCGGCTACTTCCGGCGGTGGTACGGCAACTTCCCGGTGACCGACAACCGCTCGGTTTCGGCAGCCGATTACGATACGTTCAGCCTGACGGCCCCCTCGGATCCACGGCTACCCGGAGGCGGCGGTTATTCGATCTCCGGGCTGTACGATCTGAAGCCGGCTAAATTCGGCCTGCCGTTGGACAACCTGATTTCACTGTCAGACAACTACGGCAAGCAGGTCGAGTACTGGCAGGGCGTCGATTTCACCCTGAACGCACGACCGCGCAACGGCATGATGGTGCAGGGGGGCCTCAGTACCGGCCGCACCGTCGCGGACAACTGTGAAGTCGTCGCCAAGCTGCCCGAGATGCTCTTTTCTTCAGGGACCCTGGCGCGCGGCGCGGTCGCCATTCCGCTCCAGTCCACGAACGTCTGGATCCCACAGCAGTTCTGCCGGCAAACCGGTAAGCTCCTGACGCAGGTCAAATTCCTCGGGTCGTACACGATTC
The DNA here is from genome assembly GCA_003222635.1 of Acidobacteriota bacterium. Taxonomy (GTDB): domain Bacteria; phylum Acidobacteriota; class Vicinamibacteria; order Vicinamibacterales; family UBA2999; genus Gp6-AA40. The sequence continues at coordinate 940 of QHWQ01000018.1, read as the reverse complement.
CGCGCATCGACGTCCTCTTCAGCGGAACGTTCCAGAGCCTGCCGGGACCGGCGATCCAGGCGAACTACAACGCCCCGAATACACAGGTTCGCCAGGCGCTCGGCCGCGATCTGTCAGCGGGCGCGAACCAGAACCTGTCATTCAACATCGCCGAGCCCGGACGCCTGTATGGCCAACGGATCAACCAGCTCGACCTTCGCGTCGCAAAAATCCTGCGGTACGGCCGCAACCGTGCGAACGTGGGCGTCGACATCTACAACGCGCTCAATGGAAGCTCCGCGGTGTCGCTCAACAACACCTTTGGCACATGGCAGCAGCCGACCGAGGTCCTGCTGGCGCGCTTCATCAAGCTGAATCTCCAGATCGATTTCTAGACCGTGCAAGGTCCATCTGCGGTGAACGCTCGTGTCGTTGCCTTCACCTTGGCGGCAGCGCTCGGCCTGGTCTCGTGCGTAGGAGGCACCGGGATCTCACCTTCTGCACCCTTGCCCTTGACGCTGCCCACGGTCTGGCCATCCGATCCCGCTCTCTGGCACGGGACGTGGACGATGGATGCAGCGATGCCCGCCGGGGATTGCTGGGTCGACCGGCTGCGCGTGCCGGAGCCGTGGCCAAACATGACGATCGCGGTTAACAGAACGGGGCAATCGATCACCTTGGACTTCTGGGCCGGCTACGAAAAAGATGGCGCCTATACGCCGGACGTGTTCATCGGAACTGTCAACGCGGCCGGTGAAATTACCGCGTCTCCACGGAACAGCAGCGACGTGTACAAACAATGGACGCGTGGTCCCGGATGCTACGACGATGGGTGGACGATTGACCGTGGTCAACTGTCGGGCATGCTGTCCTCGGACGGACGTGAGGTGTCCGGAAACATTATCGAAAGCTTTCGAGCGATTCCGCTGGGACAGATCTTCACGATCCAATCTCATTTCAC
>QHWQ01000237.1 GCA_003222635.1 Acidobacteriota bacterium | reverse complement strand
GTTCGAAATCTACGTCCGGCCGTTTCCGAACGTCGGCGGAGGCCAGTGGCAGGTCTCGACGGCGGGAGGCAGGCAGCCGCTCTGGACGCGGACCGGCAAGGAGCTGTTCTACGTCGGTTCCGACGGTGCGCTGCTGCGCGTGCCGGTGGAGGCGAGCGGCGCAACCTGGAACGCCGGCACGCCGATGAAGGTTCTCGAGGGTCGCTACTACACCGGCTCCGGTTCTGGCCGCGCGTACGACGTGTCGCCCGACGGTCAGCGCTTCCTGATGATCAAAGCGCCCGGTGGCGATTCAACCGCCTCGCCGCCGAGCGTGATCGTCGTCCAGCACTTCGACGAAGAGCTGAAGCGCCTCGTGCCGACCAGGTAGCAATGGGACTCGCAACCGGAAGCCGCCTCGGCCCATATGAGATCCTCTCTGCCATCGGCGCCGGCGGCATGGGGGAGGTCTACCGCGCACGCGACATGAAGCTTGGTCGCGACGTCGCGCTGAAGGTCATCCCCGACACGTTCGCGCTCGATCCCGATCGCCTCGCACGCTTCCAGCGCGAGGCGCAGGTGCTCGCCTCGCTCAACCATCCGCACATTGCCGCGATCTACGGTTTCGAAGACAGCGGTGAGACTCATGCGCTCGTACTCGAACTGGTCGAGGGCGAGACGCTCGCGGATCGGATTGCGCGCGGCCCGATCCCGATCGACGAGACGCTGCCGATCGCGCGACAGATCGCGGAGGCGCTCGAGGCCGCGCACGAGCAGGCGATCATTCACCGCGATCTCAAGCCCGCGAATATCAAGATCACGCCTGATGGTGTGGTGAAGGTGCTCGACTTCGGCCTCGCGAAGTTGAACGAACCGAACGTCTCGAACGCGCCGAACGGTTCGAACGGTTTGTCGTTGTCGCCGACCGTCACGTCGCCCGCCATGATGACCGGGGTCGGAATGTTGATGGGCACCGCGGCCTATATGTCGCCCGAGCAGGCGAAGGGCCGACCGGCGGACAAGCGAAGCGACATCTGGGCCTTCGGCTGTGTGCTGTTCGAAATGTTGACGGGGACGCGGCCGTTCGACGGCGAGGACCTCACAGACGTGATGGTCGCCGTGCTGAGGAAGGAGCCGGATTGGACGACGCTGCCGGCGAACGTACCGGCGCTGGTTCGCACGCTGCTGCGCCGCTGCCTGGAGAAGGATCGCAAGCGGCGCCTCGATTCCGCGGCGGCCGCGCGCCTGGAGATCGATGAGGTGAGTGTCGGCGGGTCCGTCACGGCGCCGACCGCGCCTCTGGCACCCAGACCGCTGTGGCGGCGAGTCGTCACGCCCGTGGCCGCCGCGCTTGTGACGTCCACGGTCGTGGGCGCCGGGGTCTGGTTCGCCACGCGCCCCGTGCCACCTCGTGTCTCGCGTCTGTCGCTCGCTTCGTCGGGTACCGCCGCGCTGAGCATCAGCGGCAACGACCGTGACCTGGCGATCACACCTGACGGATCACGCCTCGTCTACGTGGGCAACCGCGGCACGCAGCTGTTCGTCCGCGCGCTTGATGCGCTCGAGCCGGTGGCAGTGTTCACCGGCACACCTCGCGGGCCGTTCGTGTCACCCGATGGGCAATGGATCGGGTTCGTGGACCGCAACGCCGTGCTGAAGAAAGTGGCGGTGACCGGTGGGCCGGCGGTGACGCTGGCGACTCTCGACGGCGGTTCCCGCGGCGCGACCTGGGGACCGGATGACACGATCATTGTCGCGACCAGCAACGCGACGACCGGCCTGCAGCGCATCGCGGCGGCGGGCGGGCCGATGACGGTGCTGACGCGGCCTGACCGCGCGCAGGACGAAGGCGACCACGCGTGGCCGGAGCTGCTTCCCGGCGGCCACGCCGTGCTGTTCACGATCACGGCGGTGACCGGAAGCCGCAATGCTTCGCAAGTAGCGGTCCTCGACCTGCAGACCGGGATGCACAAGATCATCCTGCGCGGCGGCACCCCGGCCCACTACGTGCCGAGCGGGCCTGGGTTGGCGACGCGCGCCGAGCGCGAAGGCGGTCATCTCGTCTATGGGGCAGCCGGCACGCTGCGGGCGGTGCCCTTCGATCTGGCCCGTCTGGAGACGCGCGGCACGTCCGTGCCGGTCATCCCCGATGTAGTGACGACGAACAACGGCAGCGTGGACGCCGTGGTAGCGGACGACGGCACGCTGGCGTACGTGTCGGGGGGCGGCGTGACGACGGGTCCGAATGCGCCGCACACGCTCGTGTGGGTGGACCGGCAGGGCCGCGAGACGCCGATCCTGGCGCCGCCGCGCGCGTACGCCTATCCGCGGCTGTCACCTGATGGCACGCGCATCGCCGTGAGCGCATTCGATCAGGAGCTGGACCTCTGGCTCTGGGATCTTGCACGGGCGACGTTGACGCGACTGACGTTCGATCCGGGGTTGGATTACATCGCCGTCTGGACACCCGACGGCCGGCGGCTCCTGTTCAGCTCAGACCGGGCCGGGGCACAGAATCTGTATGTGCAGGCGGCGGACGGCACCGGGTCCGCCACGCGGCTGACCGAGAGTCCCAACCAACAGGTTCCCAGCGGCATCGCCGCCGATGGTACGCACCTCGTCTTCAACGAAGTGACGTCGACCCGCCTGCGCGATCTCCGGCTGCTGACGCTCACGCCGACGCCGCGCATCGAGCCGCTGCTCGAGACCCCCTTTGAGGAGCGCGGTGGGATCGTCTCGCCCGATGGCCACTGGTTGGCCTATGAATCCAACAGCTCGGGTCAGTTCGAGGTCTACGTGCGGCCGTTTCCGAATGTGGGTGCCGGTCAGTGGCAGGTGTCGAACGCCGGCGGCGTCCAGGCGCTCTGGGCCCGCAGCGGTCGAGAGCTCTTCTATCTGGCACCCGATGGCGCGCTGCTGACGGTGCCCGTTGATCCGCGCGGCACCACGTGGAGCGCTGGCACCGCGACGAAGCTCTTCGCAGGGCGCTATTTCACGGGCGCCGACAGCAGCCGTCAGTACGACGTGTCGCCCGACGGGCAGCGGTTCCTGATGATCAAGGAAGCGGGCGCCACGAACCAGACCGCTACGCCACCCCAAGTCATCGTCGTCCAGCACTGGACCGAGGAACTGAAGCGCCTCGTGCCGACGAAGTAGCGATGGGACTCACAACCGGCACCCGTCTCGGTCCGTACGAGATCCTCTCCGCCCTCGGCGCCGGCGGCATGGGCGAAGTGTATCGCGCCCGCGACACGAAGCTGAATCGCGACGTCGCGCTGAAAGTCATCCCTGACACGTTCGCGCTGGATCCCGATCGCCTCGCCCGCTTCAAGCGCGAGGCGCAGGTGCTGGCCTCGCTCAATCATCCGCACATCGCTGCGATCTACGGTTTCGAAGACAGCGGTGAGACCCACGCACTCGTACTCGAACTCGTCGAAGGCGAGACGCTCGCCGATCGGATCGCGCGCGGCGCCATTCCACTGGACGAAGCGCTGCCGATCGCGAAGCAGATCGCTGAGGCACTCGAAGCGGCCCACGAGCAGGGCATCATCCATCGCGATCTCAAGCCCGCGAACATCAAGGTCACGAACGATGGCATCGTCAAGGTGCTCGACTTTGGATTGGCGAAGCTGGCCGATCAGGGATCAGGGATCAGGGATCAGGGATCAGATGCGGCCCGCGGGGCGCTGTCGATGTCGCCGACGATCACGTCGCCGGCGATGATGACTGGCGCCGGGATGATCCTCGGCACGGCGGCCTACATGAGTCCGGAGCAGGCCCGCGGGAAAGCGGTCGACAAGCGCGCCGACATCTGGGCGTTCGGCTGCGTCCTGTACGAGATGCTCACCGGCCGCCGTGCCTTCGAGGGCGAGGACGTCACCGTCGTCATGGCGAGCATCATCAAGTCCGATCCCGAATGGAAGGCGTTGCCGGGCGGTACTCCGGCCGGCGTACGGCTGGCACTGCAACGCTGTCTGCAGAAGGATCCGACGCGTCGCTTCCGCGACATGGGCGACGTGCGGCTCGCCCTCGAAGGCGCGTTCGACGCCCCGGTCGCCGCGCATGCCGCGCGCCCGGGCCGCGAGCGGGTGGCGTGGAGCCTGGCCGCGCTGACGACGCTTCTGGCCATCGGCGCCGCCGTT
>QHWQ01000236.1 GCA_003222635.1 Acidobacteriota bacterium | reverse complement strand
CTCGCAGCAGGCAGCCCGGCGTGTTGGTGACGTAGCAGAAGCGCGCCAGCGCCTGCGCGTAGGTCGGCGCCGGACCGTTGAACGGGTTCGACACGAAATCGGCGCGCACGGGGGTGTTGTCGACGGCAATGACGGCGATCGACAGCACACTCTGCGGCCAGAGGATATCGGTGTCGATCATGTCGTTGTAGTACAGGCCGGCTCCGCCGCGCAGCACGGTGCGATCGTTCATCGAGTAGGCGAAGCCGAGCCGCGGCTGAATGTTGTTGGCGTCCTGCGGACGGCCAGCCTTCTCCGTCGGCTCGAACACCGTGCTCTGCGCGAACGCGTTCCAGATCAGGTCGTAGCGCGCGCCGAGATTCAGCGTCAGCTTCCGCGACAGCTTCCAGTCGTCCTGCGCCCACGCGCCGTACTTCCACATGTAGAGCGGCGTCAAGAAGTTCGATGCGTCGGATATGCCGAGCGTGTAGCGCGTCGTGATGGGCGAGATCGCATTGAGGTTCCACGTGTCCGCATCGTTCCACACCGGGAACAGCGCCTCGATGTTGGCGGGAACCGGTCCGCCGTTGGACGTCACCGTGCCCATGCACCTGTTGCAGTTGCGCGTGTTGTCCAGGGTGTGAAGGTACTCGCCGCCGGCTTTCAGGTCGTGATGGCCGCCCGCGTCGTAGGAGAACGTGAAGTCGTCGTGGAACGAATAGACGTTCTGGTTCCGGTAGCGCGGCAGGTTCGCGTTGCCGGGGATTGAAAAGCCGCGGAACGTGATGCGCGGCGAGCCGGACGTGATGCCGTTGGCCGCCTGCCAGTGCTTCGACCAGTTGACCAGCGTGTCCTGAAAGAACCCATAGGAGGCATATCCGACCCGAACGTCGTTCACCGCGCGGTTGCTGAGCACCGTCGTGAGCGAGCCCAGCACGTCCGTGTTGTGCTCGGTGTTGGTCATCGTGCCGGCGGGATGCGTGTTGGCGCCGGCGCCGAATGGCTCGATCAGACGCGAGTGCCCCGCCTTGCCCATGAGCCGCATCTTCGACGAGAGCTCCTGATCGATGCGAACGCCCGACATCTTCACGCTCCGCGTGCCGGTCAGCGTGACGTTGAATGCCGGATATGGCGTGTTCCAGATCGAGGTCAGCGGCTGGTGCTCGTACTCGTAGTTGCCGAAGAAATGCGTCTTGTTCAGCACGATCGGCCCGCCGACCGTTCCGCTGATCTGCTGATTCTTGTACGGCAGCACGCGATTGAGCACGGGATCGGGTGCGTTCCAGCTGCTGTTGCGGAAGTTGCCGATGAGCGATCCCGACAGCTGGTTGGTGCCCGACTTCGTGATCGCGTTCACCTGTACGCCCGACGATCGGCCCTGGGTTGCATCGAAGCGGTTCGAGATGAACTGGAACTCGGCGATCGCGTCGTTGCTGTACCGCGGCTGGTTGCCCGCGCCCATGTTCGCGCTGACCTGCATGCCGTCGACGTTCAGGTTGAACTCGCGGACATCGCCGCGATCCTGCACGGGCGTCGCGCCCTCCGCGTTCGTCCGGTTGCCCGGCGCGAGCAGCGCCAGCGACATCCAGTTGCGCCCAGCGCTCGGCAGTTCCTGCATCTGCCGCGGATCGATCGTCCCGCCAATCGACGATGACTGCGTCGAGATGAGGGGCGCCTCGCCCGTCACCGTCACCGTCTCCTGCAGCGTCGACGGCGACATCTGCAGATTCAGCGTGAGCGTCTGGCCGACCAGCAGCTCGACGCCCTGACGCGTCGCGACGCCGAAACCGGTCAGCTGCGCGGTGATCTTGTAGGTGCCGATTCGCGCCGGGATGCGATAGACGCCCCGGCCGTCGGTGACGGCTTCGAACGTATTCCCCGAGCTTTCGTGCGTGGCTTGAACGGTGACGCCAGGCAGCACTGCGCCCGTCGCATCGGTGATGGTGCCGGTCAGAACCGCTTCCTGCGCAAAGACGAATGCGGGCAGAAGAAGGATGGCGCAGAGAAGGAGCATTGGCCTCACGATGACGAGTCTCATGAAGACCTCCTTGCGTTGTTCGAGATGACTACGGTGAGCCGTGCACGACGACTCCGATGCCGCGTAGCGACATGTACTGTTTGGGGGCGTGCGAGCCTAATCGCGCGCATCCTAGTCCCGCCGCTGAGGTGTGTCAAACCCGTACAAGGAAAAGGCCGGGTCCACACGGACCCGGCCTCCACCAACTACCAACCACCAACTACTGACTGAATCAGAACGTCAGGCGGAAGCCGAGCTGCACCGTGCGCTGCGAAAACGAAAGATTCGTGCTCGGCTGCGGCTGCAGGAACGTGCCGCTCGTCTCAGTCAGATCGTACACCCCGTAGTTCTTCCGGTTGAACAGGTTGAACACTTCCAGGTTTCCCGCGAGGCTCGCCTTGCCGCCGAGCGGAATGCGCTGCATCAGCCGCAGCTCCACGCGGTGAATCGGATTCCCGACGAAGCTGTTGCGCGGGATGATGCTGCCGTCCGGCCCCTGCGGATCGTCCACGCGCAGCCGGTCGATGCTGCCGATCTGCAGGTCGCGCGCGTCGCAGCCGCACACGATCTGATCGCGCATTCCGGAGCCGTAGAAGTAGATGCCGCTCACCTGAAAGCCGTGCCCGACTTCGTAAATGCCGTTGAACACCGCACGGTGCCGCTGATCGAACACCGATAGCGACCGCTCGTTACCCATGTCAATCGGCACCGGACCCGTGTACTCGTTGAGTCCCGAGAGCGGCGGCGGGTCCTGCGAGTAGAACCAGCTGAGCGTGTACGTGACGCTCGCCTGCCAGTGGTTCGCCATCCGCTTCGTCAGGCTGCTCTGCATGCCGTAGTAATCCGACTTGCCGATTTGCGGACTGCTGCCGACGACGCCGAACTGCGGATACGCACGATGCCGTACGTCCGAGTACCCGTACGGGATGCCGGTTGCGGGATTGAACGTGACGTTCACGTTGTCCTGAATCGCCTTCTCGTTGCGGCTGTTGGTCTGCACGTAGTCGACCTGCAGTGCCGTCGCCGCCCCGAACTGCTGCGCGATGCCGATCGAGCTCTGCCAGCTGTGCGTCACGTGCGAGTACGCAGGGATGGCCGACATTTCCGCCAGATCGCGCAGCAGGCAGGGCGCCGCACCGGCGAAGCCGCTCGCCGCCCATGCCGTGTAGGCCGGGTTGTCGGGGCGTCCGCCGCCCGCGTTGCAGAAGCGCGCGAGCGCCTGATCGAAGGTCGGCAGCGGACCGTTGAACGGGTTGGCGACGAAGTCGGCGCGCCGCGGCGGCGGGTTGTCGACGGCGATGACGGCGATCGTCAACGGCTGCATCGGGAAGAGGATGTTCGGGTTCAGCACGTCGTCGTAGTAGAGCCCCGCGCCGCCGCGCAGCACCGTGCGATCGGTCAGCCTGTAGGCGAAGCCGAAGCGCGGCTGGATGTTCTTCGCGTCCTGCGGCCGGTTCGGTAGCTCCCACGGCAGGAACGTGACGCTCTGCGCGAACCCGTTCCAGATCAGGTCGTAGCGCGCGCCGAGGTTGAGCGTCAGCTTGCGGCCGATTTTCCAGTCGTCCTGTGCCCACGCGCCGTACTTCCACATGTGCGCCGGCGTGAGGAACGCCGACGAATCGGAAACACCGACCGTGTAGCGGGTCGCGATCGCTCCGAGGGCGGGATCCGACAGCCGCCAGGTGTCGGCGTTGAACGGATCCGGCAGCAGCGAGGTGATGTTGGCGGGAACCGGTCCACCGTTGACCGTCGCCGTGCCGCCGCACTGGTAGCAGTTGCGCGTGTCGTCGAGCATGTGCAGGTACTCGCCGCCAGCCTTCAGATCGTGATGCCCCTTCGCGTCGTAGGAGAACGTGAAGTCGTCGTGAACCGTGTAGGTGTTCTGGTTGCGATATCTGGGGATGTTGCTGTTGCGGTTGCTGCGGAAACCGCGGAACGTCAGGTTCGGCCCGCCGTTGGTGATGCCGTTGGCCGCCTGCCAGTGATTCGACCAGGTTGTGAGGCTCGACTGGTCGATGCCATACGACGCGTAGCCGACGCGTGCGGTGTTGAGCGCTCTGTTGCTCAGCACCGAGGTGAACTCGCCGACGACGTCGGTGGAGTGCTCCTT
>QHWQ01000017.1 GCA_003222635.1 Acidobacteriota bacterium | reverse complement strand
GTAGACGAGCCCGAGGTCTTCGTCCACGCTGATCTCGCTCCAGACGCCGACGTTGCCGTTGGTGGCCCACGAGCCGTTCTCCCACGTCTCGCTGCCGTACTCGCCGGGCCGCGGAATGGTGTTGAACTGCCAGAGCCTTTTACCCGTTCGGACGTCGAAGGCGCGCACGAGCCCCTTGGTGTTGTCGTGCGTGGCGATCGTGCCTCCCTCTCTGAACGAGGAGCCGACGATCGCGACATCGCCGGCAATCGCGGGCGTCGAGTGGACACCGATTTCGCCGGTCTCGAGATCGATCTGCTGGTCCGCGCCATGGACGGCTCCAACTTTCAGATCGACGAGCCCCTCTTTGCCGAACGCCGCGATCGGCGCACCGGTCCTGGCGTTCAGCTCCGCAAGCCTGTAGCCGGTGGTGATGTACACGATGCGCTCGTCGCCTCTGCCATCGGTCCAGTACGAGAGGCCGCGGCCTGACAGTTGCCGCGGCGCAAGGCCGGCGCGCTTTCCTTCACGCACGCTGTGCGACCAGATCAACTCGCCGGTCTTCGCGTCGAGCGCGATGACGGAGCGGCGCGTGCCGGCCGTCGCATACAGCACGCCGTGCACCATCAGCGGCGTGCCTTCCAGCTTGTATTCCGGGAACGGGCCGAAGGCGTCGGTCTTGAAGCGCCACGCGACCTGCAGCTTCCCGAAGTTGGCCGCGGTGATCTGATCGAGCGGCGAATACCGCGTGCCCTTCAGATCGGCGTTGTAGTGCGGCCACTCGCCGTTCTTGGTTGATGGCTGTCCTTGCGCCGCAAATTGCGGAGGGGCGGGGGTGCCGACGAACACCTGCAGCGCGAGCAAAAGCCCGGCGACCCTGTACAACATGGCGGTTCCTCCTGAGAGCGTCAGAAGGATACATCAGACCGCCAGAACGATCCGAACGACTCGAACGATGTCGAACTCACGATTGAGCTTCACCTCCCCGGATGGGATTGTCACGTTCGCGCTGCGGCCCGCGGGCGCGGTCACCGTTGCGGCGCATGCATCGCCGGTCGGTGCGTTGTCGAAGTAGATCACGGCGGACTGCACGACCAGCCGTAGCTGGGTGTAGTGGCCGGTCGCCAGCGGGCCCGTGCCAAGGACATCCTGCGCGGTCTGCAGCTTCTTCAGGTCGCACGTGCGCGTCGTGCCACTCGCAAACGGCAGCTTCGACCAGCTGCCTTCGGTGGCGTCGGACTTGTGGGCATCGACCTCGGAGAAGGTGACCAGCAGCGATTTCGCGTCGGTGAACGGGCTGTCCTTCAACATCATCCGCATCGTCCCGGTCGTGCCGGACGGGCTGGTGTCGGATCCGCATCCGATGGACATGGCACACGCGGCGGCGAGGACGAAGGCAAAAACGCGCATCGAGAGAACCTCCACCGCGCATCTGACGCAACACGCAGACCACCTTCAGGCCGGCGCAAAATGCTGTTTATGCAATTACTTCGGGAGGCACTCGCGCAGGAACGGGCTCACTCGTACGAGAACCGCGTCAGGATTTCAATCCTGTCAGTCAGCAATACGGTGTCGTTTCGGCGCCCAGTGTTGGGGCGAACGCGGTCGCGTCCGCCCGACCCGCTCGCCCGCGAGGTGCTCCGGCGTCGGCGCGTTGACCTTCGACATCCTGCCGGCGCGCGACAACTGCTCCCACGCCGCATCCGGCGTCGGCACATCGCTGCTCTCCTGATCGAAGTGAGTGAACGACGCCTGATTGGACAGGTGCAGCAGCTTCGGCATCGCCTTCAGATGCGCGCCCGAGTTGCGGAACAGACGCATCGCCTCCGGGCTCTTCCAGACGGTGGCCGTCCAGTAGCCGTTCTCGGCATCGTTGCCGGTCCATCCGCCCAGGTAGCCGGGTGACCGGCGTGCCTGGGCGATGGAGCGCAGCGAGTGAAACAGGAATTGCGGCAGGCGCCAGCGCGACGCGAGGCGGAGGCGCGTAACGGAAACCGTAGGCATGGCCTAGATTAGCGTAATGCGGAAGCTGATCGCCGATCTCCAACGGCCGCGCGTACACGCCGTCGCGAGCGTCAATCCGCGCCTGCCCGTCGCCGACTGGATCCGCTCGTCCGTCAGCTGCGCGATCCCGACGATCGCGCAGGCGGCGTGATCGCGTTCCTCGAGGCGTCGACTTGTGCCTTATGGCACCAGCGTGAAGCGCGCCAGTCGCGCGCCTGGATCTCCTCGACGGCCAGCTCCCGCTCGGCGATGGCGTGGACAAACGCGCGCTCCGCGTGGGGACCGATCCGCGATAGGCGACCTCGGGCAGGACGGTGACCGGTATCAGGAGCGTGTCGTCGGTGGATGAGAGAAACGTGCGCGCCTTGCGATGCCAGGCATCACTTCGGTCGGCGAGCGCGAGCAGAACGCCGGTGTCGCTCGGTACCGGCGCCCGACTTTCCCTTCTTGAAGAGCAATTGTTCGTGCCGCCCGGAAACATCAGATTCGCCGCTCGCGAACGCTCCCACGAACGACGGCAGCTTCGCGCCCAGACGCTCTGTCGTTCGTGACGGGCGAAATGGATTGCTCGCGGCCATTCGCCATTATTGCACCTTGACCGAGCCATCGAATACGCGCTTCCGTTCAGCCTCACGGTTTGGGATTTGGGATTTGGGATTTTCTAATGATGCACGCCCGGTGCTTCGTGGCCCGTGCGCGCGACGTAGTCGACATACGAGCCGGGATAGATGTGGGGATCGGTCTCGACGCCGGACTCGCCCCCCAGTTCCAGCACGCGATTACTCAGCCCGCGCAGGAACGCGCGATCGTGCGAGACGAACAGCATCGTCCCTTCGTAGCCGGTGAGCGCGTCGACGAGCATCTGCTTGGTGGCGAGATCGAGGTGGTTCGTCGGTTCGTCCAGCACCAGGAAGTTCGGCGGGTCGAGGAGCATGCGCGCCATGACCAGGCGCGTCTTCTCGCCGCCTGAGAGCGCCCGGATCTTCTTGTCCACGTCGTCGCCCGAGAACTGGAAGGCGCCCGCCAGGTTGCGCAGCACGCCGAGCGACTCGTTCGGAAAGTCCTTCTGCAGCTGCTCTTCGATCGTCAGATCGGAGTCGAGCAGGTCGAGCGCCTGCTGCGCGAAGTAGCCCATCTTCAGGCTCGCGCCCAGCTGCACGCTGCCGGCATCGGGGGCCACCGCGCCCGCCACCATCTTCAGCAGCGTCGACTTCCCGGCCCCGTTCTTCCCCATCACGCACCAGCGCTCGCCGCGCCGGATGTTCAGGTTCAGATCGTCGTAGATGACGCGGCGGCCGTACGCCTTGCTCACGTGCTCGATCGTGACGACCTGCTCACCCGAGCGCGGCGGCTGACGGAAATCGAACTTCACGACGCGGCGCCGCTTCGGCAGCTCGATCTTCTCGATCTTGTCGAGCGCCTTGATGCGGCTCTGCACCTGCGCCGCCTTGGCGGCGTGCGTCTGGAAGCGCTCGATGAAGCGCTGCTCCTTGGCGAGCATCGCCTGCTGACGCGCGTAGGCCGCTTCGCGATTGGCTTCGCGAATGGCGCGCTCGCGCTCGTAGAAGTCGTAGTTGCCGCTGTAGGACGTGATCTCGCCGCCGTCAATCTCGGCAATCCTTTTGACGATGCGGTTCATGAAATCGCGGTCGTGCGACGTCATGAGCAGCGCGCCGGCGAACGTCTCGAGGAAGTCCTCGAGCCAGACGATCGATTCGATGTCGAGGTGATTGGTGGGCTCGTCCATCAGCAGGACGTCGGGCCTGCCAACCAGGACGCGCGCCATCGCCACGCGCATCTTCCACCCGCCGGAGAGCTCCCCGACGTCGCCATCGACGCGCTCATCATCGAAGCCGAGGCCGTGCAGCACTTCGCGTGCCTGGCTTTCGAGCGCGTAGCCGCCGCTGTGCTCGTACTCCTCCTGCACCTCGCCGAAGCGCGCGAGAATCGTGTCCATCTCGCCGGCGCGATCGGGATCGCTCATCGCATGCTGCAGCGCCTCGAGCTCGTGATGCAGATCGCCGAGCCGTCCGCTGCCGGCAATCGCTTCGTCGAGGACCGACCGGCCGGACATCTCCTCGACGTCCTGTCGGAAGTAGCCGATCGTCAGCTTCTTCGGCACCGAGACGTCGCCTTCATCGGGCGACTCCTCGCCGACGATCATCCGGAACAGCGTCGTCTTGCCGGAGCCGTTCGGGCCGACGAGGCCGACCTTCTCACCGGGATTGAGCTGGAACGAGGCGTCGACGAAGAGGAGCTGTTTTCCGTACTGCTTGTTGACGTGGGATAACGAGATCATCCAAACGACATCTTATCGTTGCCATCGAAGCGATTACCCGATCTCGCGGTCGTACGGGATGTGTTGATAATACGGTCATGGCCTCGCGCACCGTCTACTCAACCGCACACGGCCGCATATGTCCGCGCTGTGGCTGGCCCGACGCGAACTGCCAATGCAGCAGCAATCGCCCGGCGAACGAGCCGCTGCCGTCCCGCATCGTGGCGAAGCTGCGCATGGAAAAGAAGGGACGGGGCGGGAAGATGGTCACGGTCATCGACGGTCTTCCGCGCAACGATGAGTTCCTCAAAGAGCTGGCGCACGAGCTCAAGCGTTCCTGCGGTACCGGTGGAACCGTCATCGGCGGCGGCATCGAGCTGCGCGGTGATCTTCGCGATCGCCTCCGCGAGGTCCTCGCTCAGAAGGGGTTTACGGTCAAAGGCTGAGCGACGCGAGGTTACCCGCGTTTATGGCTCCGGCGCGTCGTGCTCGCGGCGTTGGCGGTCCGCTTGCGCGGCGGCTTGCCGGTAGCTTCGGCCCTGCCCGACGCGATTGCGCCGCCGAGGTGATCCAGCAGGTCGTTCGCGCTGTCGCGAATCTGCGTGACCTGTTTGTTTAGCGCGTCGTGGTCAAGCAGGCCGTGGGCTTTCCGCTCGACGGTTCCGATCAGTCGTCCGAGCTGGTGGGCGAGCGCAAGGACACGTTCCTGGATGTCTGGCTCTTTGTCCGCTGCCATGGCTGCCTCGATCAGTTCGCCTTCATCCCATCGGCAATCGCGCGCCGCAGTGCCGGATCTTCCGGCGTCACCTCGCTTGGGAAGAACGCGCGTACGCGGCCGTCCTTGCCGACGACGTACTTCGCGAAGTTCCACGCAGGCAGATGTCCGCTCGCGCCCAGATAGGAATAGACAGGTGACTGATCGCGGCCGGCATGCGTCACCACCTTCGAGAACATCGGGAAGGTGACGTCATAGGTTCGCTTGCAGAAGGTTGCAATCTCGTCCGCCGTGCCCGGCTCCTGCTCGCCGAAGTCGTTGCTCGGGAAGCCGAGCACCGCAAAGCCCTTGTCCTTCAGCTCGCGGTGCAGCGCCTCGAGACCTTTGTACTGCGGCGTGTATCCGCAGTAGCTCGCCACGTTGACGACGAGCGTGACCTTGCCGCGGAAGTCGCCAAGGTCGGCGGGCTTGCCGAGCAGCGTCTGCGTTTTCAGGTCGTAGAGCGACGCGGAGCCGGCAACGCCGACGACAGCCGAGAGCGCGAGCACAGCGGCGACAAGTTGAATGCGCATGCCCCACATCATCGCAGAAACCAGTTCATCCGCGGTTCATTTCTTCAGGTGTATAACGAAGCCGGAGGACTGCCATGCGTCGACTTTCCCTCGCGATCGCGGTCGTTTCCACCATCCCCCTGCTGACGGCCGTCTGCTTGGCGAAGTGATGGGCATCAAGGGCGCGCACGGGACCGCCATCGCGCTGTCGAGCGGCCACGGCTTCGCCACGTCGGGCAACGATCAGTCGATCGTGATGTTCGACCTCAAGAGCTTCAAGGAGCTCGCCCGCATTCCCGCGGCGGAAGACGCCGACGCGATCGTCTACGACGCGCCGTCGAACCGTGTCTTCTCGTTGAACGGCGACGCGCATTCGTCCACCGTCGTCGATGCGGCATCCGGAAAGCTGGTGACGAACGTTCCGCTCGGCGGCAAGCCGGAGTACGGCGCATCCGCCGGCGACGGCAAGGTCTACGCGAACCTGACGGACATCAGCGAGGTCGTCGAGATCGACGCGAAGAACGCGATGGTCACGCGACGGTGGTCCACCGAACCGTGCGAACAACCTGTGTCGATGGCGATCGACACGACGCATCGTCGCCTGTTCAGCGGATGTCGCAGCGGCGTGCTCGCCGTGTCCGACTATCAGGCCGGCAAGACCATCACGACGCTGCCAATCGGTATGGGCGTCGATGGCGCCGGCTACGATCCCGCCCGCGGTGACCTCTTCGCGACGAACGCGGACGGCACCCTCACGGTGATGCATCAGGACAGCGCCGACAAGTATCACGTCGTCGGCAACGTTCAGACGCCGACGGGATCCCGCAACATGGGGCTCGATCAGACGCTGCACCGCATCTACGTCGCAGCCGCGATGTTCGCGCCTCCGCCTGCGGGCGCGCCGCAAGGACGCGGAGGCCGGGCGACGGTGGTACCCGGAACGTTCAAGCTCCTCGTGATCGAACGGTGATGCGTGGGTCCGGCTAAAGCCGGACACTACCGTCGTCGTCGGTAGTGTCCGCCTTCAGGCGGACCATCCGCCTTCAGGCGGACGATCGGCCTTCAGGCGGACCTCCACCCATCGGCGGCGTGTGTGAATCTTTGCACTTCGCCCTTCGCAAAGGAATGCGCGCCTGCGTTCCACACGAGGTGTTCGACGACGATCTCCTCTCGATCGATGCGCAGCACGTTGAACGCGTTCGGCTCGCCGCGGACGCGCGTGGATGTCGCCGTCCCGGCTTCAACAACGATCGCCGAGCGGCCGCCGATGTTGTAGCGCTTGGCCGTCGGTCCGGCGAAGGTGACGTGCAGGTGCCCGGTCAGGAAGACGTCGATGCCTTCGCACGCCAGCTGCTCCACCGCTTCGGCGCCGGGACGCGCGCGGCCGAACGCCTTGCCCGCGTGCGGCTCGTCAAACGGGTGATGCGCGACGAGCACCCGCACCGCGGATGAGCCGTTGGCATCCTTCAGCAGCTCGCGGATCCGGTGGAGCTCGCGCCGCCGGATGCCACCGCCGCCGATGGTGAACGACCGCGTCGTGTCGGTGCCGATCACGACCAGCTCCGGATCGATGAAGTGCGGCTGCAGGTCGCCGGTCATGTGATGACGGTAGCCGCCGAGCGGATTGAAGAAGCGCGCGAAGACGTTGTGCAGCGGCACGTCGTGGTTGCCCGGCACGATCAGCTGCGGCGTCGGGAGCGAATCGAGGAACCTGCGTGCGTCGGTGAACTGCTTCGAGCGCGCCCGCTGCGTGAAGTCGCCGGACACGGCCACCAGGTCCGGCGCGATCGCTCGCACGGTGTCGCGCAGGGCGTCGACGACGATGGGATCGATCCGGCCGAAGTGCAGATCCGAGAGATGCACGAGCGTACGCATTCAGGCCACCCTCACACGCAACGCGCGCCGCCGGATGCGGAAGGTCAGCGGATTGTCGAATGTGACGACCTCGCCGTCGACCGACGCTTTCACGCGCGCGACGCCCGCATCCAGCCTGACGGATTCGGCCGGCAGCGACTCGAAGCCGTCGAGGCTGCAGACATCGCCGAACACGGCGACGAGGATCAGCCGGCCGACGCCGCCGCGCGTCATCCCGGGCGCCATGCACACATGAAGCCGGCCGGCGTTCAGCCCCTTCCTGCCGCCGAGCTCGAACCCGCTGAGCTGATACTCGTTGTTGCCGACGAAGACAAACGGCGTGCGCGCGTCGCGGGTCTGGCCATCGACGTCGAGCACGACGCGCAGCCGCTGATAGCGCCGCCACACGCGCATGGCGGCCAGGCCGTGCGCGATCCACTTGCCGCGGCCGATGCGCTGCATCGCCGCGCGTTCGGACACGAGGCTCGCATACATCCCAATGCTGGCGTTGTTGATAAATGTCCGGCCGTTCACCTCGCCGAGATCAATCTCAATATCGCGGCCGGCGGCAATCGCCTGCGCCGCCTTCGCGGCGTCGAGCGGGATGCCGAGATCGTTGGCGAAGTGATTGAGCGTGCCGAGCGGGAGAACTGCCAGCGTCGCGCCGCTGTTTGCGACGGCGGATGCCGCGGCGCTTACAGTTCCGTCACCGCCGGCCGCCACGATCAGCGTTGAACCACGCGCGATCGCCTCCGCCGCCTCACGCGCGATCGCGGGCCCCTCAATGAGCCTGATCTCCGCGTCCAGACCGGCGGCGCGGAAGGCCTCGGTCAACTGCTCGACGACCGCTGCATGCTGTTTGCCGGCCGCGACGTTTACGAGGACGTCAATGCGTTGATAATACGGCGCCATGGCGAAGCGCAAAACCGTCCGCAGGACCACCACGAAACATGCCAAACGATCGGCCCGCCGTCTCGACGCGCGTGCCGACACGCTCGACTTCAGGGATCGGATGTACGAGCCGACGCTGATCGAAGTGCCGACCGAGCGGCCGCTCGAGCAGTACGCAAAGGTTCGTGTCCCGATTCTCGACCAAGGACACGAAGGCGCGTGCACGGGCTTCGGCCTCGCAACGGTGATTCACTATCTGCTCCGCACGCGCCGCGTCGTTCCCGATCGCGTGGAGATCAGCCCCTGGATGCTCTACGGCATGGCGCGGCGCTACGACGAGTGGCCGGGCGAGAACTACGAGGGCGCCAGCGCGCGCGGCGCGATGAAGGGCTGGCACAAGCACGGTGTCTGCGGCCTGAAGTGCTGGCCGAAAGACGACAAGGAGCACGACGAGTATCGCGGCCGCTTCGCGGACGCGCAGCGCCGTCCGCTCGGCGCGTACCTTCGAGTCAATCACAAGGACGTCATCGCCATGCATTCGGCGATTGCCGAGGTTGGCGTCCTCTACGCAACGGCATCTGTGCACGACGGCTGGGAGAACGTCCGCGCCAACGGCATCATCTCGTACGGGCCGAAGTCGAAGATGACCGGCGGCCACGCGTTCGCCATCGTCGCCTACGACCAGCGCGGGTTCTGGATTCAGAACTCGTGGGGACGGACGTGGGGACGCCGCGGCTTCGCTCTCATCAGCTACGACGACTGGCTCGCCAACGGCACCGATGTGTGGGTGGCGCGTCTCGGCGCGCCGGTGACGCTCGTCGAGCACGCGTCGGTGTCGCGCGGCATCGGCGTCGCGTCAGGCGGATCGCGCAGCTACGTGTTTTCAGATCTCCGCCCGCACGTCATCAGCCTCGGCAACAACGGCCTGCTGCGCACCGACGGCACATACGGAACATCGGCCGACGATGTGAAGGAGATCTTCCGCCACGTCTCCGATCAGGCAGCGCAACGCCAGAACCTGCTGTTCTGGGCGCATGGCGGCCTGGTCGGCGAGGACGGCGCCATTCAGAAGGTCGCCGACACGCGGGGCGCGTTCCTCGACGCGGGCGTCTATCCGCTCTATTTCATCTGGAACACGGATTTCTGGACGACCGTGAAGAACATCCTGACGGATGCGATCGCGCGGCGCCGGCCGGAAGGCTTCCTCGATGCGTCGAAGGATTTCATGCTCGATCGGCTCGACGACGCGCTGGAGCCGCTCGCACGGGTGATCGGCGGCAAGGCGGAATGGGACGAGATGAAGGAGAACGCGATTGCCGCCAGCCAGCCGGGCGGCGGGCTTGCGCTCGTGGCGGATCTCCTTCGCGACCTGGCGAACACGTTCCCGGCGCTGAAAGTGCATCTCATCGGCCACAGCGCCGGATCGATCCTGCACGGCGGCTTCATCTCGCGGCTCGCCGCCGCGTCGCCGCAGGCGGTGCCGATCGAAACGTGCACGCTCTGGGCGCCAGCGTGCACGATGGATCTGTTCCGCGCCGATTACCTGCCCTCGCTCAAGAGCGGACACATCAAGGCCTTTGCGGCCTACACGATGACCGACAAGGCGGAGCGCGACGACAACTGCGCGAACATCTACCACAAGTCGCTGCTCTACCTCGTGTCGAACGCCTTCGAGGAGCCGCAGCAGAGCGCGCCGTTCTTCCGCGAGCGCAACGGCACGCCCATTCTCGGCATGGCGAAGTTCATCTCGCAGCTGACCGCGTCGCAACGCGCGTGGGACTGGGTGCAGGCGCCGAACGCGAACCCGCCCACCTCTGTCGATGCCTCGACCGCACACTCGCACGGCGGCTTCGACGACGATGCGGCGACGCTCGCCTCGACGCTGGCACGCATTGTGGGAAGAGCGAAGATGAAGGGCGCGCAGTTCCCGCACCATCCGTCGGCCTCGGCGAATCGCGCGATCCGGGCGCCTCTCAACGCGGCGCCCGCGCAGTCGTAGAAGCGGACCTTACGGTCCGCCCCGCTCCGCGATGGATTTCTGCAGGATGTCGATGAGCGCCTCCGCGCGCGCGAGCGGATTGGGCGCTTCGAGCAGGTGCTCGCGATCGAGCTCGTCGATGTGCGCGAGCTGCGAGATGCCGTTCACCAGGCTTTCGTCCGAGATGCCTTCCGGCGCGGCGCGAATGCCGGTGCGGCCGCCGGACTCCGTGATCAACGCCTCGAGCCGCTGGCGGCGCGCATGCAGCGCTGTCCGATCGGCGTCGCTCGTCGCATCGGCGATCGCCGTGACGTGCGCGATGCGGTACGGCCGGCTCGCCTCCTCGCGCGTGATGCGGTACTTCGTCAGCGCGCCGAGCGTGATGTTGTATTCGCCGTTCGGCAGCTGCTCGACCTCGTTGATCACACCCGCCACGCCGACCTGAAACACCGACGGCGACCGCTCGTAGTCCTTCTCGTATCCCGGACGCAGCAGCACCATGCCGATGATGCGGTTGCCCTCGAGCGCGTCGGCGATCATCGCCTTGTAGCGCGGCTCGTAGATGTGCAGCGGCACCGACATCTCGGGAAAGAGCATCACGTCCTCGAGCGGAAAGATCGGAATCGTCTCGGGCAGCGCCGTCTGAGCGGCGGCCGTCGACGGGATGGCTATAATGGCGGCCACGAACCACCAGCCACCAACCACTAACCTGGAGCATCTCATGCGCAAAGTCGCCATGACGCTTCTGACCTTCGCTCTCGGCGCCGCCTTTGCCGTCGTGTTCCTCAACGGCAGGGACGCAGTCGAGGGACAGGCGCAACCGGCCGCGGCAGCAGGCGGCTTCTCCGCGGTAGCCAACGCCGTCGGCACGCAGGATGTCACGGGACCATATGACGTCGTCAAGGGTTGGCCGAAGGATATTTCAACGCTGCCCGGCAACGAGAAATGGACCTACGGCGCGGGGGAGAGCGTGTTCGCCGAATCTCCCAACCGCATTTACGGCCTGTATCGCGGCGAGCTGCCGAACATCAAGCCGCCGAAGGCGGTCCGCCTGCCGCAGGTCGGCCCGAGCATCACCTTTCCCGTCGCGGGTTTCTGGCGTGACGCGACCGTTGCCTCACTCCCCGGCACGGGCGGCACCGATCAGGACGTGAGGAAGTGGCTGACGTCGTGGGAAGGAAAAGACGACGAGCTCGGGATCAAGGGACCCCCCTATGCGAAGCTCGGTGTCGACGCGCAGTGGGAGAACTGCCTCGTCGTCTACGACGGCCAGGGGAACATCCTCGAGACGTGGAAGCAGTGGGACAAGCTGTTCCGCCGCCCGCACTCGGTCTACATCTCGCCGTACGACATGCAGAAGCGCGTCTGGGTCGTCGACGACAACATGCAGGCGATCTACATCTTCACCCACGACGGCAAGCAGCTGCTGCAGACGATCGGCACGCCCGAGCACGAGGGCGCGGATGCGACGCACTTCAACCGGCCGACATATCTGGACTGGCTGCCCGACGGCACGTTCTTCGTTTCGGACGGCTACACCGGCACACGCGTCGCCAAGTTCGACAAGAACGGCAAGTTCGTCGCACAGTGGGGCATCAAGGGGATGCCGCCGAACGAGAAACGTCCCGGCTACATGAACAACGTGCATGGCGTCGCGGTCGATCCGGGCAATCGCCACGTGTTCGTCAACGACCGCAACAACCACCGCATCCAGGTGTTCGACGAGAACGGCAAGTACATTAGCGAGTGGCACATCAACGCCGACCCGTCGAGCCTGCACCTGCTCTACATCGGGCAGGACCACATGGTGTGGACCTTCGACCGCAGCACCAACAAGATGGTGCAGTACGACCAGCAGGGCCACTTGAAGTACGCGTGGGGCACGATGGGCGCGTTCCCCGGCGGCCTGTGGGGCGTGCACGGGATGAGCGTCGACTCCGACGGCAACCTCTATCTTGCGGAAGTGGACAGCGGCCGCGTGCAGAAATTCAAGCCGCGCGCCGGCGCGAACCCGGCGTATCTGGTGGCGAAACCGGTCAAGCCGGTGTGGGCGAACGCGACGAACTAGGGGGCAGGGAGCAGGTGGCAGGGGGCAGAAGGTCGCAGGCAACCCGCCACCTGCTCACTGCCACCTGCCACCTGCTGTGGCAGTTCGCAATCCCGGGCGCGATCCTGCTGCTCTTCGCGTATCGTGATCGCTACGACGGCAAGCCGCCCTATGTCATCCCCTGGTTCCTCTTCGCCGCGATCGTTGGAGCCGCATGGACCGCACCGCTGCTGATGCCGCCGCCGCGGCATCACCGCTTCCGCTCCGCCATTCCGATGTGGGTCTGGCCGTGGCTGGCGGTGGCCGGCGTGCTCGTGCATCGGGTCTGACGCCTGTCGTTCGCGGGCTCCTGCTGCTCGCCGCGGCAGCGCTCGTCTTTCATGCGGCGGCCTGGATCGAGGCGGCGGTCATCATCGCAAGAGGTCTGAAGCCGCCTCCGCTGCAGTCAGCCGTCGTGCTCGCGCTCTCGGCGATGCTGCTGCGCGTGACCGACGTGACCTCACGCCGGTGGCGAATCCGCGCCACGAGTGCCACGCTGATCCTCTTCGCCATCGCCATGGTTGCGATGCCGCTCGACCATCAGTTCGAAGGAAACGGCTTCATGGGCGACGGCTACGACTACTCGCAGGATCGCGACAAGTTCGAGCGCAACATCCCGATGGCGGGCGCGCATCAGGAGCTGCACTTCAAGAGTCATCTCGGCGATCTGACGATGGCGCTGATCGATCGCGCCGCGGGACGGACCGAAACATCCCCGGCGACCGCGTATGCCACCCTCTCGCGGATCGGCGGCGTCCTGTTTCTCGGCGAGCTCGCGCTGGTGCTGGTGCTGTTTCGCGCATCGCGCCGCGCCTGCCGTTTCGTCGCTCTGGCGATGGCCGCGCCGCTGGCGCTCACCTTCTTCGCTTACTACGAGGTCGGGTACCTCTCGGTCGGCATCGCGGTATTCCCTCTGATCCTCTACGCGGTCCACAGACGCGGCGACGGGATGGCCGTCGATGCTGCCGGCGGCCTGCAGGGATTACACGCGGCGTTCCACGGATTCGGATTGGTCGGCATCGCCGGTGGAACGCTCGCCGCTCTGGCGGCCCGCCGCCGGGGCCTCTCGCTCGCCTTCCGGTTCGCCGCGTTCGGCCTCGCCTTCTATCTGGGCTGGGTCGTCATCTACATCGTTGGGATGGGGATGTCGATCGTCTCGGATCCGTATGCGAGCCATATCGCATTCCGGAAGCTGTTCCAGCTCTATGTATTCGACAAGCGGCTCGTGCATCCGCTGCTGTCGTGGAACGGCATCGGCGAGGTCGGGATGGCGAGTCTCGGGATCGGTGTGCCCCTGCTTGTGCTTGGCATCGCGAAGACTCGCGCCAGTCTCGAGCGGCAGGCCGCGCTTCTTTTCGCGCTGCCGGCACTCCTTTTTTTGATCGTGTGGTGGCCGAGCGCGGGCGTCGAGCACGACATGGATCTGCTGCTGGGCGCGTTTGGCGCGATCAGCGCGGGGGCGTGGCTGGCGGCGCGGACTCCGCGCGCCGCCTTTCAGGGATGGATCCTGCTCGCGGCCACGCACCTGCTGTTCTGGGCCGTGGTCGCGAACCGCACAATGGATCGCGTCTGGTTGACGCGGTAGTTACTACCGCGGCGGCGTCACAGAGACGCTGATCGTCAGCCGCTTGATGAACTTCACCGGCTTGCCGTCCACCGTGGCCGGCTGATACACCCACTTCTTCGCCGCGGCGATCACCATCTCGTCATACGTCGAATCGATGCTCATCGGCATCGTCGGCGCCTGCACCACACCGCTTTCATCGACCACGAATTCGAGGACGCCGACCAGGGGCTTGCTCACGTTGGCCGGGTACTTCGGCACGCGCTGCTGCACGGCAACCGGCGCGATGACGTCGCGGTCGTCGATGGTATATACAGGCTTCACCACACGCACCGGCTTGGGCTCTACCTTCGGCGCCGGAGGCGCAATCATCTTCACGCTCAGGTCGCGGAAGCCAGAAGCGAGCGTCTTGATGTCGGACAGCGGCGGCGATCCCGCGAGCTGCGTGATGTCCGGGTCCGCCATGCTCTCGAGGACCTCGTCGAAGCCTTTCGACGCGACCGGCCAGTCCTTGCTGTCGAACGCGTTCTTCGCGTCCGCGTACTCCTTCTGAATGACGGCCGGCAGGATGCGCCGGCGCGCGTTCTGAAACGCGGTCTGCACGCGCGGCGACAGGTCCTCGGTCGACGCGCGGTAGAGCGGCTGCCGCATCAGCATCGCCTCGATCACCTTGTCCGCATCGGCCGCGCGGCCGAGCGCGACCAGGCAGAAGGTGCGATACAGATCGATGGACTGCTGCTCCTCGACGCTTCGCGACCCGCCCGAGAGCGATCCAAGCATCGCGAGCGCATCGCCATACGACGCGGAGACATAGAGGTCGCGCGCGGTGGCCAGCGAGGCCACGGTCCCTTCCGCGCCGACGCGCGCGGAAAACGCGACCGACAGCATCAGGACGAGGGCGCAAATGGTCTTTCTCATTTCTTCCTCATGTCGACGCTCAAACGGGCCGGCGCCGCGGCTGTGACGGTTGCGGTCACGCGCTGTTCCCCGAGCTGCGGGTGGCGGAAGATCACTTCGTGCGTGCCGATCGCGACCGACGTGTTGCCGACCGGCGTCTCGCCAAGGTCCTGGCCGTCGAGCGTGACGTTGGCCCACGGCGTGGCGTTGATCGCGATCGTCCCCTGCGGCCAGTCCGGCCGGAGTTTGGCGACCTGGCCGGGCGAGACCTGAATCGTCTGCGCCGAGTGATAGCCGAGCGCGTCGTTCGAGAGCTCGACCTCGTGTCGGCCCGCGGCGACCATGATGCGGTCCGTACGGCTGCTGCCGAGCAGCTTCTGGTTCTCGTAGATCTGCAGCTCCGCGGGCGCCGTGATCGTGATCCATCCGGACACGGGCGCGCCCTGCGGCGTCTTCATCGGCACGACGAGCGACGCGGTCGTGCCCGGCTGAATCGTCACGTCCTCGTTGACCGATCCGAGATCGTTTTCGAGCACCACCATGTGGCTGCCCGGCGCGAGACTCGGAATCGTCAGCGGCGACACGCCGCGAAGCTGTCCGTCAACCGACACTTTCGCGCCTGACGGATCCGTCCGCACCTGCAGATCACCGGTCGTGGCGACGGCGGTCTTCGGCATCTCGACGAACTGTGAGATCTGCGTGCTGGCGGTGACGTTGACCGTCATCGTCCGGTGCACGCCGTCCTTCGACAGCTCAATCGTGTGCGGCCCGACGGGGAGCGACGCTGTCGTCGGCGTCTGGCCGTGCGCCTGGCCGTCGATGACGACGTTCGCGCCAGCCGGATCGGTGTTGACGACAACGGTGCCACTGACGACGGGGTCGGGTGATGCGTTGCCGGACGACGAGAAATATCTCGCCGCCATGACACCGCCGGATGTCAGCGCGACGAGCACGACCGCCGCGGCAATCAATCGCG
This sequence comes from Acidobacteriota bacterium, assembly GCA_003222635.1. Classification (GTDB taxonomy): domain Bacteria; phylum Acidobacteriota; class Vicinamibacteria; order Vicinamibacterales; family UBA2999; genus Gp6-AA40. Next base: position 5,030 of record QHWQ01000017.1, on the reverse strand, counting down.
GCCAGACGCTCGACTGTGCGCGCGCATTCCGCTGGGGCACGGCTGTCTGCGGCATCTCAGCCTCCTCATCGCTGATCAATCGGGGCGGCGGGGTGACGCGTGGCTTGGGCGGCGCCGCAACCACGGGCTTGGGCTTAGGCTCGTCCACCTTCAGCGACGCGCCCATCGGCATGAGTTCGATGTGCGGTTCGGGCTCCGGCATCGGCGGCGGAGCCGGCACCGGCACGGGCGGAATCACGATGGCGATCGGTGTCGGCGGCTCCGGCTTGATGCGCACGGGTTCCGACTTCGCTTTCACAGGCTCGGGCCTGGCCGCTTCGATTGGATCGAACTTCGAGTACTCGCGCAGGAACGCTTCGAGCGTCGCGCGCGAGGCGTCCTGATCGCCCGCCTTGAGTCCGATCTCGAACGCGTGGCGCGCTTCGACGGCCGACGCGAACCATCGCGTCGGCTCGAGCGACAGCGCCTGCGACAGCCACTCACGCAGCCAGTCGGGAAACGGGTCGAACCCGCCGCCCAGCCCGAAGCTTCCGTTGGCGAGCGACGCCACCTCTCCCGGATATTCGTCGTCCGCGATGGGGCGTCCGAGCAGCAGCGCGAGCGCGATCATGCCGATCGCCGCCATGTCGGCGCGCCGATCGAGCATCGGCGCGTTGACCGCTATCGGCAGCGTGACGCGCAGCTCTTTCCAGTACCGCTCCGGCGGATAGCGGAGCTGCGCCATCGCCGCGCCGAGCACGTGCTCGACGATCGTCACCGCGCCGGTGGACCCGACGATGATGCGCTCGGCGGCCAGCGTGCCGTCGCACGCGTCGGGCGCGTCCTCGTGCAGCTCCGCCATGCCGGTGAGGATCTGATGAATGAGGCAGAAGGCCGACTCGACGTCGAGCGGCAGCAGGTTCTGCTCCGCGCCGGCGAGCATGCGCGACAGCCGGACGCCGGGAACACTCCGCGAGACGAGCGCGATCTTCGCGCCTTCGCCGACGTGCTCGACGTCATACACGCGCGCGAAGTGCTCGCTGCGCACGTGCGCGAGGCGGTTGACCCGTTCACGGACGAGGAACTCGAACGACGGGATCGGCGCGAAGGCGTCGCGCAGGACGAGGACCTCGCATGGCCCGTCGTTGGCATCACGGCGGTGCCGGGTGCCAAGTCCGTCCTTGAAGATCGCCTGCCGCGGATCGTGAACACGCGCGCTGGCTGTTTCCATACGCCGCGCGAGCATCATGCGGCGTGCCAGCCCGGCAACCCGCGAGAAATCGCGTGTCTTACACCAAAAGCGAGTGTGAGCTATTGCAGGATTGTGGGCGCGCTCCGAATTCCGTCGATCGTGCTCGCGATTTCACGCTGTCGTTCGAGTCTTATTGCGTTACTTCCATTCCTTTCGCGCTGTACGTCGACGCCACGGCCGGCGTCTTGAGAAATTTGATCAGCGACAGCACGTTTCCGTTAGTCGACGCCTTCGGCGACGGCGCCGCGGAGAACACGAGATAGGTCTGGAAGTCGGATGGCAGTGGTCCCGCGAGCTCGACGCCCGGCTCGGGAAGGATCTCGCTGATCAACGTCATCACGAGATCGGATTCACCTTTCGCAACCGAGGCCGGCGCAGCGCCCGCCGCGGTCAGATGCGACTTCGCCTGCATCTGCTTCGCGATGCCGAGCCGCTGCAGCATCGTGTCGATCGCTGGACGACTCGCGCCGTTGCCCGTGTATGCGATGGACCTGGCGTTCAGCAGCGCCTGCTTGATCGCGGCAGCGGTGCGCACGTCCGGTTTCGCTGCGCCCTTTCGGTACCCGACGCCGATGCCGACGCGCGCCAGCTTCGTCTGCGTTGGTGCGACCTTCCCCGCCTTCGCGAGCGCCGCCATCGCATCGTCGGTGAGGATCGCAACGTCGAACGGCTCGCCCTTCTCGATCCGCTCGCTCAGCGTGGCGGTGGTACTGAATTCGATCGACAGCGTGCTGCCGCTCGCCTTCTCGAGCTGCGGCTTCAGCGCCTCGACCGCCGCTTTGACGCCGTTCGAGGCGAGGACCTTGATGTCGGCCGCGTGCGCCGTTGACGCGCCGAGAACGATCGCCACACACCATGCCGCAACATGTCTAGCCATACGACTCCCTCTTGATGCGCGAGTTCGCCACGCTGATCGACAGCAGGTCGGTCAGCACGGTTTCCAGGAAACGCGGCGTCGGCGCCTCGCCCTTCTCTTTCGCCGCCTCTCGATCCCATTTCGAGATGCCCGGACCACAGACGTAGACGATGCAGGTCTCGAGATCGGGCACGACCTCGCGAATCAGCGCGGCGTTGATCCGCCCCTTTCGTACGAGGGGCCCGCACACGGTGACGTCCGGCTCTCTCGTCAGCGTGTGCACGACGCGCAGGCGCTCGGCATGCGTGCGCTCCAGCTCGGCCAGCGCGTCGCGGAAGATCACGTCGCTCCAGGTCTTGTTCGAATAGATAAAGGTGTGCCGCAGCCGCGGGTAGTAGTCGAGCGCGTACTTCAGCATCGAGAAGTTCGGCACGCTCCCGGAGCCCGCGCAGATGTGGACGATGTGATCGGTCTGCGACTCGATGTCTGCCGGAAGCGTGTACGGGCCGGTGAAACCGGTCACCATCAGCCGCATGCCGCGCACCGTCCGCTTGACGAGCATCGGCGACAGCAGCGGTCGAGGAACTCGGTAAACCGGTTGAGCGATTCGAACTGGTGCGGATCGATCGTGAGGAAGTGCCCCGCCTTGTATTCGAGATGGTCGTTGCCCGTGAAGAAGACGAGCGTACTGGTATCCGGCGTCTCGACGACGACGTCGGCCACCATGACCTCGAGCTCCTTGATACGCCTGGACGGAGGCGCCTCCACGACTGCGCTCATGCCGAAATGCTACACGAGCGGCACAGCTGGCCGAAACCGTTTCTCGCGCGGCGCCGGCGCTCGTCAGGTCGACGGCGACGGCGGCAGCCTCAGCGACACGGAGCGGGCGTCGCGCACGAACGCATGGCAGTGGACGCAGGTGGTGACCAGCGTCGAGTACGCGGCGCCGACCCCTTCGATATCGTGGCGCTTCGAGGCATCGCGCAGGTCATCGACCGCCGTCATGAACAGCATCGCCTGCCGCGTGTACTCGCGCTTGGGCGAGGTCTGCCACGACACGATTTCCATCTCGTTGATGCTTCTCAGGGCGTCCGCGGCGCGATCGATCTCCTTGTAATCCGTCGTCACGATTGCTTTGAGCAGCGACTGGGTGTTCGACAGCTTGGTCCGCATGATGGCCTGCAGGCGTTCGTCGCCGGAGGCCGGCCGTACGGCGACGGCCAGGAGCAGCATGAAACCGAGAAGCGCAAAGCGGCGGAACATAGGCGGTACCTCCTGGGTGTGCCCGCCCTGCATTAACATCCGTACCGCAACGGTCCGCCTGAAGGCGGACGCTACCGTTGGCCAAAACTGAAAATGCGCGTCGCGCCGGCGCGAAAGATCACGCGGCACGCCCGGGAAATTCCCCGCAGCGGCCGCGCGCGAATCGTTTCGCATGTGCGCTTCCCGGAACTTCAAGCTCGCTGCTGGCACGTTCGCTGCGTTTCGCGCCGTCGACCGAGGACATCCGTATCTGGCTGCTCGAAGACGCGCGCAAGCACCTGGATCGCCTGATGAACCTCGTCGATCGCTCGCGCTATCACGCGCACGCTGACGCCGTCATGGGTCGGCCCGCCGCATCGATCATCGACTATGCGGCGGCGACGGGCACGAGCTTGATTGTGATGGGGACCGGTGGCCGCACCGGCCTCGCGCATCTGCTGATGGGAAGCGTCGCCGAGCAGGTCGTGCGTACGGCACCTTGTCCCGTGCTGACGGTACGCCGGGTGAGCGTCGCAGACGAGGCGTCGCGTCGCTACCAGTTGTAGATGAGCCGTATCGACGCCGTGTGCGCTCGGTACGGCCGATTCAGGTACATCAGGTTGATGAGCGCCGGGAAGAACGGGCTGTCGAGCGTGCCCGGCGAGCGCGCGAAATCCTGGGCGTCGTAGCTGTCGTACCAGTAGCCGGCGCCGAGACCGAGCTGCTGCGACAGCGAGTAGCGGACGTCGGCGGTCGCGCGCTGCATCGTGTTGCGCACCGGCGCCAGCGGCTGCGGGCGGACCAGCGTCGTGTTGGCGGGCAGCAGGTACAAATACCGCGCGTTCGCGTGGACGTAGTCGTAGGCTATGCGCGCGGCCGTGCGCCGGGCCACGTGCGGCAGATCGAGGCTCGACGTGACCGTGTGCACGTTCTCGTTCATGTCCGTCGACCAGTCGCGTGTCGGATCGTCGAACTGCGGGCCGGGATTCGCCTGCCTCGAGCGCTGCAGCGTGCCGTAGTGCTCGAAGGAATACTCGGTACCCAGCACGAGGGCGTCCTTCCGGGTGGCGTCGATGCCGATGCTGAACGTCCGAAGGTCGTTGTCCTGAAGGCCGAACGATGCATCCGGGCGGTGCTCCTGACCTACGCCCGCCGACGCGCTGAAGCCAAGCGGCGCGATGGGAACAACCTGCACGAGCGCCATCAGCCGATCGCGCCGCCGATCGGAGATGTCGAACTGCCGCAGCGATACCTGCTCGCCGATGTCGCTGAACACTTCCTCGTCGAGCCCCTGCCCCGTCCGCTCGGCGTGCTCGTACTGGAGACGCATCGATCCCCACGTCAGGCCGGTGCTGTCGAGCGCCGCGCGCATGGTGTGTTCGGTGGTCGCTTCGAAGTGCCGGAAGGTACGGTCATCATGCTCGCGCCCATAGCCAAGACGGACCGCCGCAAACGTCAGCGGCGAGTACGAGGCATCGAGGTCGATGAAGTGCCTGACGTATCCGAACGGCTCGCTGCCACCGGTCGCGGACGTAACGATGCTGCTGTCGAGACCGACGTACTGCGCCTCGAGGAAGCGCGGCGTACGGTTGTCGTAGTTGTAGGACTTGAACTGCCCGTTCAGCCACAGCTTCGCGGTCGGACGCGACGTGAGCCGGTAGTTCATCGCGACAATGCGCGCGTCGGCCTCCGCCGTCGGGC
>QHWQ01000235.1 GCA_003222635.1 Acidobacteriota bacterium | reverse complement strand
AAGCAGGTCGAGCATCCGACGGCAAACGCGGAGCCGAGGAACATCATCTTCACTGCCTCGAGCCACCGCTTCCCCGTCCCGAGCGTCCGCAGGAGCGGCAGCCGGCAGACCGCCGGAGCACCCGTGCTGGCGGCCATCCAGACCCCGACCAGCAGGATGCCGATCCCCGCGGCAATCGACAACGGACGGTTCCAGGACTCCATCAACCCCGATGCCTGCAGACGCTCACCGGCGAGTCCGGCAAGCGCGCCGCTCGCCGTGAAGACGATCGTGAACCCCGCGATGAAGCAGAGCGCCGTGCGGAGGATACGCGAGCGCGCCGCCGCAGGATCGATCGCGCGGCTCTGCATGCTGACGCCAGCCAGCGCGAACGTGTAGTACACGGTGAGCTGCAGGAGGCACGGCGACAGCACCGCCAGGAGACCAGCCAGCAGCGCAAACAGCGTCGGCAGCGACAGCACATCCTCCTGCTGCAGATCCTTCGGGTAGACGATCGGCAGCTTCCACTCCATCGACTGCTCGAGATGCGCGGTCATGTCGTGCACGACCAGATGGAGCGTCGACCCGTCGGTGGCCGGCACCGGGAAACGCACGATGCTCGCCCGATGATGAAACGAGTCGGTCAGCAGCTCGCGATCGACCGGCATCAGCTGATGGCCATCGTCCGTCCGGAGCATCATCATCGGAGGCGTCCGCGGCAGCTCGCCGGCGTGGATATCCTCGAAGACATAGAAGACCGCGAAACGGTCCGGCTGATACTTCGCGGCGAGGCGCGACTGCTCGGTCATCGTGAAATAGGTCGGCGTCGCGTAGATGCCGGAGATCATCGCGGAGGTGTGGCTGTGATGGCCGGTGCCCTGGCCATCGCGCAGCAGCGTGCGCATCACCTTCGATGTCAGCCCCGCTTTGAACGTGAGGATGTCGATGCGATTCGCCGGTCCCCACTTCGAGACGACGAACAGCCACGACCAGGCGGCGAGCAGACCGATCAGCGTCAGCACGACCGCGCGGATCCACCGCAAATCCGCCGGGGGCGTCAGCGTGCCGACGGCGGCGTCCATGGCATCCCTTTCAGCGCGGCATCGAGCGCCGAGCCGAGCAGTCCGTTCTGATCGGAGACGACTTCGGCGCTCACGCCGTTGCCGCTGCGCGCGTACGAGACGAAGACACCGCCGTGGCTGTCGCCGCCGTTCGGCATCGGGATGCGCGACTTCATCGCGTGCGTCTTCGCGTCGAGCACGACGACGTCGTGCGACTCGTTGCACGTGGCCCACATCTCGGAGCCGTCGGGCGAGAGGATGATGTGGTCGTTGCGCAGGCAGTCGGTCTGCACAGTGCTGACGACCGAGTCCTTCTCGGTGTCGATGATCGTGATCGTTTTTCCCGCGGGTCCGCCTTCGCCCTTGTCGGCGACCCACAGTTCCTTTCCGTCAAGGCTCAACCGCATGCCGTACGGGCCGCCGCCGGTTTTCACCTCCGCGACCACCTTGTCGCGATCGCGCGGTCCAAGTCCGCGTTGCACCTTCAGCACCGAGTTGTCTTCGGAGTTGGTGACCCATGCCCATTTGCCGTCGAGCGAGAACACGGTCCAGAGCGGATAGTGATGCATCGGGATCGACTGCACCGTCTTCCACGTCGACGTGTCGATCTTCGCCAGCCAGCCGTCGATCTCGCGTCCGAGCTCGTTGCGGTTCGGCGGCGGAACGGTGCAATAGAGGTATTTGCCATCGGGCGTCGTGAATCCGGAATAGCAGTTGCCGTGAAGGTCGTTCGTCGTCATCCCGGCGACCACCTTGTTGTCGTCCTTCGGGTCGATGACGAACCACCCCTTGCCCGCGGAGTTTGCGGTGTTCCAGTTGAAGTGCTCGACCAGCACGAGCTGCCGGCCGTTGCCGTCGCGGAACGCCTTGACATGGTGCGGCGTGCCGCCGGTGGCCAGCACCTGATAGAGCTTCAGGGTCCGCGTGTCGAGCACCAGCGTGTATTCGCGCGTCGTGCCTTCCGCGGCGCCGATGCTCGTCATGCTCGGCAGATACGTGTACTTCGCATCCGGCGAGAGGCCGATGCCGTGGCTGCTCAGTTTCTCGGAGTACGCGGCATCGATGTCCGACATCGCGATCGGCTTCCTGGTTTTCGCGTTGATGACCACGACCGAGTTCTTCGGGTTCGGCGCCGCGTAACCGGTGCCGGAGTTGGTGAAGAACAGCAGGTCGCCGGGCTGCGCCGTGTAGGCCGCCGACCCGTTGGGATCGCGTGTCTCCACGAGCCGCACGCCGAGCCGCTGCGCCTCCGGCGTGGCCCACGTCGCCTGCTGCGCAAGAACGACCGATCCGTCGTGCTTGACTCCGATGCTCCACGCCCACAGCGCGGCGCCGCCGACAGTGGCGAGAACGAGAACGCTGACGTATCGGGCTGTGCGTGTCATCTCTGCGCTCCTTGGTTAGTGCGATGGCGACGCGACGGACAGGCTCGTCGCGTAGATGTAGTCGCCGAGCGGAGAGGCGTCGCCGTTGGCGGCATTGCCGGCGGCGTTCACGACGACCTCGCCGACCGCCGTGGGGGGTGCCACCCAGTTGAACTCGAACACGTTCGAGAAGGTCCCGTCCGCGGTGTGCGTAATGTAGTCGATGTTCTGCAGCGACAGAATCTGCGTGTTCGCGTTGGTCGGCTTGAGCATCCCGGCCTGGGCGTGCGTCTCCTTCGCGCGCGCCGCAAGCTGGAAGCCCCACGCGCCCGGATCCTGCTGGTGCGTGATCTCCACCTTGATCGAATACGTCTCACCCGGCTTGTACTCTTTCGGGAAGCCGGTCACGACGAGATCGCCAAGGCCTGCGGTGCGGCCGGCATTGAGTGCGTAGCTGTCGTGGCACTCGTTGCACGTCCCCTCGCCGAAGCCTCCGGTGACTCCGGGCGGCGCGCCCTTCGGATAGGCATGAAGCGAAGCGGCAGCAAGCACCAACGTCACGATGAAAAAGATGAATCCCTTGTGAACCATCAACCCCACGCTGGCAACAGACGGAGCAGCAACGGGGCCGCCCACGCATGAAAAATCAACGCGCCGGCAAGGAATCCCGCCAGGTATGCCGCCGAGCTGATGACACCTTGCGCCGCAAGCACGTGTTGACGGAACGGACAGCCGTTGGCGAGCGTGGAGATGTACCCGACCCCGAACCCGCCGCATGCCGTAAGGATCACCGTTACGACATCGGAAGCGCCGAATGGCCCGACGCCGGGCGCGCCGATCGCCGTCATCAGCGGGAACGCCAGCCACGCGGTCACGCCGAACGCGATCAGCCCTCGAAGCAGATACCGGTCGCGCACGAGCATGAAATCGCGGATGCCGCCAACGAAGCACATGCGCGAGCGCTGGCCAAGATAGCCCAGCACAACGCCCGCTACGAGCGTCGCGATGGCTGCCATCACCGCGTGGCCCTCCATCGCAGCCATTGTGTGGCCACGATCACACCGGCCGCGAGCGCGCCGAACCCGATCATGCCCGCAGGCTCGCCGGCCGACGTTCGCAGCAGAAGGCGAATCGAGCAGCCCCCCGCGAGCAGCGCACAGTTCATCACGAGAATGCCGTAGAGAAACGTCTTCAGCGGATGCTCCGGCTGCTGCCACCGGAACTCGCCGCTCGTGCGCGCGGCCATCAACGCGCCGAGCAGTACGCCAATCGGAGTGAGCACGGGAAAGACGAGCGACGCTGGCGCGACCGTCAGCTGTGTGCCGGCAGCGGCATTGATCGTCCAGTCCACGAGGTCGCGCGCATGACAGGCCATGCAGAGCCCGTACGCATCCGGCGGCCGCACCTCGAACAGAGAACCCGCAATCACGGCCAGCAGCCCACCGACGATGCCGGTCATCGTCGCCGTGATGCGAACACGGCGGCGGACACTGCGACTCGGAGCAATCGAATCAACTACCGTCGCCATCGGAGACAGTGTGTCCTCTAGAAATGACCTCCGACCCGATCTTCCAGGCGTCGGTCCGGGGTACGAACCTGTGCACGCCGTCGATCCGCACGCGCTGGGCATCGAGCAGCGCGAGCGCCTGCTCGCGATGCGCGTACTCGAAGCGGAGCGCCACGCCGCAGTTGGGGCTCAGATCTCGCGGACCGGCAATCAGCTTCGCGGCGAGTCCACCTCGCGTCAGCACGGCTTCCGCTCGCAGCGCATAGTGCGAGGCGAAAAACGTGATCAGACCGTCCATGCAACCTTCCGCGAGGCCCACGACGCAAG
>QHWQ01000234.1 GCA_003222635.1 Acidobacteriota bacterium | reverse complement strand
GTCACCGACATCACGCGATCGATGGCGACGCAGCGCGGCAACGTCGAGATGAAGAGTCGCGAGGTGCGGAGCCTCAGCGCGGACGGACAGGTGATGACCGTGCGCAGCGAGATGGACACGCCGCGCGGCAAGCAGGTCATGACCGTCACCTACGCGAAGACGGCCGAGTAACCTGACCTACAATCGACGACAAGCATGAAAGTGCTCGTCGTCGAAGACGAACAGAAAGTCGCCAACGCCCTGCAGGAAGGGCTCGAAGGCGAACGCTACGACGTGGTCGTCGAACGCACGGGGGAGGATGCCTTCTTCCGGATGACGACCGAGGCGTTCGACCTGATCCTGCTCGATCTCGGGCTGCCCGGCCGCGACGGCCTGCAGATCCTGACCACGCTGCGAAGCAAAGGCATCAAGACACCCGTGCTCGTGCTGACCGCGCGCGACACGCTGCAGGACCGTGTCGCGGGTCTCGACAGCGGCGCCGACGACTACCTGATCAAACCGTTCGCCTTCGCGGAGCTGCTGGCGCGCATCCGTGCGTTGATGCGGCGCGGCGCGTCCGAGACGCCGCGTCTTGGCGTCGGCGACCTGACGATGGATCTGATCACGCGCAAGGTCACACGCGGCGGACAGCCCGTGGAGTTGACCGTGCGCGAGTTCGAGCTGCTCGAGTACCTGATGCGCTACGAAGGCCAGGTCGTCTCGCGCGAAACGCTGACGCGCGACGTCTGGAAGGAAACGGCGCGCACCACGCCCCTCGACAACGTCATCGACGTCCACATCGCGCGCCTGCGCCGCAAAGTCGATGTCGATCGGCCCGTGAAATTGATCCACACCGTCCGCGGCGTCGGCTTCATGCTGCGCGAGGGCGAGCCGTGAGGCGCTGGTGGCGATCGCACAGCGTGCGCGTGCAGCTCACGCTGTGGTACGTCGCCGCCATGACGCTCGTCCTCGGCGTCTACGCCGGCGCCATCCTCGCCTACGTCGGCGGCAGCGCGTCGCAGCTGCTCGATCAGCAGCTGCGCGCCGACTTCCAGTGGGCCACCGTCATGGTGGAGCAGACGCCGGAGGGCGGCATCACCTGGAACGGCGAGGAGGTGATCGAGGAGCACCCGTGGCTGCAGGTGTGGAGCGCCGAGGGGAAGCTCCTGTTTCGCAACGACGTCGCGCTCGGACAGCCGGATGTGGGAATGAACCTCGCGAATCTTCCGGACGATGTGATTGTGCGCGTCCCCACGGACGGCGTCGCGCTGCGCGTCCTCAGCCGCCGCGGCGAGATCGAGGGCGGGCCGGTGGTGATTCAGGTTGGCCGCTCGGAGCAGGCGATGCGCGAGCAGATTCGCACCGTCGCGTTGATTCTGCTGCTCGGCCTGCCGCTGGCGGTCGCGACCGCCGGCTTCGGCGGCTATCTGCTCGCCGGCCGGGCGCTCGCGCCGGCGGAGGAATCGTTCGAGAAGATGCGCCGCTTCACCGCCGACGTGTCGCACGAGCTGCGCACGCCGCTCACCGCCATTCGCAGCGTCGGTGAGGTGGGCTTGCGCGGCGGACCTCGGGACGAAGGGGGATACCGCGCCATCATCGGCAGCATGCTCGAGGAGGTCGATCGCCTCGCGGTGCTCGTCGATCGGCTGCTGACGCTGTCGCGCGCGGAAACCGGCCACGCGCGGCTCGCGATCGAATCGATCGATCTCAAGGATCTCGCCGACAGCGTCGTCGCGGATCTCGCCGTGCTGGCGGAAGAAAAGTCGCAGCAGGTCGTCGTCGAGGCGCACGGCGCGCCGCGCGGGCTCGGCGACCGCCTGATGCTCCGTCAGGCGCTCATCAACCTCGTGGACAATGCGATCAAGTTCGCGCCGGCGGCCAGCGCGATCGTCATTCGCCTCGGCGAGTCGCACAGCAAGGCGGTCATAGATGTGATCGATCGCGGTCCCGGCATTCCCGAGAGCGCCCGCGCTCACGTCTTCGATCGTTTCTATCGTGGGACCGGGGCCGCGGACACAACCGGCACCGGCCTCGGGCTGTCGATCTCGAAGTCCGCGGTGGAGACCGGGGGCGGCACGCTGACGCTCGAGCGCAGCGACGATCAGGGCAGCACGTTCCGCATCATGCTGCCTCGCGGGTAAGCGCCGCGCGCGCGATTGCGAAGGCGGCAGCCAGCATCGCGAACAGAAACGCGGCGACGCCGCTCCACGCGTACGCCGTCCAGAAGAACCCGCCGGCCGTTCCCGCGGTGCTCGCGCCCATGTAATAGAAGAAGAGATACAGCGCGGAGGCCTGTGCCTTCCCCTCATGCGCACGCAATCCCACCCAGCTGCTGGCCACCGAATGCGATGCGAAAAATCCGATCGTCACCAGCGCAATGCCGATGACGACCAACGGCAGCGGACGAAGCAGCGTCGCGCCAACGCCGAGCACCATCGTCGCCAGACCGACGCGCAGCAGCACGGGACGCCCGAACCGATGCGACAGAAATCCCATCAGCGAGGAGCTGAAGAACCCGAAGACGTACAGGCCGAAGACCGATCCGACCGCCGTCTGACTCAGTTGATACGGCGGCGCGAGCAGGCGAAACGAGCTGTAGTTGTAGACCGTGACCAGCGTGCCGAGGACGATGCCCGCTTCGACCATCAGCGCGAGGATCACCGGATCGCGCAGATGCGACATGTAGATGCCGAGCAGCGTGCGCAGGGAAAGCGAGCGCGGCTGGAAGCGCGCGGACGCGGGAAGGCTTACCGAAAAGATCGCCGCCGCGACAACGCCGAGCACGCCGATGGCGGCCAGTGTCGGACGCCAGGAGAAGACATCGGTCATCAGGCCGGTCAGCAGCCGGCCCGTCATCCCGCCGAGCGCGCCGCTGCCGACGTACAGCCCCATCGACACACCAACATCGTCCGGATGAATCTCCTCGCCGAGGTACGCCATCGCGATCGCCGGCAGACCCGCGATGGCCACGCCCTCGATGGCACGAATGAGCAGGAACATCGGCCACTCGCGGACGACGGAGGAGAGCAGCGTGAGGAGCCCCGCGGCGAGCAGCGACAGCGCCATCAGCGGTTTGCGCGACCAGCCTTCCGCCAGCGCGCCGATGGCCAGCATCGACACCGCGAGACAGCCGGTCGTCAGCGACAGCGCGAGGCTGCTGGTTGCCGCGTTGATGCGGAACTCGCGCGTGAAGATCGGCAGCAGCGGCTGCACCGCATACATCAGCAGGAAGACGGAGAAACCCGCCGAGAAGACGGCAAGGTTGATCTTCCAGAAGGAGGGATGGCCGCGGGCGACGTGGGTTCGCGGTTCGCGGGTTCGGAGGTTCGCGGGTTCGGGAATGCGTGGATTCAACGGGTTCGCCGGTGCAGAAATCTTAATGTTGTCCGTCGTCCTCAATCGCGCAAAATGAGTGCAATGCACGAGCGGCGCTGGACACGGCAGGAATACGACCGGATGACCGAGGCGGGAGTTCTGACGGAGAACGACCGGGTCGAGCTCATTGGCCGAGAGATCCTGACCGTGACGCCGCAGAAAAGCCCACACGCCACCGCCGTGTCGCTCGCGAACGAAGCGCTGCGCGCCGTGCTCGCGCCGAACATGCACGTCCGCAGCCAGCTTCCTTTGGCTATGGGCGACGACTCGGAACCCGAGCCGGACGTCGCCGTCATTCGCGGATCGATACGGGACTATCGCGACGCGCACCCTCGGTCCGCGCTGTTGATCATCGAGGTCTCCGATTCGACGCTCGCCTTCGATCGGCGCGTGAAAGGCAGTCTTTACGCGCGCGAGCGCGTCGCCGAGTATTGGATTATCAATCTCGTCGAATCGGTCGTGGAGATCTATCGCGACCCTACGGAAGACTCGTCCGCGCGATTCGGATGGTCGTACGCCAGACCAAATCGCGTGACCCGTACCGAGTCAATCCCGTTGTCCTTCGGCGGAGTTGTGTCCGCCGCCGACCTGCTTCCCTGATTTTCCGGTTAGCGCCGCGCGAGGGCGAGGCGGATGCCGAGCGCCATCAGCACGGCGCCGGTAACGGCTTCGATGCGGCGCCTGACGCGATCGGTGAGCAGGACCGCCGCCATGCGATCGATGAAGCGCGCATAGAGCGGCAGCCAGATCAGGCCCATAACGACGTGCATGAAAGCAAGGAAGACCGACTGCGTCAGGACGTTGCGATCGGGCGCGACGAATTGCGGGAGAAACGTGACGTAGAACACCGCCACTTTGGGATTTGTCAGGTTCGTGGCGAGTCCCTGCGCGAAGGCAGTGGTTCTCGCCCGTGTCGCTGTCGCCGTTATCGTCCTGGCGGTCGAGTGACCGCGAAT
>QHWQ01000233.1 GCA_003222635.1 Acidobacteriota bacterium | reverse complement strand
CGAGCTCGATTACCGCGAAGAGGCGCGCAACCTCGTCACCGTCGCCCATCAGCTCCGCGACTTCGAGCACATCGTGGTTCCCCTTCCCGTGGACGACTACACGACCGCACGCGTGCTCACGATGGACTACGTCGGCGGCACCAAGATCACCGCGGTCAGCCGCGTCGAGTGGACCGAGGTCAACGGCGAACAGCTCGCCGACGATTTCTTCCGCGCCTACCTGCAGCAGATTCTGATCGACGGCGTCTTCCACGCGGATCCGCATCCGGGCAACGTGCTGCTGACGCCCGATCACCGCATCGCGCTGATCGACCTCGGCATGATCGGCCGCATCTCGGCGACGACGCAGGAGCAGCTGTTCAAGCTGATTCTCGCGATCGGAGAGGGGCGCGGCGACGATGCCGCCAACGTGCTGTGCGTGGTCGCCGAGCGGCGTGAAGACTTCAACGAATCCGACATCCACCGCGCGATCATCGATCTCGTCGGCCGCTTTCAGCGTACGACGATGCGCGAGATGAACGTTGGACGGGTGATGCTGGAGATGTCGCGCTGCGGCGCGGAGCACGGATTGAAGATTCCGCCCGAGCTGACGCTGCTGGGGAAGACCCTGCTGCACCTCGACGAAGTCGGGCGTGTCCTCGTTCCCGAGTTCGACGTCAATGCCGCGCTGCGCCGGCACGCCTCGTCCGTGATGCGGCGCCGCATGCTGAAGAGCGCGACGCCCGCCAACATCTTCTCCGCGGCGTTGGACATCCGCGAATTCGCGGAGCGGCTGCCCGGCCGCGTCAACAAGATCGTCGAGGCGCTCGCCGCCAACGACCTGCGGTTCAAGGTGGAAGTGATCGATCAGGGATCGATCATCGACGGCCTGCAGAAGGTCGCCAACCGCATCGCGCTCGGGCTCGTGCTCGCCGCGCTCATCGTCGGCGCCGCGATGCTGATGCGCGTGCCGACCACGCTCACGATCTTCGGCTATCCGTGGATCGCGATGGCGCTGTTTCTGGCGGCCGCCGCCGGCGGATTCTGGATGGCGTGGACCATCCTCGCCGGCGACGTGGTGCGCAAGCGCGTGAGGTAGTGTCCGGCTTCAGCCGGACCAACCGGACTAGCTCTGATGCGCCGCGGCGCGCTCGGTTCCCGGAATGTTCATCAGCTCCGGATGCGCCGAGATGTGCGCGTTGACGATGTTCTGCACTTCCGCGAACGCCCCCGCATCGCCCGCGCGGTACTTCGCGTTGGCGTCGACGAGATCCTGCTGGCTCGCCGGCGTCGCGTCCGGACTGTCGTAGATGGCGGACACGGGACACGCGGGGACGCACGCGCCGCAGTCGATGCACTCTTCCGGATGGATGAAGAGCATTGGCGACTGCTCGAACTCGGGTTCGTCCTTCCGCGGGTGGATGCAGTCCACCGGGCAGACGTCCACGCACGCGGTGTCCTTGGTCGTGATGCACGGGTCGGTGATGATGAAAGCCATTGCGCCTGAGCTTACACAAAAGGTCGGGAGAATTCCAAACTGATGGCGGAGGAGGCGATCCAGGGCGGGCTCACCGAAGAGGAGAAGCGCGCCAACGTGCTGCGGCTCGCCTTCGGCGGCGACGAGGAGCGCTTCGACCGGTTCGTCCGCCTGATTCGAGAGGAAATCCCTGATGGGACGCGGGTCGTGCTGCGGGGCAGCGCGTTGACCGGCTTTCGCTGGAAGGATGGCGCGCCGTTCGATTCAGATGGGCCGGGCACGAGCGATCTCGATTTGACGCTCGTCGGCGACGAGGCGGTGGCCCTGTTCAAGCCGACAGGTTTTTTCGTGCCCGGCATTCACTCGCGCCCCGTTTCGGAGGAGGATCCGGATATCGCGCCGTCGCTGATTCCACTGCGGGAGGCGCTGATGGTGCTGACGGGCCGGCCGGTCAATATTCAGGCCTCGCGTGATGTGGTGATTCGGTTTCGCGGCGATCTGCTCGACCAGCCTTACTTGACGTTGATCGAAAAGTCGTAGTGGCGGCGTTTCGCATCCTCTCGTACAACATCCGCCGCGGCGGCGCGGGCCGCGAAGAGCCGATTGCCGCGGTCATTCGCAGCGTTTCCCCCGACATCGTCGTGCTCGAGGAAGCGACGAGGCCGGATGTGGTCGAGCGCCTCGCCCATGACACGGGCATGAGCCAATGGGCGTCGCGTGCGGGGAAGTCGCTCGCGTTCATGAGCCGCCGGCCTGTTGCCTCGTTCGCCGCGCGGCGTCCCGCGATCTCACGCCATGCATTTCTCGAGATCGTCCCGGCGGACACGAGCTGGCGCGTGTTCGGCGTCCATCTGAGCGCCGTACATGCGGCGTGGACCGAGCGCCGCCGCCTGCTGGAGCTGCGCGCCCTGCTGCGCAATGTGGCGCAGCATCAGCAGGGACCGCACGTGCTGATCGGCGACTTCAACACGGTCGCCCCAGGCGACATCTTCGATCCGCGGCGCCTGCCGCGGCGTCTGCGCGCGCTCGTCTGGTTGAGCGGCGGTCACATCAGGTGGCGGACGATCGCGACCGTCCTCTCGGCCGGATACATCGACTCGTTCCGCCAGCTGCATCCCGACGATGTCGGGTGTACGCTGCCGACACCTGATCCGCACGTGCGGCTCGACTACGCGTTCGTGCCTGGTGCGTTCGCCCCGCACGTCCGCCGGTGCGAGATCGTGAAGGCGCCGGACGTGGCACGCGCTTCGGATCACTTTCCGTTGCTCCTCGAGGTCGATGGCACGTAATGGAACGACGCGCGTTTGGAAACACCGCGCTCGAGGTCCCGGTGATCGGGATGGGCACGTGGAAGACCTTCGACGTGCGCGGCAAGGAAGCGGATGCGCGTGTTCGCGTCACGGATGCGGCGTTCGAGACGGGCGCGACGTTCTTCGATTCCTCGCCGATGTACGGCGAGGCCGAGCAGGTGCTCGGCCAGACGCTGAACGGCCGGCGCGATCGTGCGATCGTGGCGACGAAGGTCTGGGCATCGGACGATGGCGAGGCCGAGCAGCAGATTGACCACGCGCTGAGCTGCTTCGGCGGGCGCGTGGACGTGTACCAGGTGCACAACATCGTCGCCTGGCGCAAACGTCTCGAACAACTGCAGCGGCTGAAAGAGGAAGGAGCGGCCGGCATCATCGGCGTGACGCATTACAGCGCGAGCGCCTATGACGATCTGCTGCAGGCGATGCGCGATCCGCGCGTGCAAGCGGTCCAGATCCCCTACAACCCGGCACAACGAACCGTCGAGTCGAAAATCCTTCCCGCTGCGGCTGATCTCGGGCTCGGCGTCATCGTCATGCGTCCCTTCGCGGAAGGGTCGCTGCTTTCGCAGGTCAGCAAGGCGGCGCTGGCGCCGTTGGCGCCGTTCGGGATCACAACGTGGCCGCAGGCGTTGCTGAAGTGGATTCTGAGCGACACACGATGTCACGTCGCGATTCCCGCGACCTCGTCTGCCGCCCACCTGCGCGCGAACGCGGCGGCAGGCGAACCGCCGTGGCTCGGCGCTGATGAGCGTGCCTACATCTCGAGGCTGGCCGGGCATCCTTCGTGAATGAAATTCCCTTCATGAAACGCCAACCTACTCTCTTATTCGCGCTCATCGTGCTGGTCTGTTCGTTCGCGTACGGGCAGACGAACCAACCGGCCGAGCGCTTCACCGCCAACGCCGTGTCGCTGAGCCCGGAATACGGCACAGGACAGCGGATCGTGGAGATCACGGTGGACCGATGGTCCGCCAACGCCGAGCGCGAGCAGCTGGTCGCCGCGCTTCAGCAGAAAGGATCAGACGAACTGCTGAAACAGCTGCAGAAGACCAAGCCGGTCGGACGCATTCGGACGCCGGATTCCCTCGGCTACGATCTCCATTACGCCGATCAGCAGCGGGACGCGGACGGCGGCCGCACCATCGTGATCGCGACTGACCGGCCCATCGGCTTCTGGGAGGCTACCAACCGCCCGCGATCGATCGACTATCCGTTCACGGTGATTCAGATGAAGCTGGATCGCGACGGCACCGGTAAGGGCACGTTGTCCTATGCGACGAGGATTACCGCGAAGAACAACGTGATCGAGCTGGAAGACTTCGCCAGCCAGCCGATCATGTTGAACAACATCAAGTCGGAGCCGAAGAACGCCACGAAGTGATGCCTCGTGGCCGTCAGTATCTGCGCTTCTGTTGTCTGACGAGATCGAATTTGGCGGTGTCCG
>QHWQ01000016.1 GCA_003222635.1 Acidobacteriota bacterium | reverse complement strand
CCTGAAGGAGATTGCGCGCGCGTGGGAGGAGGATCGCGGGCGGATCGAAACGTCCGCCGAGTCGATCACCGATCGGCTGCGTGCGCTCGGGCAGGACAGTGGCCGGCGCGACGTGCCGCCCGCAGGCGTGCTCGATGAGGGCGTGCGGCAGTGTGCGGCGTCCTTCGACGCGCAGCGCGGCGGCTTCGGCGACGCCCCGAAGTTTCCGCGGCCGACCGAGCTGCTGTTTCTGCTTCGCGAGCACGCGCGCACCGGCAACGCCGACGCGCGCGACATGGTCCTCGTCACGCTGCGCGCGATGGCGCTTGGCGGGATGCGCGATCACATCGGCGGCGGCTTCCACCGCTATTCGGTCGATGGCAACTGGCGCGTGCCGCACTTCGAGAAGATGCTCTACGACCAGGCGCAGCTGGTGCTCGCATACGCGGAGGCGGCGCAGGTCTCAGGCGATCGGTTCTTCGCGGACGTGGCCGCCGACACGCTCGCCTACGTGGAGCGCGATCTGACGGACGAACGTGGCGGCTTCTATTCCGCGGAGGATGCCGACAGCGTTCCTCCCGAGCAGGTCAATGATCCGAAACCCCACAAGATGGAGGGCGCCTTCTACATCTGGCGGGACGATGAAATCCACGAGCTGCTCGGCGAGGATGCCGACGTCTTCCGCATCCGCTACGGCGTGCTGCCGGACGGCAACGCGCCGTTCGATCCGCAGAACGAGTTCGTCCACAACAATCTCCTCTACACTGCCCGCGGCCTCGATGAGGTGATGTCCGCGACGGCGAAATCGCGCGACGAGGTCGAGGCGGCGCTCGCGCGTGCGCGCGTCACGCTGTTCGAGCGCCGGGCCCTGCGCCCGCGCCCGCATCTGGATGACAAGGTGCTGACCGCCTGGAATGGCCTGATGATCGCCGCCTTTGCCCGCGCCTCCCGCGTGATCGACATCGGCTACCTGACGCCGGCGCGCCGCGCCGCGCTCTTCATCTGGAAGCATCTCTGGAATGCGGATACGCAGAGGCTGCTGCGCCGCTACCGCCGCGGCGATGCGGCCGTCGAGGCCTACGCGGAGGACTATGCCTATCTGATCTTCGGCCTGCTGGAGCTGTTCCAGGCCGACGGCGACGCGCGCTGGCTCGAATGGGCGTTGATGCTCCAGCGCCGGCAGGACGACCTTTTTGGCGACCCGGTTGAAGGCGGATGGTTCAGCACGACCGGCCGGGATCACACGGTGCTGCTGCGGCTCAAGGAGGATTACGACGGCGCGGAGCCCTCGGCCACGTCCGTCAGCGTGATGAACCTGCTGACGCTCTCGCACCTCACCAATGACCAGGCATTCGAGCAGAGCATCGAGCGCGCGATCGGGATGTTCGCGTCGCGGATCGAGCAGGGGGCGCGCACCGTGCCGATGATGATGGCGGCGCTCTCGGCCTATCACGCGGGCCTGTCGCAGGTCGTCGTCTCGGGCGATTCGCTGCTCGAGGTGCTGCGCCGGCGATATCTCCCGTTCGCGATCACCGTTCCGCTCGTGCCGGAACATGCAGACGGCGTTGCGAAGCTGCTGCCGTGGGCCGCGGCGATGGCTGAACGGTCCGATCAGCCGGCCGCCTACATCTGCCGCAACTTTACGTGCGAGGCGCCCGTCACGTCGCCGCGGGACCTAGAAGCGAAACTGTAGCCCCGCGTTCACCGCGCGTCCTTCGATTGGCGCCCACTCGTCGACCGCCCATCGTCCGTCGCGCAGCGGCGCGCGGCGCAGCAGCGGGTCGTACTTGGTCTGCCGGACGTCGCCGACATCTTCAGCGTTGACGTAGACGAAGGCAGGTCCGATCCGCTTCGAGTAGAGCAGGCCGATGATGATGTAGGGACGCCCGCTCGAGCGGTACGGGTTGTCCTCGAGCGCCTGACGGCCGGTGTAGTACCCCTCGAATCCGAAATTGCCTCCCTTCGATTTCCAGAGCAGATCGAACGTCGCCGTATGCGGCGGGTTCAGCGGAATCTCTCGCCGCCCCGCTCCGAGCTCGTCCACCTCCGTGGATCGCAGATACATGTAGGTGGCGATGAAGTCGAGCTCTTCTTCGTGATACCTCGCAATGAGCTCGCCGCCGCCCGTGCGCGTCGGGGTCTCGGCGTTGATGACGCGTGCCGCGTAGGGACCGGCTGCCAGGGGTCTGAATACCTGCGCGCGATCGATGCTCGATCGAAACACCGTTGCCGTCACCTCCAACGGCGCCTTCCGCCACGTCACGTCGGTTGAAAAGCTGGTCGCATCCTCGGGCCGGACGCCGGCCATCGGCGCGATCACCGAGAGTCCTGTCGCATCCGTTTCCTCGGTGAAGGGCGAGGGCGCGAAGTGCCCGCGGCCGCCGGAGACGCGCACGGTCCACTCGGCGGCCGGACGGAGCAGCAGCGACAGACGGGGGCTGAAAAACGTCCCGAAGGCGCTATGGCGGTCGACGCGAGCGCTCGCCGACGCCGTCAGCCAGCGGGAAACGGCGTAGTCGTCCTGCGCGAAGACACCGGGAATGGTGTACGCGTACTCGAACCGAGGCACGTCGAGCGGCCGAAACGTCTCGCGCTGCAGCGCTCCGCCAATGACCCAGGTGTTCGCGCGTGCGGTGCCGGTCATCGAGGCTTCGCCGAACGCAGTGGTCGCGCGCGACCGCTCGAGGACGCTGCCAAAGGTGTGATCGTGCCGCTGTGACACGGCGCTCCCGCGCACGGAGACGACACGGCCGCCGCCGACCAGGATACGTCCGACGAAGCCGCCGTCGAACTGGCGCGTGAGGAGGTTCTCGGGATGAAATCCCGCGCCCCCACGGCGGTCCTCATCCATCGCGCCGACGGTGGCGAAAAAGGAACGGCCGGCGCCGTTGTCCCACGCGACTCGCGGACGCACCTGCGTGCGCCGGAACATCGGTAGATCGCTCCAGCCGTCATGATCGAGGTCCGATCGCTCCTGCCAATGCGCGCCACCCAGCACGCTGTAGTTCCAATGTTCGGTCGCCGGCTGCGCGAACCAGAGCGCGGTGTCGGTGCCGCGGTGCGACGTGCGGTTCACCAGGACTTGATGCTCGGCCACCTTGGGTCGCCGCGAGACGAGATTGACGACCCCACCGATCGCCGACATCCCGTACAGCGCCGACGCGACGCCTTTGATGACCTCGACCTGTCCGAGGTCCATCGGCGGGATCTGAAGAATGCCCACCGAGCCCGATTGCGCGCCGTAGAGCGGAAGACCGTCGGCGAGAATCTGCGAATACCGGCCGCTCAACCCCTGGATGCGAAGGCTGGCGCCGCCAAGCGCCGGCGACGTCGTCTGGATGCGCAAACCGTTGGTTTCGGCAAGCAGCATCGACACGTCGCCCGGAGACATGCTGGTCTTCTCCTGGACCTCTTCAGGCGGAACGACCTCGACGCGCAGCGGAATGTCCTCGATGCGTTGATCGGTGCGCGTGGCCGAGACGACAACGTTTTCTTCGAGCTCGGATTCGGACTCGAGGGTGACTTCCAGGCGCGATTCGACGCCGGCGCGGATTTGCACCTGTGCCGCGCCAGGGTCGAAGTCTGCCTTCGTCACGACGACGTCGATGCGCCCCGCCGCCAGCGAGAACGTGACGGTCCCATCAGGACCTGTCGTCGCCTTCATCCGCCCGGCGGTCACCTCCGCCTGCGCGACCGGGCCATCCATGCTGATGACGGTCACGACCAGAGTGCCGGTGGTCTGCGCGTACAGAGCGTGCGGGATCACGAGCACCGCCGCCAGCGCGAACAGCTTCCGCATAGACTAAGCATGACATGAGCGAGTTCGTCGAAGAACTCCACCAGGATCCCGAGGACGTCGAGGAGGAGCTCGCCAAGAAGGAGTTCGGCCTGCTGATGTACCGCCTGCAGAAGCTCTCGCCGCGGGCGCGCGCGCGTCTGCAGAGCGACTTCGCGCAGAGGATGGTCGAAACCACGCTGCCGATCGAGACGCCGAAGGGGAAGCTCTCGTTCGTGCTGCTCGGCAAGACCTCCGCGGGGCGCGCGATGTCGCTGCTCACCAAGCAGCCCGCGACCATCGAGTGGATCGACGGCTTTCAGCCGGGCAGCGTCTTCTGGGATGTCGGCGCCAGCATCGGCGTCTTCTCGCTCTACGCCGCGCTCGGCACCGATACAAAGGTCATCGCCTTCGAGCCGGCAGCGGTCAACTACTACCTGCTGTCGGCCAACTGCGAGGCGAACAGCCTGCTCGATCAGATCGACTGTCTGCTCGTCGGCCTCGGCAGCGAGCCGGCGATCGCGCGGCTCGAGGTCTCGCAGTTCCGCCCCGGCAAGTCCTTCAGCTTCCGCGGGCACAAGGACCTTCCGTACGAAACGAAACAGGCCGCGGTGGTGTTGTCGGCGGATCAGCTCGTCGAGCAGTACGGCCTGCCGTGTCCCAACTACGTCAAGATCGACGCGCCGGGGTCCGCCGAAGCGATCATCGCGGGCGTGTCACGCACGCTTCGCCGTCCCGAGGTGCGGCAGATCCATCTCGAGGTGCGCGAGAAGTCGAAGGGCGGGCAGCGCATCATCGAGATGCTGAAGCAGAGCGGCTTCACCGCCATGGGCAAAGACGTGCACGGCGGATCCGCGGATCTCATATTCAAAAGGGGATAGGGGGAAGGGAATAGGGGTTAGTGCGCTCGAGCGAATTGATCAAGGAGCCATTCAGCATTCGACCGTAGCAGCGTTCCGATACGAAGTCAGCTTCGCCATGCCTGCCACCAGACGCACGCAGAGTGCCGCTCCGATTTGCCAATGTTCTACGCGACGGCCGTTCAAAGATCGCAACAACCGCCCCGTTTCCCCTTCCCCCTAACCCCTTTCCCCTTCTAAACTGAAACCAATGGAATTCCCGGTCGACATCTGGCTGCGCGGCGACAACCATGCAACGACCGAAATGATTGCGCCGGTCGAGCGCGAGCCGCGCGCGTGGACCGATGGCGATGTGGCCGCCGTGCTGATCGGCATGCTGCGAGCGATCGATCGCGCCAGGAACCCGGGCGCCGCGGCGGATCGTCCGGTCGGTCTCCGCGGCTTCAGCTGGATCGTCGACCCGTTTGAACCGGGCGGCGTCGTCATCGCCCTCGAGATGACGCTCGGCGCCGTCGTCGCCGGACCCTTCGACGTGTCAGAGAGCGTGTTGAGCGGGATGATTCAGCGGGTGATGGACGCGGAGAAGTGGAAAACTGGAGAAGTGGAAAACTGGAAAAGTAAGTCGAAAGTGCACTGAGCTACTTCGAAACTTACTCGTTCCACTTTTCCACTTTTTCACTTCGAAAATCGGCTCCAGCCGGCGGCGGTTGCCGCCGGCCGGGCCGGCCAGGTGAAGGCTGACACTGGTATGAGGGTGTGTGGCCCGAGGAGAAAGGCGTTGGAGCGCCTGACTCGTTCACCTGGCGAGCTTGGAACTAGAAGCGTACTGGTAACGGGTCAGGCCTCAAAATCTGAGCCTTCGGCACTCAGATCTGGCGGGTCCGAGCGCCTTGGTCGAGAGGCGCCGGTCCTGCGTCGCGAACTGCGCCAGCACCGGATCGCGTGTTGTAGAACTCGACGACGTCGCGCGGCGCCTTCACCGAGTGGTTGCCGGCGTTCGGGCTGTCATGACAGACGGTGCAGGTGCTCGTGAACGAAGCGGGAACGGTCACGCCGCGCGCGACGGCCGCGCGTGCTCTCGCGGGCGATCGGTTCGATGATCCGGGCAGCGCGGTGGAACATAATCCGCCGATGCTGAGACGGCTTGCTGTCGCGCTTGTCGCCGCGCTCTGTGCGCTGCAGGGCGCGCAGGCGCAGCGATCGCTGTCGACGGGTTTCGTATTCGACGAGATTTACCGGCAGCACCTCGTGGGCGACGTGGGCCATCCCGAGCGTCCCGAGCGATTGACCGCTGTGCTGAGCGGCCTCGAGAAGGCGGGCCTGCTCAACTCGCTCACGCGCATTCCCGCTCGTCCCGCCACAGACGATGAGCTCGCGCTGGCGCACGAGCGCTCCTACATCGAGCTGGTGAAGCGTGAGCTCGCCAACGTCCAGGGCGTGAAGGAGCTGAGCACCGGCGACACGGACGTGACGCGCGAATCGCTGGCGGCGGCGCGCGCGGCGGCCGGCGGGGTCTTGAACGCGGCGGATGCGGTGGCGTCAGGCCGCGTCAAAAACGCGTTCTGCGCGGTGCGGCCACCTGGCCATCACGCGACGCCGAACCGCGGCATGGGCTTCTGCATCTTCAACAACGTCGCGATTGCCGCGCGGTATCTGCAGAAGATGCATCACGTCGGCCGCATCCTCATCATCGATTTCGACTATCACCACGGGAACGGCACGCAGGAGATCTTCTACAACGACGACACGGTCTTCTACTCCAGCACGCATCACTACGGCGCGTATCCGGGGACCGGCAGCGCGGCGGAGACGGGAGCAGGGAAAGCGATCGGCACGAAGCTGAACGTGCCGCTGCCGCCGGGCGCGAGCGATGCGCAGATCCTCGCGGCCTTCGAGCAGCAACTCGTGCCGGCGGCGCGGCGCTTCAAGCCGGACTTCATTCTCGTCAGCGCTGGCTTCGATGGGATGCGGCGGGATCTGCTCGGACAGTTCGACATCACGCCGCAGGGCTACGCGGCCATCACACGCGTCATCGTCAGGCTTGCCGACGAACTGTGTCAGGGAAAGATCGTGTCCGTGCTCGAGGGCGGCTATCGACTCGATGGCCTCGCCGAGAGCGTCGCCGCGCACGTCAGCGTGCTGAACGGCAGGTAACTCACCAGCGTCCGGGCGGCGCGGTGCTCGCGCGGACGACGAGCGTGTGCGGCAGCGTCACCTGCTCCGATGTCGCCGGCTTGCCGCTCAGCAGATCCAGCAGCACGCGCACCGCGATCTCACCCATCTGCCGCATCGGCTGCGCCACCGTCGTCAGCGGCGGATCGGTGTAGCGGGCATAACGGATGTCGTCCACGCCGACCACCGACACATCGTCCGGGATGCGCATCTTCCGTCGCCGCGCGGTGTGAATCACGCCCATCGCCATTTCGTCGTTGAAGCAGAAGATCGCGGTTGGCGGTTGCTTGCGTCCCAGCAGGCGTTCGGCGGCGACCACGCCGGAGTCGATGGAGAAGTCGCCGTTCATGACGACGAGATGCCGGTCGAGATGCTCCCTCTTCGCGCGCTCGCGCGCGCCGCGCAGCCGCTGATCGCTGACGTAGCTGAGCGCCGGCCCGGTGACGAGCCCGATGTGGCGGTGTCCGAGGCGATAGAGGTGATCCATCGCTTCGACGGCCGCGGCCTTGTTGTCGATCTGCACGCTCGGGATGCCGAGCTGCGGCACGAAGCCCAGCGCGTTGACGACGGGCGCGTGGCCGCCGCCGTTTGACGACCGCACGATGCCCTCGACGCCCTTCGACAGCTTGCGTCCGAGGAAAATCAGGCCATCGGCGTCCTTGGCCTGCAGCATCTGCGCGTAGTGCTCCTCGCGTCCCTGGTCGTACTGCGTGTCGCCGAGCAGCACGGCGTAGCCTTCGGCGTGAGCGGTTTCCTCGATGCCCTGAAGGATGAGCGAGAAGAGCGGACGCGAGATGTCGGGGACGGTCACCAGCAGCCGCCGCGTGCGCAGCATCCGCAGGTTCTTCGCCGTGGCGTTGGGGGCGTAGCCGAGGCGCTCGACGGCCGCCATGACCTTCCGCCGCGTGGCGGGCGCGACGACGGCCGCATGCGAGAGGACGCGCGAGACCGTGGCGGTGGAGACGCCGGCGGTTCTCGCCACGTCATTGATCTTGGCCACGGAGGAATCATACCGACAAATTTCTCGAGAAGAATCACGCCGCGGATCTAGAATCACGCGACCGGAGGAGGGCCCATGGCGAATTGGTTCACCAGCATGGATGTCCGCGAGCGGCGCACGTTCTGGGCCTGTTTCAGCGGATGGGCGCTCGACGCGATGGACGTGCAGTTCTACGCCGTCGTGATGCCGACGCTGATCGCCGTGTGGAGCCTGTCGCAGGCCCAGGGTGGAACGCTGGCGACTGCGGCGCTGCTCGTCTCGTCGCTCGGCGGATGGATCGCCGGCATTCTCGCGGATCGCATCGGCCGCGCCAAGGTCCTGCAGCTGACGATCCTCTGGTTCGCGGTCTTCACGTTCCTCTCAGGCTTCACGCAGTCGTACAACCAGCTGCTGTTCACGCGCAGCATGCAGGGCCTCGGCTTCGGCGGCGAATGGGCCGCTGGCGCCGTGCTGATGAGCGAGGTCATCGACAAGCGCATTCGCGGCCGAGCGGTCGGCTGCGTGCAGAGCGGCTGGTCGGTCGGCTATGGCACCGCCGTGCTGTTGTTCACGATCGTCTTCAGCGTGGCCCGCCCCGAGGTCGCGTGGCGATATCTCTTCATGCTGGGGCTGATTCCGGCGCTGCTGGTGTGGTGGATTCAGCGCTACGTGGAGGAGCCGGAGGTCTTCACGGCGATGAAGGCGACCGCGTCGCAGCACGCTCGACTTCAGTTCGTCGAGATCTTCGGCCCGGCGCTTCGCCGCCGGACATTCCTCGCCTCGCTCCTCGCCGCTGGCGGCCTCGGAGGCAACTACGTCACGCTGACCTGGCTGGCGACGTATCTCAAGACGGTTCGCCACCTGTCGGTCCTCGGCACCGGCGGCTATCTGGGCATCAATATCTTTGGTTCCTTTCTCGGCTACGTCATCAGCGCGCATCTGAGCGACTGGCTCGGGCGGCGCAAGACATTCGTGCTGATGGCGTGCGCCGCCGCGGTGACGGTGGCGTGTTACACGCTGCTTCCTCTGGGCGATACCGCGGTCCTTCTGCTTGGATTCCCGCTCGGCTTCTTTCAGTCCGGCATCATCGCGGGCATGGGCGCGACCTTCGCGGAGCTGTTTCCGACGCGCGTTCGCGGCACCGGACAGGGCTTCTCGTACAACACCGGACGCGCGATCGGCTCGTTCGTTCCGACCATCGTCGGCGTGGCGGCTCCCAGCTTCGGCCTCGGTGAAGCGATGGGCATCTGTTCGGCGTCTGCCTACGTGCTCGTGCTGCTCGCCGTCGCGCTGCTGCCGGAAACGCGCGGTCGCGAGCTGGAAGCCACGGTGGTGTCAGATGCGTCGATCCGGCGTGATCTGATTGGGATCGACCCGCAGCTCCAGCACCGCTGATCCGCGCGCGGCGAGCGCGCGATCGAACGCGGGCGCGAAGGCGTCTGTCGTCTCGACGCGCTCGGCATACGCCCCGAACGACTGCGCCAGCTTCACGAAGTCCGGGCCCGCCAGCCCGGTTCCGGAGACGCGCCCCGGAAAGCGCCGCTCCTGGTGCATCCGAATGGTGCCGTACATGCCGTTGTTGACCACGAGCACGACCAGACGCGCGCCGTACTGCGCGGCGGTTGCCAGTTCCTGCGGATACATCAGGAAATCGCCGTCGCCCGCGACGCAGACCGTGACGCGATCCGGAAAGCGCAGCGCCGCCGCGATCGCCGCGGGCAATCCGTAGCCCATCGCGCCGCTCGTCGGCGCCAGCTCCGTCTGCGGCATCTTGTAGGTGAAAAACCGGTGCACCCACACCGTGAAGTTGCCCGCGCCGTTGGCGATCGTCGCGTTCGCCGGGAGCGTCGTTGCCAGGTGGCGGATGACGACGGCCATGTCGACACCCTCGCGAGGGCCTGGCTCGGGCACCGCAATGAATTTTTCATATTCGCGCCGCGCGTCGGCGGTCCACTCCCGCCACTGTGGTGATGCGACCGGCGGGATTTCCGCCACCATGCGAACGGCTGCAGCGGACGGTGCGGCGACGATCGGAAGGTCCGCCTGATACACGCTGCCGAGTTCCTCTGCGTCGGGATGAACGTGGACGAGCCGCGCCGCGATGCGCGGCGGCTCGAGCAACGAATACGTCATCGTCGTGACGTCGCCAAGCCGCGAGCCGAGCGCGATGATCAGATCCGCGGCCTGGACGCGCTGCTGCAGGAACGGCGGCAAGCCGAGGCTGAGATGTCCGGCATAGCACGGGTGCCGGTTGTCGATCAGATCCTGCCGGCGGAAGGAAGCGAGCACTGGAAGCGCATTCGCCTCCGCGAAGCGCGCGAGCGCGGCGCACCCCTCTGTTGACCACGAAGAGCCGCCGACGATGAGCAGCGGTTTCGACGCTTTCTGCAGCTCGTCGCGGAGCGCCGCCAGATCGCGTTCCGCCGGTGCCGCCTGGACGGCTTGATATGGCTTCGCATCGCACGCTGCCGACTGCTCGGCCAGCACGTCTTCCGGCAGCGACAGCACCACGGGACCGGGCCTGCCGGAGGTCGCGATCTGAAACGCGTTGAGCACGTATTCCGGGATGCGATCGGCCGATTCGATCTCCGCGACCCACTTCGCCAGCAGCCCGAACATCTGGCGGAATTCGACCTCCTGAAACGCTTCGCGACCGCGCACGCCGCGCGGCACCTGGCCGATGAAGAGAATCATCGGCGTCGAGTCGTGATACGCGGTGTGCACGCCGATGCTGGCGTGAGTAGCTCCGGGGCCTCGCGTGACAAAGCAGACGCCGGGCCGCCCGGTCAGCTTGCCGTCGGCTTCCGCCATGTTGGCCGCTGCGCCCTCGTGCTTGGCAACGATCAGCTGGATCTGCGGGGTGTCGTACAGCGCGTCGAGCACCTCGAGATAACTCTCGCCCGGGACGCAGAACAGGCGATCCACGCCGTGGATACGGAGCGCATCGACCAGGACGCGCCCGCCTACGCGGGTGCTGATGCTCATACGGTGTGCTTCAGATAGACAGTCCGGCTCTCGGTGTAGAAGTCGAGCGCGAGCGGCCCCTGCTCTCGCATGCCGAAGCTCGATTCCTTCGTCCCTCCGAACGGCAGCTGATATTCGACTCCAGCCGTGGGGAGATTGACCGTGATGAGTCCCGCCTCGATGCGATTGACGAACTGGTGAACGCGCGACATGTCGTTCGAAATGATCGATGCCGAGAGGCCGAACCGGATGCCGTTGGCCAGACGCATCGCGTCGTTGAAGTCCTCGGCCACCATCATCGCCAGCACGGGCCCGAACACTTCCTCCTGCGCGATGCGCATGCCCGCGTTGACGCCGCCGAAGATCGTCGGCTCGATGAAGAACCCGCTGTCGTACGCGCCGCCGGTCAGCCGCTTGCCGCCGCACAGCAGCGTCGCACCCTCGCGCTGCGCGATCGCGATGTAGTCGAGGTCGGTTTTGAGCTGCGATGCATCGACGGTGGGGCCGATGTCGATGCCGGCCTCGAGCCCGTTGCCGATCTTCAGCGCCAGTGTTCGTGCGATCAGCTTTTCGACGAGCGGCTCGTAGATCGCCCGCTCGACGATGGCGCGACTGCAGGCAGTGCACTTCTGGCCGGTCGAGAAAAATGCGGCGTTGACGAGCGTGGCGGCGGCGAAGTCCAGATTGGCGTCGGCAAGCACGATCGTCGGGTTCTTGCCGCCCATCTCGAGCTGGACGCGCAGCCGGCGGCGCGTCGCCTTGTCGTAGAGCCGGTTGCCCACCTCGCACGAACCCGTGAACGAAATCGCTCTGAGCGAGGCGTGCTCGAGCATGGCGTCGCCGATGTCGCCACCGCCGCCGGTGACGTAGTTGACGACCCCCGCTGGAAGTCCCGCGCGTTCGAGCGCCTGGACGAGCCGAAGTGCGCTCAGCGGCGCGAGCGACGCTGGCTTCAGGACCACCGTATTGCCCGCGACGAGCGCCGGCGCCAGCTTCCATGCCGGAATCGCGCTCGGAAAGTTCCACGGCGTGATGAGCGCGACCACGCCGAGCGGCTTGCGCATCGTGAAGCAGAAGACGTTGTCGCGTTCGGACGGGATCTGATAGCTGAACAGCCGCGAGCCCTCGCCGCCGAAGTAGCGCAGGATGTTGATGGCGCGTTTCACTTCGCCCGCGGCCTCGGGCAGCGTCTTGCCTTCCTCGCGCGTCATGTCCGCGGCCGCCGCCTGCAATTCGCTCTCGAGGATCTCTGCGGCCTTGAACAAGTACTCACCGCGCCTGGGCGCCGGCAGCGCGCCCCACGCGGACTGCGCGCTCTCCGCGGCCGCGAACGCCGCGGCCACGTCCTCCGGACCTGACGCCTGAAACTCGCCGACGACCTCGCCGGTGTTCGCAGGGTTGATGTTGGGGAAGGTGCGCTGCGTGCGGCTCGGCACCCACTGACCACCGATGAAATTCAGGTATTGGCAGGGCACGCAACGTTACTATCACGAAATCGATGGCCCTCATCGTCATTCCCGACGATGCGCCGCCCGTCATGTCGCGGAGCGACGCCATCCAGCACCTGCGCGACGACGACCATCGTCTCTATGAGACGCTGCCGGCGGATTCCACGGAGCTGGTCGCGCGCATCGCTGATGCCGACGCCGTGATCAACATCCGGGCGTCAACGCGGTTCACGGCCGGCGTGCTGGCCGAATGTCCGCGGCTGCGGCTGATCTCCATCTGGGGCACCGGAACCGATCACGTCGATCTCGCTGCGGCGAAGGCGCGCGGCATCACCGTGACCAACACGCCGGCGGTATCGGCTGTCGCGGTCGCGGAGCACACGCTGTCGCTCATCTTCGCGGTGGCCAAGCAGACGGTGAACATCGATCGCGCCGTCAGGCATGGTGAATGGCCGCGAGCGATGGTGCAACAGCTTCACGGCAAGACACTGGGCGTGATCGGCACCGGCGCCATTGGCCGGGAAGTCATTCGGCTTGGAACCGGAATCGGTATGAACGTAATCGCCTGGTCGTTCCATCAGCGCGGCGACTATCAGTGGGTGACGCTCGAGGATCTCTTTCGCCGTTCTGACGTCGTCAGCGTGCACGTGCGGCAGTCGGCGGAGACGCTCGGGATGATCCGGGCCGAGCATTTCGCGATGATGAAGCGGGGCGCGATCTTCATCAACACCGCCCGCGGCCGCATCTCGCCGCTGCGCCTGCTGCCGAACGTTGTACTGACGCCTCACGCGGCGGGCATCACGCGCGAAGCGACGGAGACGGGGCTTGCCATGGCCATTGGCAACGTTCTGGCCTTCAGGGGCGGCAAGCCCGTCCATGTGGTCTAAAACACGTACTTCACCGCGAACTGCCAGATGCGGGGCGTCGCGGTCGGATTGATCGCGAGCGAGGTAATCCGTCCAAACGTCGCCAGGTTGTTCAGCGTCGCGGCGGGGTTGGCCCAGTTCGAGTGGTTGGTCAGATTGATCGCCTCGGCGCGCAGCTCGATGCGGGTACCGCTCGCGAGGTCGAACCCGCGCACGAAGGATTGATCCCACTGCCAGAAACCCGGGCCGCGAAGCATGTTGAACGCTGCATCGCCGTAGGTCCCTGGTGCCGGCTGGCTGAACGCGGCGGGGTTGAAGTACCCGGTCGTGCCGCTCCTGTCGCCGTACGGGTTGACGCCAGACACGACGTTCGGGCGCTGCGTGGGCGCATTGTCGGTGAACCCGTTGAGCGCGGGATCGCCGCCGGCGATGACGTTCACCGGAGCGCCGCTCCGAACCTGGATGACGCTCGAGGCGGTCCAGTGCGACACGATCGCGCCGAGGACTCCGCCGAAATCAGGGGAGCGGAGGACCGACGTCAGATTGAAGAGGTGCCGTCGATCGGCGTTGCACGGCCCCTCGTCGAGCGTCCTGTCCGTCGACCCGTTGTTCTGGTACGGCTGGTGGAGATGGGCCGCGCCGACGTTGAGCACGGCGCCGATGGGTGACAGCCCCTCACACTTCGAGAGCGTGTAGTTGGCGTTGATGTTGACGTTGGCGCCGACATCAAAGCGCGTGTTCAGCAACATGCCGTTGTAGTTCTGATACCCGACGTCGGAGTACTGCGTCACGTACCCGAGCGCGACGCCGCGGTTCTGCAGGTTGAGCAGGCGGCGCTGATCGCGGTTGGCAGCGGTGGTGCACACCGGATAGTCACGCTCGGCGCCGATCGTCGCGTCGTACAGCCGGCACGGATTGAATCCGAGATTGAGCGCCGGATTCATCTCCTCGGCGTTCAACTGGTGGAGTACCTTCGATCCGAGGTAGGTCGCCGACGCGAACCAGCGGCGCGTGAGCTGGCGCTGGATGCCCGCGTCCCACGAGTACTGCTCGGTTGGCTTGAGGTCCGACGGCAGCGGCAGGAAGGAGCTGTAGACCGGGAACGAAGGGTTGGCCGGGTTGAACACGTACGGAAACGCGTTGCCGCCAGGGTAGCCTGCCCACGGGTTGTCGAGGCTCGCGCCCGGAGGGAGATTGACGGTGAGACGAAACGGCGCGACCGACGACGTGTTCAGGTGCACGTACTGATGGACATAGTCGTGTCCCAGGCCGGCGCCGCCGCGGACGGCCGTCCGTCCATCGCCGCTCACATCCCAGGCGAACCCGATGCGCGGATCGAATTCCTTGTAATGCGACTTCACGCCCGAATTCCCCTCGAAGCCGGGGTCACCGGGGTAGCTGAATCCGGGAGGCGCGTTCTTCATCACCGTGCTGCGCGTGCCCGCGGTGAACGCGTTGATGTCGAAGTTGTAGACGTCGGCGTCGTAGAAATTCATCGGCAGGAACGGATTCCAGACGACGCCGTAGCTCAGGGTCACGCGATTGAGCTTCCATGTGTCCTGGGCGTAGGCGGCGGAGACCGGCTGCGTCACGCGCACCGGGTTGGGGCTGGCCTGCCGGTGCTGGGCGACACGACCGGTGAAAAAATCGCCCATCGCGTTGCCGGTGAACTGGCCGGTGAACGTATAGCTGCCGATCGACCACGCATTGGCCAGCGAATCGGACTTTGTCCACAGATAGTGTCCGCCGAAGCCGAGCTGATGCGCCCCGCGCACGACCGTGAAGTCGTCGCTGGCGCCGGCGTTCTGCACCTTCGTGTAGGTGTTCGAATTGAAGGACCCGTTGCCGATGTTGAAGGCGTTATTGACGATCAGCCGCAGGTAGCCCGGCACGTAGCTGAAGGCGTTGATGCCGACGTCCGGAGCGCTGAAGAAGTTCGGCCCCGGCTTCTTCGCGTAGATGTCGTTGCCCAGCACATGGAACGAATTGACCATCGTCGAGTTGAGCACCCACGTGTGACCGACGGTCAGGTTGTGCGCCCGGTCATCAGAGCCCGGCAGGTTCGTGACCAGGACGTTGCTGCCGGCGGCGTCGTACGGAATCTGGCGGTTGTCCGTCGTCAGCATGTAGCGGACGATGAACGAGTGCTTCTGGCTTTTCTGAATGTCGACCCGGATCGGGATCTGCGATTCGTTCTCGTGCACCGGTGCGCCCCAGAACACCTTGCCGCAGTCGTCGATCGGTTTGGGCATCTTGCGCGAGATGTTCAAGGCCGCCGGGCTGACGAGAGTCGAATCGATCCGGTTGTTGACAAACGGTGCACCGAGCGCGATGGCGCGGCCGCCGTTGCAGGCCGCCGACGCGAAGGCCGTGAAATCTCATGATCGGTCCGCCGAGCACCCCGCCGAACTGATTCCGCTTCAGGCCGTCCTTCCGCTGCGACAGCGGATCGGGCGCGTTGAAGCGGCTGTCGCGGCCGAACTCGAACAGGTCGCCATGGAAGGCGTTGGTGCCGGCTTTGGTTACCGCGCTGACCGACGCGCCGGCGCGAATCGTTCCACCCGCTTCCTGCGCGCCGGTGGCGAGCTTGAACTCCTGGAGCGCGTCGGGGAAGGGCAGATGCATGCCCGTGCCGTCGAAGTTGTTCAGGTGCGGCGCGCCGTCGAGTGAATACGACACACCGTATTCGTTGCCGCCGGCCACCGAAATCCGCACGCCGGTGTTCATCGAGAAGGCTGGCGAGCTCCCCGTCTGCACGGCGAGACCGGACAGCATAATCAGCTGCGTCACCTGCCGGGCGTTGAGCGGCAGTTCGACGATGCGCTCGCTCTCGACGACGGTGCCGACGCCGGTTGAACGGGTGTCGACGAGCGGCGCCACGCCGGTAACCTGCACTTCCTCCGCGATGGCGCTGACGCCCATCGTCGCGTTGACGACCGGGTTGGCGTTCACCTGCAGGACGATGCCGTTCTGCGCGAAGGTGGCGAAGCCCTGAAGCGTGGCCTCGAGGCGGTACGGGCCGAGCGGTAAATTCGGCAGGACGTACGAGCCGGTCTCGTTGGACACGGTCGTGCGCGTGAGGCCGGTTTCCTGCTGCGTGACAGTGATCGTGACGCCCGGAAGCACGGCGCCGCTCTGATCGCGGACCGTACCGCTGATCGTCGCGGTCGCCTGCGCCCATGCCGACGTGCACGTGAAAACGATTACGAGGTACGCGCCGAGAACCCTTCCGTACCGACGAGCAGTCATCGAGAACCTCCGGGTGACGAAAATGGGTGGAGTGCGAGTCGACTAGTCGACCGTCTGGCCGGGCTGCTGGCCCCACGTGAAGCCGTCCTTCGGCCGCTTCAGCGTGACCATCCGGATGCGGTGGTCGGCGGGGTTGCGCCCAGGCGCACCGGTGATGATGACGACGTCGCCCGCCTTCAGCGTTTCGCGCGTGACGCCGGTGTTATTGAGCTGGCCGGTGCCGCCCCATTCGATGTTGTACGTGGTGACCGTCCCGTCTTTCTCTTTCACATTGACGTGCACGAACGAATGCGGATTGCGGAACACGAACTGCACGATCTCGCCTTCAATCGTCTGCGACTGTGTTTCCAGATAGGTGGCTGAAAACGAATGATGCGCAAGAGCGGGTCGGGCGCAGAGTGCAGCCGTGGCCACGAGTAACACGACGAGAAAACGCTTCATGGGTGC
This sequence comes from Acidobacteriota bacterium, assembly GCA_003222635.1. Taxonomy (GTDB): domain Bacteria; phylum Acidobacteriota; class Vicinamibacteria; order Vicinamibacterales; family UBA2999; genus Gp6-AA40. The sequence goes on along the minus strand of QHWQ01000016.1, from coordinate 475 downwards.
AGAGGTATACCGCCGCTCTCCCGACGTGTCAAGAAACCGTTTTCAGTTGGGAAACGGTGCTAGACTCCCGCGCCATGGACCGGCGTGCGTTGCTCGCCGCACTCGCCGCAACCGTGCCCGCCGCCGCGCCTCTGCGCGCGCCAGAGGCCGCTGAGGATTTTTCCGAAGATCCCGTCCGCCTGAAGGCGGACACTACCGACATCGGTAGCGTCCGGCTTCAGCCGGAGCGACCGCACGTAAGGGAGGAGACGGCACTATGCAGGCCAGCTTCGCACGCATCCTGGTGGCCGCGGGTGTTCTGCTCGCCACCGTTCCCGCAGTCGCGCATCACTCGGCGGCCGTCGCCTACGACATCGACAAGACCGTCACGGTCAAGGGCGTCATCTCCGAGGTTCGATGGGTGAATCCGCACACGTGGATCTTTGTCGACACGAAAGACGCCGACGGCAAGGATGTGAAGTGGGGCTTCGAAGGA
>QHWQ01000232.1 GCA_003222635.1 Acidobacteriota bacterium | reverse complement strand
CGCGATGTGTTGCTGTTCTCCGCCCGGAACGTCAGACCGAAGGTGTAGACCTTCGACAACGCGCAGCAGTAGCTCTCGACGTTGAGCTGCCCGCTGACCGTGAGGAACGCTTCCCTGCCGAAGAAGTCCTGCGCGAAATCGGTTTTCCCGTCCGGCGTGCACGGCAGGTTGGCGCGGTTGACGAGGTCGAGGGTGCTGACGCGGAACATCTCGCCCGCACCCTCCGCATCGCTGGCTGTGACAATCGGTGTGTGCACCCAGAAGTAGCCGTGCTCGTGGACGTAGCGATGGATGGCGAGGCTCAGCGCATGCCGCACGCGCGCGATCGCGCCGAGCGTGTTCGTCCGTGGCCGCAGGTGCGCCACCTCGCGCAGGTACTCGAATGACGTTTTCTTCGGCTGGATCGGATAGGTATCGGGATCGTCAACCCAGCCGACCACCTCGACGGACTCCGCCTGCAGCTCTACCGACTGCCCCTGGCCCTGGCTCGCCGTCAGCGTGCCCGTGGCAATCACCGAACATCCGGTCGTCAGCCGCTTGATCTCGCTCCCGTAGTTGGGCAGCGTGCCCGGCGCGACGATCTGCAGCGGGTCGAAGCACGACCCGTCGTGCAGGTGAACGAAGGACAGCCCCGCTTTCGAGTCCCGCCGCGTCCGTACCCACCCCTTCACCGTGGCGCGGGTGCCGACGGGGACCGTTCCCTTCAATATCGACGCGACATCCACGTGGTGATTATCCGTCGAGTATCCTTAGATCTCAGCGAATGAAGATTGGAATGATCTCGCTCGGCTGCCCGAAGAACCTCGTCGACTCCGAGGTGATGCTCGGGCTTGCGCAGCAATCCGGCCATCAATTGACGCGCGACGCGGCCGATGCCGACGTCCTCATCGTCAACACCTGCGCGTTCATCGACAAGGCGAAGCAGGAATCGATTGACGCGATCCTCGAGATGGCCGAGCTGAAGAAAACGGGCAGCTGCACGCGCCTGGTCGTCACCGGCTGCATGGCGGAGCGGTATCGCGACGAGCTGCGCGACCTCATTCCGGAGATCGACGTCGTGCTCGGAACCGGGCAAGTGCCGGAGATCGTGGAGGCGCTCGCCGGGATCGGGGATCCGGGATCCGGCATCCGAACGATACCTTTGCTGCGGTCGAACGGCGAACCTATCGGATCCCGGATCCCGGATCCCGGATCCCTTCCGACCTACATTTACAACGCGGACACGCCGCGGTTACTAGCCACACCGCGGCACTACGCATACGTCAAGATTGCAGAAGGCTGCGACTACAAGTGCGCGTTCTGCATCATCCCGAAGCTGCGCGGCAACTATCGCAGCCGGCCCGCGGATTCGATCGTCCGCGAGGCACGCGCGCTGGCGGCGCGTGGCGTCAAGGAACTGCTGCTCATCTCGCAGGACACGAGCTTCTACGGCATCGATCGCGGCGAGCGCGGCGCGCTCGCGCGCCTGCTGCGCGAGCTGAACACGGTCGACGGTCTCGGATGGATCCGGATGCTGTATCTGTATCCGACGACGATCGGAGACGATGTGCTCGAGGCGATGGCGGATTGCGACAAGGTCTGCAACTACGTCGACCTGCCGCTGCAGCACGCATCAGACGATGTGCTGAAGCGGATGAAGCGCCCCGGCACGCGCGGCGGCTACGAGCGTCTGCTCGATCGGATCCGCACGCGCATTCCTGGCGTCACCTTGAGAACGACGTTCATCGTCGGCTTCCCGGGCGAGACCGAAGACGATTTCGCGGAGCTGAAAGACTTCGTCAACGCTGTCGGCTTCGATCACCTCGGCGTTTTCACCTACTCGCACGAGGAAGGCACGTCGGCACACGGACTCGAAGACGACGTGCCTGCGAGGGTCAAGCAGCAGCGGCAGTCCGCGCTGATGGCGCTGCAGAAGCGTATTGTCAGGAAAGCCCAGCAATTACGTGTGGGCCAGCAGGTTCGCCTGCTCATCGACGGCCCCTCGTCCGAGCACGAGCTCGTCCTGCGCGCGCGGCTCGAGGGGTACGCGCCGGACATCGATCCGGTCGTTTACCTGACGGATTGCGACCCCGCGGAGTTCACCGCCGGCCAATTCATCCAGGCGGAGATTGTGGGAAGCCGCGACTACGACCTGCTGGCTGCTCCTGCAAGTGTTTCTGTGTGATATTCTTAGGAGTTGCTACGCGGAGAAAGTCTCCAAGTGGGCTCGTGCCCACTTTTTTTATTTGTGGTGATGCCGCTTCAGGGGCTCGAGCACATCCGCGCGATTGCTGAGCGGGTGGCGCAATCGCACGGGTTGGAAGTCTGGGATCTCGTGAGCCGGCGCGAGGCGCAGGGGCACGTTGTCCGGATCTTCATCGACCGGCCGGGACCGGCGGCAACACCCGAAGAAAGCGTCAGCATCGAGGACTGCGAGCAGGTGAACCGCGAAATCGGCACGATTCTCGACGTCGAGGATCCGCTGCCGTTCGCCTACACGCTCGAGGTTTCGTCGCCAGGGCTGACGCGGCCGCTGCGCGGCGAAAACGATTACCGGCGGTTCGCCGGCCGGCTCGCGAAAATCGTCGTGAGCGAGGCGGTCGACAACCAGAAAGCGTTCGAAGGACGGCTCCGCGGCGTCGAAGGAGACGCCGGTCTAGGAGACATCGTGCTCCTCGAGGGACCCAGGGGACGCATGCACCGGCTGCCGATGCGACTGATTACGCGCGGCCGATTAGAGGTGGAGTTTTAGGACTGATGCAGAACCCGTTGATGCAGACGATCGAGGCGCTCGCCAAGGAAAAAGGGATCGAGCCCGACATGATCATCACTGCCATCGAAGACGCGGTCCTGACGGCCTCTCGCAAGTACTACAAGACGAACGAGAACCTGAAGACGCGCTTCAACCAGGAGACCGGGCAGGTCGACCTGTTCGCCATCAAGCACATCGTCCAGGACGTCGAAGACCCGGCGACGCAGATCTCGCTGAAAGAGGCGCAGGACCTCTACGGCGAGGAGGCGGAAGTCGACATGGAGATCGAGTTCCCGAAGCGGACCGATGTGCTCGGACGCATTGCCGCGCAGACCGCCAAGCAGGTCATCTTCCAGAAGGTGCGCGAGGCGGAGCGCGAGAACATCTTCGCCGAATACAACCAGCGCATCGGCGAGGTGATCAACAGCACCGTGAAGCGCTTCGAGAGCGGCGATCTGATCGTCGAGATCGGCCGCGTCGAGGCCGTGCTGCCGCGCAAGGAACAGTCGCGCGCGGAAAGCTACACGCCGGGTGAGCGCATCCGCACGGTCATCAAGGGCGTGAATCGCAGCGCCAAGGGACCGCAGATCGTGCTCTCGCGCACGGATCCGGCGCTGCTCATCAAGCTGTTCGAGCAGGAAGTGCCGGAGATCTATGACGGCACCGTGATGATCCGCGGCGCGGTCCGCGAAGCGGGCGACCGCGCCAAGGTGGCGGTCTACTCGCGCGAGCGCGACGTCGATCCGGTCGGCGCATGCGTCGGCATGAAGGGAACGCGCGTCCAGGCGATCATCCGCGAGCTCCGCGGCGAGAAGATCGACATCGTCGAGTGGTCGGACGATACGATCCTCTTCGTGACCAATGCGCTGAGCCCGGCGAAGGTGCAGCGCGTGTCGATCGTCGACGACAAGGAACGCGTGATGGAGGTCGTCGTCGAGGACAAGCAGCTGTCGCTGGCCATCGGCAAGAAGGGACAGAACGTCCGGCTCGCCGCGAAGCTCACCGGATGGCGCATCGACATCAAGAGCGAGGAAGAGAAGCGCAAGGAAGTCGAGGCACAGTTCGGCGCGCTCGAAGCGGGCGACGCGCAGGCGCAGATGGATGCGCTGTTCCCCGAGACACCATCCGGCGAGCTGTCCGCCGAAGCGACGACGGAGCAAAGCGAAGAGGGCGACGTCGCGAAGGCGGAAGCGGGCGACGTTGCGGCGGCGGAAGAAACAGAGAAGCAAGAAAGCTAAGGGATCAATTTTTGGCAACAGTCCGGATCTACAAGGTCGCCGAGCTGCTCGGCTCCACCAGCCAGGAAGTGCTCGCGCTGCTCAAGCGCGATCACGGCATCGAGCTGAAGAGCGCGTCGAGCACGATCGAAGAGGTGGTCGCGCGGTCGTTCGTCGAACGCATCGCGCGGCAGCGCGGCATCTCGCTGCCGAGCGGCGACATGTTCGCCGAGACGGCGGCGCCGCCGAAGCCCGGCGCGAAGAAGGCCGCCGCGCCGAAGAAGCCCGAGCCGCCGAAGCAGACCGCTCCGGTGCTCGGTCCGCCCGCCGCCGGAGCCGCCGCGCGTCGTCGAGCCAGCGCCGCCGGCCGTTGTCGAACCGCCTCCCATCGCCGCCGCACCCGCGGTTGAAGAGGCGCCCGTCATCGAGCCGCCACCGACGCCCGCGCCGGAGCAGCCCGCAGCGTCGCCGCGCGTCGTGCCGCCGACGATCCGTCTTCGCATCGAAGAGCCCGGCAAGCCGACGCAGCCCGCGCGTCCGCTGACGCCGGCGAAGCGTCCGATGGTCTCGCACGCGAAGATGGTGCACCCGCCGGCGGCCACGCCGCCGAAGCCGACGACACCCGCTGCGGGCGCAAAGCCCGCGGGGGGCCGCTCCGGCGCACCCGGCGCGTCGCGCCCCGCGTACCCACCGCCGCCGCGTCCGACGACGCCGAGCATGCTCGGTGGACCACGACCGCTGCCCTCGCAGCCCATTCGCACGCAGCCGAGCGGCGGCGTGCAGGCACGCCCTGGCATGCCGGGAACCCGGCCGCCGATGGGCGCGCCGCGTCCGCCGATGGGGCAGCAGCGTCCCTCGGGCCCGCGTCCGACGCAGCAAAGGCGCGAGCGTCCCTCGGCACCAGCCGCGGTCGCCGCGCCGGCGGCACCTCCGCCGATCACGCGCACCATCACGCTCGCCGAAGGCATGACGGTGAAAGACCTCGCCGACAAGCTCGACGTCCGCGTGAAGGACGTGCTGGCCAAGCTGTTGATGAAGCGCATGATGATGACCATCAACAGCACGCTCGACATCGAGGTCGCCAAGGACATCGCGCGCGAGTTCGGCGCCGAGATCGAGATGCGCAGCTTCGAAGAGGAGCTCGTCGCGGCCGACCAGGAAGATTCCAGGCCCGAGGATCGCCGGCAGCGCGCGCCGGTTGTCACGGTCATGGGCCACGTCGACCACGGCAAGACGTCCCTGCTCGACGCGATCCGCGAAACGAAGGTGGCCGAGCGCGAGGCCGGCGGCATCACGCAGCACATCGGCGCGTACCACGTTGACGTGGGCGACGGCCGCAGCGTCGTCTTCCTCGACACGCCGGGCCACGAGGCGTTCACCATGATGCGCGCCCGCGGCGCGAAGGTCACCGACGTCGTCGTGCTCGTCGTCGCGGCGGATGACGGCGTCATGCCGCAGACGCGGGAAGCGATCGACCACGCGAAGGCCGCGAACGTGCCGATCGTCGTCGCCATCAACAAGATCGACAAGGCGGGATCGAATCCCGACAACGTGAAGCGCGAGCTCGCGGAGCTGGCGCTCGTGCCCGAAGACTGGGGCGGCCAGACGGTCATGGTGCCGGTCTCGGCGAAGAAGAAGCAGAACCTCGATCAGCTGCTCGAGATGATTCTGCTCTCGACCGACATCCTCGAGCTGAAGGCGAACCCGAAGCACAGCGCGTCGGGCACGGTGCTCGAAGCCAAGCTCGATCGCGGACGTGGCCCGGTGGCGACGGTGCTGGTGCAGGACGGCACGCTGAATGTCGGCTCGAGAAGGCCCTCCATCCCCTTCTGGATCTCCTCGGTGACGGTGTAAATCACCGAGTGCAGGCGAATGTCCACCTCTTCGCGCTCCGCCGTGTCGGCGGCGTTGCGATCGGGCCGCACGTTGAATCCGATGATGATCGCGTTGGACGCCGACGCCAGCAGCACGTCCGATTCGTTGATGGTTCCGACGCCCGCCCGGATGATCCGGATCTTCACCTTCTCGTCCGAGAGCTTCGTCAGCGAGTCGGCGAGCACTTCGGCCGAGCCCTGCACGTCGGCCTTGACGATGATCGGCAGCTCCTTCACGCCGCCTTCCGCGATCTGCTCCTTCAGCGATTCGAGCGTCAGGCGGC
>QHWQ01000015.1 GCA_003222635.1 Acidobacteriota bacterium | reverse complement strand
CCACCGCGACGTCGACTTCTTCTTCGTAGAAGTCCGCAATCTTGCCGAGCATCGTGTCGAGCGCGCCCGTCGCCTCGCCGACGCTGATCATCTGCACGACCATCGACGGGAAGACCGCCGTGTCCCTGAGCGGCTGCGCGATGGTCTCGCCGCGCTCGATGCTCTTGCGCGTGCTCTGGATGGCGTCTTCGATGATGGCGTTGCCCGCGGTCTTGGCGGTGATATCGAGCGCCTCGAGAATCGACACGCCCGAGGCGAGCAGCGTCGACAGCGTGCGGCAGAAGCGGGCGACGGCAATCTTGCGCATGAGGTCGCCGAGGATCGGCAACTTGAGCACGATGGCGTCGACAACCCGGCGGCCGTTCGCCGTCGCGTAGTACTGCTGGAAGCCCCAGCCGGCCGCGCCGATGCCGATGATGATGAACGGGCCGAATCGCACGAGGCTGTTGCTGAGCGCGATGACCACGCGCGTCGGCAGCGGCAGCTCCGCGCCGAGGCCCTCGAACATCACCGCGAACGTCGGGATGACCTTCCACAGAATGACGCCGACGACGACGCCGGCGATCACAATGACCGCGATCGGATAGATCATCGCGGACTTGACCTGGCCCTTCAGCTTGACGGCCTTCTCGATGTAAGTCGCGAGCCGCTTGAGAATGGTGTCGAGAATACCGCCAGCCTCGCCGGCGGCAATCATGTTCGTGAAGAGCGGGTCGAACGCCTTCGGGTGCTTCTTCATCGCGTCGGCGAGCGACGCGCCGCTTTCCACGTCACCGCGCGTGGCGAGAATGACCTCGGCGAAGTTCTTGTCTTCTTCCTGCGAGCCGAGAATCTCGAGGCACTGCACGAGCGGCAGGCCCGCGTCGATCATGACGGAGAACTGCCGCACGAACACGGCCAGGCTCTTCGCCGACACGCCCTTCGCGCGCCGCTTCTTGGTGACGGTCTTCCCCGCGGCCTTGTCCTTGACCGGATTGATGCTCGTGACGAGCACCTGCTCGCGGCGCAGTGCGGCCACAACCGCGTCCATCGTCTCGGCGGCGCGCTCTCCGGTGACCGTTTCGCCGCCCCGCGTGCGTCCGGCGTAAGCAAAAGTAGGCATGGGTATTTCCTAGTTATCGGCCGATCGCCGGGCGAGCAGGCATTCCCGGACGGCCCAGGCCGGCGCCCGCCACGACGCCGACCCCGCGGTTGATCATTTCCTGCAATTCTTCCTTGTTCGACGAGGCGCTCAGCGCCGAATCGAGCGAGATCAGCTTCTTCATGTGCAGCGAGGCGAGCGACTGGTTCGCCGTCTGCATGCCCAGCTTTTCCTGGCCGGTCTGCATCGCGGAGTAGATCTGGTGAACCTTGTCTTCGCGAATCAGGTTCCGGATGCCGGGCGTCGGCACCATGATTTCCAGCGAGCAGACGCGGCCGCCGCCGATCTTCGGCAGCAGCGCCTGACAGACGATCCCTTCGAGCACGAGCGACAGCTGCGTCCGGATCTGGCTCTGCTGATGGGCGGGGAACACGTCGATGATGCGGTTGATCGTCTGCGCCGCGGAGTTGGTGTGCAGCGTGCCGAACGTCAGGTGGCCCGTCTCGGCGATGCGCAGCGCCGCTTCGACGGTCTCCAGATCCCGCAGCTCGCCGATGAGGACGATGTCGGGGTCTTCACGCAGCGCGGCGCGCAGCGCCAGCGAGAAGCTCTGCGTGTCGCTGTGCACCTCGCGCTGGTTGACCAGACAGCCCTTGTGCGCATGGATGTACTCGATCGGATCCTCGATCGTGAGGATGTGGTCCTTCCGCTCGGCGTTGATCTTGTCAATCATCGCGGCGAGCGTGGTCGACTTGCCGCTGCCGGTGGGGCCGGTGACGAGCACGAGGCCGCGCGGCCGCTCCGCCAGGTTGGCGAGCACCGCCGGCAGCCCGAGCTCCTGGAAGGTGCGGATCTTTTCCGGAATCAGCCGGTAGACCGCCGCGACCGCGCCGCGCTGGTTGAACATGTTGCAGCGGAAGCGGGCCAGCCCTTTGATGCCGAAGGAGAAATCGAGCTCGAGGCTCTCCTCGAATCGCTTCTTCTGCGAGTCCGTCAACACGCTGTAGGTCAGCGCCTTGGTGTCGGACGGCGTGAGGTCCGCCCCTTCGACGCGCTGCAGGTGACCATGCACGCGCACCTGGGGCGGCGTGTTGATGGTGATGTGCAGGTCGGAGCCTTCGATCTCGACTGTCTTCTTCAGGAGTTCGGGTAATGTCATAAGAATTTGTCCTACTTCACGGTCTCGCGCACGACCTCGTCGACCGTCGTCACGCCGTCTTTGATCTTGCGCAGTCCGCTCCCGCGGAGCGTGATCATCCCTTCGTCAACCGCCTTGCGCCGCAGTTCGAGCGCCGAGGCGCCGACCAGAATCAGCTCGCGCAGGTCCTCGGTCACTTCCATCACTTCGTACAAACCGACGCGTCCCTTGTAGCCGGTGTTGTTGCACTTCTCACAGCCCTTGCCTTTGTTGGGGACCACTGTCTTGGCATCTTCGGCGGTAAAGCCAGCCTGCATCAGCGCCGCCGGCGGCGTGGGGTGCGGTTCCACGCAGTTCTTGCAAATGCGGCGCACGAGGCGCTGGGCGCACACCAGGTTCAGCGAGCTGGCGACGAGGAACGGCTCGATGCCCATGTTCATGAGACGGTTGACCGTGCTCGGCGCGTCGTTGGTGTGCAGCGTCGAGAGCACGAGGTGGCCGGTGAGCGCCGCCTTGACCGCGATTTCCGCGGTTTCAAAGTCTCGGATTTCGCCGACGAGGATGATGTTCGGGTCCTGACGCAAAAAGCTCCGGAGCGCGGCGGCGAAGTTCAGGCCGATGTTCTCGCGGACCTGGACCTGATTGACACCAACCAGGTTGAATTCGACCGGATCCTCCGCGGTCATGATGTTGGTTTCCATCGTGTTGATGCGCGAGATCGACGAGTAGAGCGTGTTCGTCTTGCCGGAACCGGTCGGACCGGTGACGAGCACCATGCCCCACGGCCGCATGATCGCGGCCTCGAACTTGGTGAGCGATTCCTGCTCGAAGCCGAGCTTCGTCATGTCGAGCATCAGCTTGTCTTTGTCGAGCAGACGCATGACGATCTTCTCGCCGAACAGCGTCGGCAGCACCGAGACGCGGAAGTCGATCTCTTTCAACGTGTCGTTGTCGCCGCGGAAGCGCACTTTGATGCGGCCGTCCTGCGGCAGCCGCTTCTCCGCGATGTCCAGCCGCGACATGATCTTGATGCGCGAGGTCATCGCGTCGCGCAGCTTCAGCGGCGGCTGCATGATGTTGTAGAGGATGCCGTCGACGCGGTACCGGACGCGCAGCTCTTTCTCGTACGGCTCGATGTGGATGTCGCTCGCGCCCTTCTGAATGGCGGAGAGCAGGATGACGTTCACCAGCTTGATGACCGGCGCTTCCTCGCCCTGCATCGCGAGGTCGTCGGCGCTGATCTCCTCACCTTCCGCGATGACCTCGACGTTGCTGTCATCGCCGAGGTCGATCTGCTCGAGCGCCTTGCTCGCGGCCTCGAGCGCCGTCGGGCCCTGCGCTGCGCCGCCGCCGCCGCCGGTCGCGCTCGCGGCGGCCGCTGCGGCCTTGCCGTAGTACTTCTGAATGGCCGCCACGACTGCGGTCTCGGAGGCGACCACCGGCTCGACGTTGTAGCCCGTCATGAACTTTAAATCGTCCATGGCGAACACGTTCGTCGGGTCGGTCATCGCGATCGTCAGCGTCGCGCCCGAACGCGAGAGCGGAATAATCTGATACTTCTGCGCGGTGTCCGCGGGTACGAGCTTGACGACGGCCGGATCGATCTCGAACTGCGTCAGCGCGATCGAGGGGACGCCGTACTGCTTGCTGAGCAGAGCGGTGATCTCCTCGTCCTTGACGTAGCCGAGCTTGATCAGGTTGTACCCGAGTTTTCCCCCGTTCTGGCGCTGGTAGTTCAACGCCTCCTGGAGCTGCTCGGGTGTGATGCGCTTCTCCTTGAGAAGAAGCTCACCGATGCGTACGGCCATTTACCGGTTGTGTCCTTCCCAACTCGAAACCGGGCGCTCCGCTGTCGCGCCCGGCAGAATCGACGACGAAGGGCTGTCGTGATTCGCAGTGCATCTGTTGATACACCCCACTAGAAAGTCACTCGCGTCGAAATGCCCCAGCCGCGCTCGGCGTCGGAACCGCCGCGGACCGCCTGGCCTTCGACATAAAACCCGTTGCGGACGCCAACGCTGACGCCCACCGTCGCGGCGCGCTCCCGCGCGCCTACCCTGTTGAAACGTCCGCCGCCCCGGACGCCGATCCGTTTGCGCCAGAGCCACTGCTCGGCGCCAACCGCGATCACCCGCCGATCGCCGGTCGCGGTCGCGTAGGTCTTCACATCCGCATCAATCGATGCGATGAACGGCGGGCCTCCTGCCCGTTCCGCGTCGATCGCCGCGCCCACCCTCGTCTGCCGTGGCAGCGTGAACGTCTCGCCCGCGAACTTTGGCTCGCGGATGTTCCGCATCACCGCGCCGATGCGAACCGGACCAAACGCGCCCATCAGCCCCGCATCCAGATCGAACCGGCTCTCGGCGTCGCCCCCTTTGAGGTTTTCACCGCTGTCGAGCAGGTCGTCGATCGGACGCGCCGCGCCGTCAGTGCCGGCGCGTAGCGTCCCACGCACGTATTTCAAGGTGGCTCCGGCGTGTACCCCTGGCAGAATCGACTGAACGACGGTAAGGCCCAGCTCGCTGACAGAAACTGACTGCAATGACACTTCGGCCCGTGTATCTTCTCGGTTCACGGAGCCCTGTCCTGTAGCCCCAAATCCCCGTATGTCGGTGATTCTTAAGCGGTAATAGCTAAATCCAACAGCTGGAGCGGTTGCCGCAAACCAGGACACGCGGTCCCGGCGCGCCGGAACGTCCTCCTTTAAATCCGTGACGGCCCGTCCGATCGAAATGTCCGAAAATGGCCCAGTCGCCAGACCGGCCGGATTCCACCACGTGGCGGTGCTGTCGGCGGCGACCGCGACGTAGGCGCCACCCATCCCCATGGCGCGGCTTCCCACACTTTCCACGATTTGCGCGAAACAATCGGTCGCGACGGTCAGTGCAACGGCGGCGAAGAGGAATAGACGCATAGCAGCTATAGTGTGAAAAACTGTCATCCTATCAGCATCAGGAGACCGATTTGAGCTCGCTCGCCGCGCGCATGTGGGGCGTGATCCGCCGCCCTCGCGCCACTTTTGCCGCCATCCTCCCGGCGCGTCCGTGGGCGGCGGTCTTGCTCGTCACCACCACGATCACCTTTCTCTGCTCGGCGGGGTTCCTCAGAACAGACGTGGGACGCCAGGCGCTGGTCGACCAGTGGGAGCGGACAGCGACCGCTTTCGGTCAAGCCGTGGACGACGAGAGCTATGCGCGGATGGAAGCGCGCGCGGCCGAAGGCGGCGTGGGGCTGCTCTACGCGGCCGGAACGGCGCTCGCCTACGGGCCGCTGCTGGCCTTCGCGGTCGCGGGCGTGTTGTTCCTCGCCATGCGCCGCAGCGCCGCGTTGCCCGACCTTACAGGTCCGCGATTCATCGATCTGCTCACAATTACTTCATATTCAACCGTTATCTTCGCGCTGCGTCAGGTGATTGCCACGCCCGTCTATTACGTCCAGGAATCGATCGCGAGCCCGACGACGCTGGTGCGCCTGTTCGGCTCGCTGGACGAGGCGTCACCGGTCGCGCGTTTCTTAGGCGTCATTGATCTCTTCGTCGTCTGGTGGATCGTGGTGCTCGCCATCGGCGTGTCTGTTCTCTGTGACCGGCCGACGCGCCGGCTCGCGCTCGCCTTCACCGGTGCGTACGTCGCGCTGGCACTGCTCGCGGCGCTCGCGATGGCCGTCTCGGGAGGAACCGCATGAGACGCCGCACGTGGCTGATCATCGGCGTCGTTGTTGTCCTGATCGCCGCCGGGATCGGCGTGCCTATCTATCGGAACCGGAACGCATCGCCGACGGTCACGACGGAAGTCATCCGCACTCGTGATCTCGATGCGATCGTCTCCGCGTCGGGAAAGATTCAGCCGAAGCGCCAGATCAACATCTCCGCGACGACCATGGGGCGCGTCACGCGGCTCGCGGTGCAGGAAGGACAGCGCGTGAAGGCCGGACAGTTCCTGCTCGAGATCGACCCGCGTTCGCTCGCCGGGCAGCTCGAGCGCGGTGAAGCGAGCGTCGCGGCGGCGAGATCGGCGCTGCAGCAGGCCGACACGGCGGTCGATCAGGCGCACGCGAACCTCGAGCTCGCGCAGCAGACGCTGAAGCGGCAGCAGGATCTGTCGAAGGACGGCCTGACCACGCGCGAGGCGCTCGAGCGCGCGCAGAACGACGTCACCGTGCGGGAGGCGGAGCTGAAGACGCGCCAGCAGGAAGCGCAGATGCGCGAGCAGCAGATCAAGCAGGAGCAGGCGGCGCTCTCGACCACGCAGTACAACCTCAGCCAGGTCACGATCACCTCGCCGATGAACGGCATCGTCACGCGCCGCAACATCGAAGAAGGCGAGAACGTCGTCGTCGGCACGATGAACAATGCGGGAACGGTCCTGCTGACCGTCGCGGACATGTCGTCGATTCAGGCGGAAGTCGAGGTTGATGAGACGGACATCCCGACCGTCACGATCGGTCAGCCCGCGATCGTGACCATCGACGCCGTTCCCGATCGGATGTTCAAGGGGCACGTCACCGACATCGGCAACAGCCCGGTGCAGGCGGCGGCGCAGGTCACCTCGAACCTGGGACAGGGACAGGCGACCAACTTCAAGGTCGTTGTCGCGATCGATGATCCCGTGCCCGAGGTGCGGCCGGGATTCACGTGCACGGCGGAAATCACGACCGCGACGCGCAAGAACGCGAAGGCGGTGCCGATTCAGTCGCTGACCGTGCGCGAGATGCTGTTCGACGAAAAGGGCGCGCTCGTGCACGAGCCGCCACCACCCGTGCAGCGGCGGTTCTTCGGCACACCGGCGCCGGCGGCGCCGCCGGCGCCTCCCGACCCGCCTCCAGGCCAGACGCGGAAGGAAACGGAAGGTGTGTTCGTCTTTCGCGACGGCAAGGTCGTGTTCGTCCCGGTGAAGGTGGGCATCGCGGGCGAGCGCTACTTCGAGGTGCGCTCGGGACTCGAGCCTGGCGATCAGGTGGTGACAGGTCCTTTTGATTCCGTCCGCCAGATTGCCGACGGCTCCCCGGTGACGGTGAAATAAGAAACCGGGTTATGCAGATACTCGAATCGATCGGCCTCGCGCTGCAGGCGATCTGGAGCAACAAGCTCCGCTCGCTGATGACGGTGCTCGGCAACATCGTCGCCGTCACCTCGATTGTCGCCGTCGTGTCGCTCATCCAGGGGATGAACGCGATGGTCTCCAACGCCATCGTCAGCGAAGCGAGCGCGGACGCGTTCACCATCCAGCGCTTCGGCATCATGCGGTCGGACGACGATCGCGAGCGCCAGCAGCGCAATCCGCTGGTCACCATCGCCGAGGCGGACGCGATTCGCCGATTCAGCCCGGCGATCGGATCGGTGATGGCGCAGGCGCAGCAGCGTGCGTCCGTGTTCTACCACCAGCAGGTGCTCGATACGGTCGAAATCCAGGGCGTCACGTCCGAATACCTGAACTTCGCGACCTTCAACGCCGAGCGCGGGCGCATGATGAGCGCGATCGAGGTCGATCGGAACCGGCCGGTCGCGCTGCTCGGTACCGACGTCGCCGCGCGTCTGTTCGGCGAGGTCAATCCGCTCGACAAGATCATTCAGATCCGCGGCACGCACTTCCGCGTCGTCGGCGTCAGCGCCAAGAAGGGCGGCATCTTCGGCAACTCGCTCGATGCGTTCGTCGTCATCCCGCTTGGCGTCCACGAGAAGCTGTTCGGCGCGCGCCAGTCGCTGGCGCTGCTGATCAAGCCCTCGACGCCGACGCTGCTGCCCGTGGCGATGGACGATGCGACGGCGGCGCTGCGGGTGAAGCGGCATCTGAAGGCACGTGAGGTCGACAACTTCGGCATCTTCACATCCGACACGCTGCTCGACCTCTACCATCAGGCGACCAACGGCATCTTCGCGGTGCTCGTCGGCGTGGTCGCGCTCTCGCTCGTCGTCGGCGGCATCGTCATCATGAACATCATGCTGATGGTCGTCACCGAGCGGACGCGCGAGATCGGCCTGCGCAAGGCGCTCGGCGCGCGGCGGCGCGACATCATGTGGCAGGTGCTGACGGAATCAGTGACTCTTTCCACGTTCGGCGGGCTGGCCGGCATCTTCGTCGGTTCGCTCATCGGCCAGGCGATTTCGAGCCTCACGCCGCTGCCCGCCAGGCTCGAGCCGTGGTCGGTGGTGCTCGGCATCGGCATCACGTCGATCGTCGGACTCGTCTTCGGCCTCTACCCGGCATCGCGGGCGGCGGCGCTCGATCCGATTGAAGCGTTGAGGCGCGAGTAGATGAACCTGCTGCTGCTGCGCGAGGTCGTCACGCTGGCGCTCGACACGCTGCGGACGAACAAGCTCCGCTCCGCGCTGACCATTCTCGGCGTCGTCATCGGCATTACCGCGATCGTCGGCATGACGTCGCTCATCCGCGGCTTCGATCAGTCGCTGCGCGACAGCATCCGCCAGCTCGGGCCGAACACGATCTTCGTGGCGAAGTTCAGTGGCGTCAGCCTCGCCGCCGGGCACGATTTCGCGGATCTGATGCGGCGGCCCAATCTGACGGTGGACGATGCGAAGGCGATTCAGAAGCTGGCGCCGTCGGTGCAGAACGTCGACATCTGGCTGGCGCCGATGGGCGACCTGCAGGATCGCGTCGTCTACAACGGGAACCGGACGAAGCTGCTGAACATCATCGGCGCCACCGAGCAGTACGCGACGCTCAGCTTCGTCAAGCTGGAGGCCGGCCGCCTCTTTTCAGCGTCCGAGGTCGAGCACCGGCGGAAGGTCGTCGTGCTCGGCGA
This sequence comes from Acidobacteriota bacterium, assembly GCA_003222635.1. Classification (GTDB taxonomy): domain Bacteria; phylum Acidobacteriota; class Vicinamibacteria; order Vicinamibacterales; family UBA2999; genus Gp6-AA40. The sequence goes on along the minus strand of QHWQ01000015.1, from coordinate 28,960 downwards.
CACGCCGTACCAGGCGCTCTTTGCGCAGAGCGGTCTCGATCCCGTCAACAAGAAGGTCCGCATCGGGGCCGCGGAGTTCACGGTCATCGGCGTGCTCGGCAAGCGTCCCTCGGCCGGCGTCGGCCCGCCGCAGGACGATTTCGTCGTCATTCCGCAGACGACGCATCAGGCGCTGTACGGGACGCGCGCCACGCGCGCGTTCCGAGGCGGGCCGGCGGTGCGCAGCGCGATGATTGCGGTGCTGCCGCGTGAGGACGCTGGACGCGATAAGGCGCTCGGGGAAGTCGAGGAGATCATGCGCGTGCGCCACGGTCTGAAGCTGGACGAACCCGACGATTTCGACATCGTGACGCAGGACGCGGCGCTGCGCGTGTGGGATCAGGTGAGCCGGGCGACGTTCCTGGGCCTGGTGGTGATTTCGTCGATCGCGCTGATGGTCGGCGGCATCGGCGTGATGGCCATCATGACCATCTCGGTGACCGAGCGCACGCGGGAGATCGGCGTGCGCAAGGCGCTCGGCGCGCGCCGCCGGGAGATCCTGTTCCAGTTCCTCACCGAGGCCGCCGTGCTGACGCTGGTCGGCGGACTGCTGGGCATCGCGCTCGGCGCCGGCATCGGCGTCACGGTGCACACCGCCACCGGATTCCCTATCTCGCTTCCCTGGTGGTCGTTCGCGCTCGGCCTCGGCTTTTCCGCCGCCGTCGGCATCTTCTTCGGCATGGTGCCGGCGGTTCGCGCCTCGCGCCTCGATCCGATCGAGGCGCTACGGCACGAATGACAGCTGCGGCGCGGCAGCCTGTTTCACGCCTGCTGTGATCGGCATCGGCTCGCGCGTGACGTACTCGACGAGGTCGTGCGTGGCCATCGCGAGCCGGCTGTCGCCCGTCGCGGCGTAACAATCGCGCCGCGCCGACAGGAAGTCCTGTGTCCACACAGCCGGCGACTCCAGCGGCGTGATCGCATCACGGCACAGACCTTTGAAGTTCACCGTTCGAGCCAGCGCCCTTTGTAGCGGGTGAGAGCCCATGCAGTCCTGCGGTACTGCGCGAACGCCTGTTGCAGGAGCGGCGCGGCTTCATCGAATCGCCGCTGGGCCACGCGCAGCATCGCCAGAATGGTGTCGGCCTCGCCGCCGTCGAACTGCCGCAATTGTTCGATGAACGGCATCGCCGCGCGCTCGTCGCCGTTCCGGGCCGCGATGTCCGCCACCATCGACAGCTCGTTGAGATCGCGCGGTGCCGGTGACCCGGCCGCACTCAATACCTCTCGAGCGGTGCCGGCATTGGACCGCAGGTAATAGCTGACCAGCGCCTGCCGCCGCGCGTCTTCCGTCGCTGTCGGATGGACGAACTGGACCTCGGTGGCTTCATCCTGTTCCGCGACATGAAACCCGATCCACGCCGTGTCGACGGCTGTCCAATCGACCGTCCCGGGATTGTCGAGCAGCGGACGGTTCGCGCCGAGCGTTGCGGCCAGTTGCCGAACCGACGCGATGACCGTTGGCGTGTTCAGACCGACGGACCGCGCGAGGCCGAACTCGACGACATTGCGGTCGTCAGTGTTCACATCGACTCCCGGCGCGGAGGCAATGGCGCGCGTCACGGGGTCGCCGGCGATGAAGTGCGCCAACACGCCAGTCAGATCCACGGCCTGCCATACGTTTCGCAGCGCGGTCCTGAACGGTTCCTCCTGAATGCGCGCCGCCAGCTCGCTCGTCCGGTGCTGCAGCGGGCGCTTGCTGCCAACGAGCACGAAATCGTTCGGCCTCGTCTCCCAGGTCTCGACGTAAGGAAACGACGCGGCCATCGTTGCGAACACGGTGCGCATCGTCGTCGTATCGATCTCATACGCCTGCACCCACTGAACGAACACTCCGTCAGGCGACAACCGATCGTTCACCGCACGGTAGTACTCGCGCGTGAAGAGGCTGGCGATCCCCGCACGGAACGGATTCGAGGGCTCGGACGCGATCACGTCGTAGGTCTCGCGGCTCGTCAGCAGCGCCTCGCGTGCGTCGCCAATGGTGATGTGCACCTTGGGGTTTTCCAGCACGTTGTGATTGACGTCGCGGCACGCGCGCGCCACGTCGAGGATGAGCGGCTCGAGTTCAACGACATCGACACGCTCGATGGCCGGCACTGCACCCAGCCAGCCCGCCGTGCTTCCCGTTCCAAGGCCGATCACCATCGCGCGGCGGGCGTGCGGGTTGAGAATCGAACCCAGCAACCCGACCATCACCTGCGTGCCGGAGTCGTAGCGCGCGCTGCCGTCGGCCTTGCCGTTCACCATGAACGCATAACCGGATCCGTCGCGCACCAGGGCGACGGAGCTCTCTATTCCATCCCCGTCCCACACGACCGACCGCCGGACGCCGTTCGCCCACGCCTTCAGATGGTTGGCTGATTCGATGCCCCGCAGCGCGGCGCGACCGGTCCCGACGCCACTGTGGCGCCAGACGGCCGTGGGACCGAGCGCCGTCAACAGCAGCAGCGTGGCGGCCATCAATGCCGCGTGCGGCAGCAGCTTCCGCGGCGAACGCCGATCGTCCGACAGCGCGAGCGCTGCGGCGCTGAGCGCGATGAGCGAGATCGTCACGAACCGCCACGCGCCGGGTGCGCTGAGCCACGGCAGCAATCCGAACCCGCCGGCGAGGGAACCGACGATTGCGCCGATGGTGTTGGCGGCATACGCGAGGCCGATCTGCCGCCCCACGTGCAGGCGGCCGCGGCCGAGCAGCGCAATGAGCATCGGGAATTGATATCCGGCAACAATCGATGCGGGCAGAACGACGATCGCCGCAATCGCGCTCCATCCGAACACGCCGGCGCCGAACGCGGCGTGGCCGAGCGGCTGCAGAACCACCGTCAGCACCGCCAGCCGATCGCCAAGCGCATAGGGAATCGCCATCGCCAGGGCTTCGAGCAGAGAGCAGGCGGCAAAGCCGCGGAGCGAGGGACGCCGCTCGCTTCCCCACACCGCATATACAAGTCCGCCGATGCCGATGCCCGCGAGCGCGACCGCGAGAATCAGGCTGAAGGTGAAAACTGTGCCGCCGAGCAGCGGACCAAGCATCCGGTACCACACCAGCTCCATGAGGAAGAACGCGAAGCCGACGACACCCGATGCAAGGAGGGCGAAGCCCGCTGGAGCCTGCGCTTCCGAGGGCGAGACCGCTTCACTCGCCGCGGGAAGGTCCGCGGGCAGCGTGGTCACCCGATCGAGTTGCCGCGCCACCATCGCGATCAGCAGGTTGAGCGCCGCGGCGAGCCACAGCGTCTCACGGTTGCCGAGCGCCTCGAGGAGCACGAACGTCGACAGGAGGGTACCGATCACGGCGCCCACGGTATTGAGCGCGTAGAGCGCCGCCACGTTGCGGCGCCGCACATCATCGCCACCCGTTGCCGCGCGAGCGACTGCGGGTAGGGTTCCTCCCATCGCGACGGTCGGAATCGCAAGCACGAGACCGCTCAGCAGGAGCCGTCCCGCCGTTCCGACGACGAGACCGAGTTTCGGGGTCCCTCCAAGATAAACGTAGAGCTCGCGGACGAGCAGCAGCAACAGCGGACTGAGCGCCGCCGAGATGGCGACGATCGTCTCGAGCTGCGCATAGAACAGAATGGGACGTGCGTGCGCGTCAGCGCGCCGGCCGAGAAGCCATCCACCCAGACCCAGCCCTCCGATGAAGATCGCGAGCACAGCAGCAGACGCTGCCGTTGACGCGCCAAAAATCAGGCGGAACTCGCGGATCCAGGCCGTCTGGTAGATGAGGGCGCAGCACCCCGATCCGAGCAGCAGGGTGGACAGGCGCCAAGTACGCGTAGACACGGAATTTACCTCCGAGTGCAGTATCGGTCATTCGGAGGCGGATGTTTACTCAGCTGCGCGAATATACGCGCGCCCCGACGCGGTCGAGGCGCGGCTGCGGAAGCGGCGGCTGCTAGCTTTCCAATTCCCCGGTCCGGATTCGATAGCTCTCCGCCACGGGCAGCACGAAGACGCGGCCGTCGCCAATCTCGCCGGTGCGCGCCGCCTGCACGATCGCCTTGATCGCGTCGTCGGCGATCGAATCCGGCACGACGACTTCGATTTCCATCTTCGGCAGGAGGCTGACGTTGTACTCCTTGCCGCGGTAGATCGCGGTGTGCCCCTTCTGCTTGCCGTGGCCGCGCACCTCGGTGACCGTCATGCCTGAGATATTCAGCTTGGCCAGCGCGTCCTTCACCTCGTCCACCTTGTTCGGCCGGACGATACTCTTCAGCAGCTTCATACCGTTCCCTCCAATGTGCGTTGCAGATCGGAGGTCAGCGCGATCTGCTCCGCCTCCGTGAGTTTGGCTCCCGCCTTCGTGATGTGAAACACGTCGATGGCCTTTTCCCCTTCGGTCGAAATGAGCACGAGATCGACGTCGCAGCCATGCTGCGAGATGACGCGGCTGATACGGTAGAGCAGACCGAGCGCGTTGCCCGTGACGATGTCGAGGATCGTGTAGCGGCCCGACGCCTTGTTGTCGGTGTGGACGACCGGCGTGAACCGCTGCGCGCTGCGCGCCTGCAGGATCCCCTGCTCGCGGCCGCGGAGGCGCGAGGTGACGTCGGCGCGCCCCGACACCACGTCCTGCATCACCTTCAGCAGCTGGTTGTGCGCGTCGCGATTCAGCTCGAGGAACCGCTCCTCGTCGGTGAACTCGAACGCGTCGAGCACGAGCCCGTTCGGGTTGGTGAACGCGTGGCCGCGCAGGATGTTCATGCCGAACGACGACAGCACGCCGCAGATGTTCGAGAAGAGGAAGGGCTTGTCGAGCGTCGCGACGGCCAGGCTCCAGACCGCGCCCTTCCGCTCGAGCGACAGATGCACTTCGTCCGGCTTGATGTCGCGCGCGAGCCAGATGTGCCGATAGATCGCCTCGCGCGGGAAGACGTTGAGGTACCGCTGCGGCAGCCCTTCGAGAAACCCTGCGATCTCGCCCGGCGTCACGTCCTCGGGCGTGTTCGCCAGCAGCTCGTTCAACCCCGCTTCGTTGCGCTCGATGCGCTCGTCGCCGTAGCGCTGCGTGAGGTGGTTGTAGGTGTCGACGTACAGACGCCAGAGCAGCTCCGCCTTCCAGGGCGTCAGCGTCTCCGGGCTCACCGCCTCGATGTCGACGAGCGTCATCAGGCACAACAGCTTCAGCCGGTCCTCCGTGCCGACGAGCGCGGCGAACTGCTTGACGATGTCGGGATCCTCGGTGTCGCGGCGGAACGCGGCGAGCGACATCCGCAGGTGGTGGCGGATCAGGAAGAGAACCGTCTCACGCGCGTCCTCAGAGACATGCAGACGATCGAGGACGTGTTCGGCCATGTGCACGCTTTCGAGCGCGTGGTCGTCATCGCGCCACTTGCCGACGTCATGGAACAGCAACGCCAGGACGAGCAGCTCCGGCTCCTGCAGGTCGAGCAGGATCGAACGGAACCGCATGCGATCGGCCGCGTCGGTGGTGATGAGCCGCTCGAGATTGCGGATCGTCAGCAGCGTATGCTCGTCAACGGTGTACTTGTGGTAGAAGTCGCGGACCACCCGCCACGAGATCGCCTGGAACTCTGGGAACACGCGGCCGAGCAGCCCGCAGTCGTGCATCTGCGACAGCCGCGCGTACAGACCGGGACGCGGCTTCAGGAACCGAAGCAGCGCGGAGCGGTCCCGCGCGTCGACGAAGAAATCGTCGGCGCGATAGCGATCCACGTGCTGCTGAATGCACGAGAGCGCTTCTTCCGAGACTTCGGTGCCGCCATCGAGGGCCGCCTGAAACGCGCCGAGCCATGAGGCGGGGTTGCGCGCGGCCTGCGCCGGATCGATGAAGCGGACGCCGTCGCGAGACACACCGAGGTTGGGCCCGACGGGCACGGGCGCCGTACGGCGTGCCCACTCGAGCGAGCGGCTGACGATCCGCGCGTGGCGGAAGTAGTCGCTCATCAGCCGTTCCACGCGCTGCCGCGGTTCGGCGCCCGGATACCCGAGCATCTCCGCCGTTCGCTCCTGCAGCTCGTGGCTCAAGACGTTCTGATTGCGCCCGCACTCCAGGTGCAGCGTCGAGCGCACGCGCAGCAGGAAATCCTCCACGTCATCGAAGCGCGCCGCGTCGGCCGGCCCGCGGCGCAGCAGCAGCGGATCGGTCAGCAGCGCGATCGTCCGCGTGGCGGTCAGATCGCGCAGCGCGCCCGGCGCATCCTTCACGTCCGGCTCGAGTTGATAGAGCGTCGAGTTGAAGTGCGCGTGGCGATCGTCGATGAGTCCCAGCAGCGACCGCAGGATGAACGCGTGCGTGCCAGGCTGGTGAAAGACGGCGCCGAAGCGCTCGAACACGGACCGCGCGCCGGCCACTGCCCGCGCATCGAGCAGCGCCAGCAGGAACTCGGGATTGTCGGTCTCGAGCTGCTGGAAATCCTCGATGTCGCGTACCTGATGGCCGACGACGACGCCGAGATCCCAGAGCGGGTTGAGAAAGCTGTTGACGAAGCGCTCCTCCGCGGGACCGATGCCATTGCCGAAGAGCAGCAGCAGATCGATGTCGGAGTGCAGGCAGAGATGGCGGCGTCCATAGCCGCCGAGCGCGATGATGGCAATCGGCCCGTCGTGGGCGCCCGCGTCGGTGAACAACTGGCGGATGAGCGCGTCGACGCGATCCGCGTAGCGCTCGAGCGCGCCGCGCCCGCCGGCGCCGCGCGCGATCGACGCGCGCAGCTCTTCTCTCGCGGCATGCAGAGAAGCCTTCAGCGGAGCGCCGGTGGAATCCGGCCGCGTTACCGACATGCTGGGAACATAGCGGGGCTCGCCCGCACAATCATATGATGGCGCAGCCATCGTTTCTCATCTGCGCCATCAGATGGCGGCGCGGGCAGCGGTCACTTCCCCAGCGGGATGTCCACGTCGAGCTGCGTGGTCCAGAGATGCTTGGCGCCGCCCGGCTGCAGCTTGCTGTCAAGGTAGAACACCGGACCCACGAGCAGGTCCACGTACTGATTGAAATAGAAGTACAGCCCGAACCCGCCGGCCCCGAGCACGTTCTTGCCCGTCTGGACGTCCGCCGTGAAATTGAGCTTCTGCAGACCCTTCACGCCAACCGGAATATCGGGCGAGAAGAAGCCCAGCATCGCTCCGTTCTTCACGACCTTGCCGTCGCTGTTCGTGAACAGCACGTCGCTCATCCCGTGATACACGCCCGCGGCCACGTACCCGTTTCCCGGAATGGCCTTCTGGAACATCAGGTGAATCGGGTTGTAGTCGGTGACGTCCTTCTTGAAGCCGACATTCCAGATTCCAAAGCTTATGGCCGGCGCGCCTTTGAACAACGTCGATTCGGGCGTACACACCTTCGCGTTCAGGAAGAAGAACACAGGGTTGGAACTCGGAAGCAGCACGTCATAGCCGACCTCCGCCTGCACCTTGCTGGACGGAAGCACGCCGATCGTCAGACCCGTATCGATCGGGTAGGCGGGCGCCCCGGCGCCCGGCGGCGGCGTCCCCTTGCCGTAGTACGTGTCGTACGTGATGTGAGGAACGCCTTTCGCCTGGCAATTCGCCGTTGATGGCGCCCAATAGGTCGTGCTCGGCGTCGCGAACGCCAAGGTTGGAACCGTCATCGCTGCCAGCGCGGACACCAATAGCGCGACATACTGCGATCGAAGTGACATCGTCGTGCCTCCGTTGTGAGACCTCGCTCGATCCGCCTCCTGACTATTTCAGCGCGTACGAATAGAGGATGCCGATTGCAAACGAGCTCTGCGAGGTGACCGGACCAGAGGGCTTGGAGAAGCTCGCCACATCAGAGGCGTCACGCCGGTACTCCACGCGTGTCAGAAGCCCACCCTTTGCTTTGAATTCACCGGTAATGGTCGCCTCTTTCAACGTCTGGGTCGCGCCCGTGGTGAATCCGTCGGGATCGCTGAGCACCTCGACGCGCGGGATCACGGCGAACCATGGCGTCGCCTGCACTTTCAGGTAGCCGGCCACGCCCTGCCATGACACCGGCAGACCGCCAACCGAATCCTTGCCGTAGTCATAGTTCGCCATCAGGCTCACCATCGAGGTAGGAGTGATCGTGACCACGGAGTCGAACAGGTGCCGGAGGTCCGTCGAGTTGTGAGGCTGTTCGTAACCGGTCATGTAGTTCTGCACGATTGTGACCTGCGAGACCGGCTTGAGGATGACCTGTGCGCCGACCGACTTGCCGCCGTTGTTGTCCTTGACGCTGTTCCACCCCGTCACCACGTTGCCCATGAGGGTGACCTTGTCGGTCGCGGCATACGTCGCACGGACGCCGGTGTGATAGTACGGAATCGCGAGCGCGAACAGCAGCGACCGTGAGTAGTTCCAGTTATCCTTCGCTTCGATCACTTCGGCGCCGTGCTGCGTCACGAACTTGCCCGCGTCGACCTGCAACCCCTTGCCCGCCGGCACCAGATAGCTGCCGTACGCCTGCTCGATGTTCTCGAGCGCGCGCGCCGACGCCGGCTCGTAGGCATTGATCATCTTCGCCGCATGGCCGAAATTGAACTTCAGATTCATGCCGGCGCGGGATTCGTCCGTTGGCGCCTTGGTGATCCAGATCTGCGCCATGCTGAACCGAAGCGCATTGTGCCGAGTGTCGAAGTTCCGGAAGAGCGCGTCGCCTTCCGGCTCGGTGGAGTAGTAGGTGTAGTACACGTCGGCGAGACCACCGAGTTCGAAGCCGTGAAGCAGCGGCGCCGCCTTGGCTCCGGCATCCGGCTGTTGCGCCGTCGCCGCGTCCGCGGGTGCAGCTGCGGCGGTTTGCGCCGCCGCCGGCAATGCCAGCCATGCGACGAGCCCCGTCGTCGCGAGCGTGAGACACACGTACTTCGACACCAGGGATTTCAGCGATCGCTTGTTTCGCTGGGAAATCCCTGCAGGTGCCGCCGCGCATGCGCCGCGCATCAAACAAAAATGTGCCGCTCGATGAAAACGACCACAACGATGTTGCGGTCAGTTCCAGCGCGGAACCCCCCGCGTCCGGGACGCGCACGCGACGCCCCCTCGACTCGCTCCGCTCGCTCGGGGCAAGCCCGATCTGCACCGCAGCAGCGCTTCATAACACATATTCGTCAACCGTTGCGTCCAAGCAGACATAAATGTCTCACAGCGATCTTGATCTATGATCCGCGCTTAGACACAGGCTTCGCTCCAGCTTCACCTCACCTCGCGGGAGGAGGATTCCCCTTATGAAGGTCTATGATGCCGCTGCCATCCGGAACGTCGCGGTGGTCGGGCACGGTGGATGCGGCAAAACACAGCTGGTGTCGGCGATGTTGTTCGTGGCGGGCGCCGTCAACCGGCTGGGGAAGGTCGACGAAGGCACCACGATCACCGACTTCGACGAAGAAGAAATCGCCCGCAAGCACACCCTGTCCTCCAGCCTCGCCTACGCCGAGTGGCAGAAGACCAAGATCAACATCATCGACACGCCGGGCTTCGCGAACTTCTTGAGCGACGCCAAGGCCGCGCTGCGCGTCGCTGAAGGCGCGATCGTCTGCGTCGACGCCGTCGCCGGCGTCGAGGTCCAGACCGAGAAGCTCTGGGAGGAAGCCGCCGCCCTCAACCTGCCGCGCATCGTCGTCGCCAACCGGCTCGAGCGCGAGCGCGCGAGCCTCGAGCGGACGCTCGAATCGCTGCACCGCGACTGCGCGCGCGAGATTATCCCCATCCAGCTGCCGCTCGGCGAAGAGCGCGCGTTCACGGGGGTCGTCGATCTCGTGCGGATGACAGCGCTCACCTTCGCGAGCGACGGCAGCGGCAAGATGACCGAAGGCGACATTCCCGCGGCGCTCGCGGACCGCGCCGCCAAGGCGCGCGAAGAGCTGATCGAAATGGTCGCCGAGGCCGACGAGCAGCTGATGGAGAAGTTCTTCTCGGAGGGAACGCTCACGCAGGACGAGCTCACCCAGGGACTTCGCACGGCGACGCAGTCGGGCAAGATCTTCCCCCTGGTCTGCTCGTCGGGGATGCATGCGATCGGGATCCAGCCGCTGCTCGACGCGATCGTCACCTACGTGCCGTCACCGATCGAGCGCGAGTTCCCGGCGGTAACCGAGAGCGGCGACGCGAGCACGATCAAGGCATCGGACAGCCCGCCATACACCGCGTTTGTCTGGAAGACCATCGCCGATCCGTTCGCCGGCCGCATCACGATGCTGCGCGTGATCTCCGGCACGTTGAAGCAGGACAGCAACGTCCACAACCAGACGCGCGACAGCGCCGAGCGGTTCGGCCACTTGCTGGTCCTGCAGGGGAAGACGCAGACGCAGGTGCCGGAGCTGAAGGCCGGCGATCTGGGCGCCGTGGCGAAGCTGAAGGACACGCGCACCAGCGACGTGCTCGCGGAGAAGAGCACGAAGGTGAAGATCCCCGAGATCACGTTCCCCGAGGCCGTGCTCGCCTACGCGATCGAGCCGAAGAGCCGCGGCGACGAGGACAAGATCAGCGGCTCGATGCATCGCCTACAGGAAGAAGACCCGTCAATCAGCTACACGCGCGACCCGCAGACCCACGAGCTGCTGCTCGCGGGCCAGGGACAGCTGCACATCGAGGTGACGGTCGCGAAGCTGAAGCGGCGCTTCGGCGTCGAGGTGAACCTCAAGCCGCCGCGCATTCCGTACCGCGAGACGATTACCGTCGCCACCGAAGCGCACGGCCGCCACAAGAAACAGACCGGCGGCCACGGCCAGTTCGGCGACTGCAAGATCAAGGTGGAGCCGCTGCCGCGCGGCAGCGACTTCGAGTTCGTCGACGACATCTTCGGCGGCTCGATTCCGCGACAATACGTCCCGGCGGTGGAAAAAGGTATCCAGGACTCGCGCATGCGCGGCTATCTGGCGGGCTATCCGATGGTCGACTTCCGCGCGACGGTCATCGACGGCTCATTCCATCCGGTGGACTCGAACGAGCTGTCGTTCAAGATGGCAGGGTCGCTCGCCTTCAAGGATGCGATGACGCGGGCGCGCCCGACCATCCTCGAGCCGATTATGAACGTCGAGGTCTATGCGCCCAGCGATTACGCCGGCGACCTGATGGGCGATCTGAACGGGCGGCGCGGCCGCATCTCCGGCATGGACACCCGCGGCATCAACACCGTGATTCGGGCGCAGGTGCCGATGGCCGAGATGCTCACCTACGAGCAGCACCTCACGTCGGCGACAGGCGGGCGCGGCACGTACCACATGGAGTTCTCGCACTACGACGAGGTCCCGCAGCACGCGCAAGCGAAAATCATTGCCGCCGCGAAGGCGGAGCGCGGTCAGGAGGCTGTCGAGGAAGTCTAGCTGCCCCCTGCCTTTCGAGGGGTCGTGCTCTTCTGGGCGCGGCCCTTCGTCTGACCTCCAGCCTGGCCCTTCGAGCCGCCGCCTGCCGCCGAATCGCCGCGCGTGCGGGCGCCGCGGGCAACCTCGCGCAGGCGATCGCCGACGCTCTTGGTCTTCGGTCCCGCGGCCTTCTCGGCTTCCTTCTCCTCGGCTGACTTCGGGTTGTACTCGCTGCCCACGAGCTCGACCTGCGCCACTTCGGCGGAATCGCCGCGGCGGTAGCCGACGCGCAGGATGCGCGTGTAGCCGCCCGGCCGCTCCGCGTAGCGCGGCGCGATCGACTCGAACAGCTTGCCGACGACGCCCTTGTCGGGCAGCTCCTGCAGCACGAGCCGGCGCGCGTGGAGCGAGGCGCCGTTCGCCTCACCCGAGGCGACGCCGCGCTTGGCGATGGTGATCAGCCGCTCGACGAACGGCCGCAGCTCCTTCGCCTTCGGCATGGTGGTTTCGATGCGCTCGTGCCTGATGAGCGCCATCGCCTGGTTGCGCAGCAGCGCCGTGCGGTGCTCGCTGACGCGTCCCAGCTTCCGATGTGCAAGGTTGTGTCTCATAGCAATGTCCTGCCAGCTGCCCGCTGCCGGCCGCCTACTCCGAGTGCGCCCCCGCCGGCTGATCGACGCGCATGCCGAGGCTCAGACCCATGCTGTGCAGGATCTCCTTGATCTCGTTGAGCGACTTGCGGCCGAAGTTCTTCGTTTTCAGCATCTCGGCCTCGGTCTTCTGCACCAGCTCGCGAATCGTGCGGATGTTCGCGTTCTTCAGGCAGTTGTACGACCGCACCGAGAGCTCCAGCTCCTCGACGCTCTTGTCGAGATTCTCGTTGAGCGCGCCGGCGCGTCCGGGCTGATCGGCCTGCGCCTCCGCCGGCTGATCGGCGACATCTTCCAGGTTGATGAAGATGTTCAGGTGATCGCGAATCAGCTTCGCCGCCAGCGACACCGCGTCCTGCGCCGTCACCGAGCCGTTGGTCCACACGTCGATGGTCAGCTTGTCGTAGTCGGTGGTCTGGCCGAGACGCGCCGCCTCGACGAGATAGTTCACCTTCTTCACCGGCGAGTGCACCGAGTCGACGGGAATCCAGCCGATGCCGAGGTCCTCGTCGAAGTTCTTGTCCGCCGAGACGTAGCCGCGGCCGCGCTTCATGCGCAGCTCCATGTGCAGCTTGCCGCCGTCCGAGACGGTCGCGATGTGCGCTTCCGGCTCGAGGATCTCGACGTCCTGATCGACCTCGATGTCCTTCGCGCGGACGATGCCCGGCTTGTCGACGCGCAGGTAGAGCGTCTTGGTGTAGTCGACGTGCAGTTTCAGCGGAATCTGCTTCAGGTTCAGGATGATGTCGGTCGCATCCTCGACGACGCCGGGGATCGGCGAGAACTCGTGCAGCACGCCGTCGATCTTCACGGCGGTGATCGCCGCGCCCTCAATCGAGGAGAGCAGGACGCGCCGCAGGGCGTTGCCGATCGTCGTGCCGAAGCCGCGCTCGAACGGCTGCGCGTAGAAGCGGCCGAACCGCTCCGTGAGTGTTTCGCGCTCGAAGTCGAGACGCTTGGGACGCTGAAAACCTTTCCACAGCATTGCGTTCTTCCTTTCGCCAGCGGGCCGGCAGCCCCGGCCTCCAGACCTGCATGTTGATCCGCCGGCCTCCCGCCGCAGGTCTGTAAGGCTGCGGGCCGGCGGTTGCGACCTAGTTCGTAGTCAGTAGTTGGTAGTTCGTAGAACCACAACTACCAACTACCAACTACCAACTGCCAACTATTTCGAATACAGCTCGACGATCAGCTGCTCCTGCACCGGCAGGTTGATCTGCTCGCGCGTCGGAATCGAGTTGATCTTCGCCGACATGCCTTCGGCGTCGAAGACGAGCCATTCCGGCACGCCGCGCCCCTTCACTTCCTCGAGCGCGTGCGCAATGGACGCGTTCTTGCGGCTGGTCTGCCGCACCGCCACGACGTCACCCGGCTTGACCGAGAACGAGGGGATGTCCACCTTCTTGCCGTTCACGGTGAAGTGGCCGTGCCGCACCAGCTGCCGCGCCTGCGGACGTGACGTCGCGAAGCCGAGGCGATAGGCGACGTTGTCGAGCCGCCGCTCGAGCAGCTGCAGCAGCGTCTCGCCGGTGATGCCGCGCGTCCGCTCCGCCTGCTCGAAGTAAAGGCGGAACTGATCCTCCAGCACGCCGTAGATGCGCTTGACCTTCTGCTTCTCGCGCAGCTGCACGCCGTAGCCGGCGAGCTTCTGCTTCCGCGACTTCCCGTGCTGCCCCGGCGCGAAGTTGCGCTTCTCGATCGCGCACTTCTCCGTGTAGCAGCGCTCGCCCTTGAGGAACAGCTTCATCCCCTCGCGGCGGCACAGGCGGCAGACGGGTCCAATGTATCGAGCCATTAAATCGAATCCTCTCTCAATCTCTCAGACGCGGCGCCGCTTGGTCGGGCGGCAGCCATTGTGCGGAATCGGCGTGACGTCGCGGATCGACTTCACCTCGATCCCGACCGTCTGCAGCGCGCGAATCGCCGACTCGCGCCCCGACCCCGGTCCCTTCACCTTCACGTCGACCGTGCGGAGGCCGTAGGTCTTCGCGGTGTTGCCCGCGTTGATGGCGGCCTGCGTCGCGGCAAACGGCGTCCCCTTGCGCGACCCCTTGAAGCCGATGCCGCCCGCGCTCGACCACGCGATGACGTTCCCCTCGGTGTCGGTGATGGTGATGTGCGTGTTGTTGAACGAGGCGTGGATGTGCACGTAGCCGTGATGGACGACGCGCTTCTCGCCGCGCTTCTTGAACGTCTTGCGCGCCGGCTTCTTTCCGCCTTCGCCCTTTCCTTTTTCAGGAGGGGCGGTGGCGTCTGCTACTGCTTTTGCCATACGTTAAACCGTCTTCTTTTTCACACTGTCTTCTTTTTTGCGATTGCGCCCTTCCTCGGGCCCTTTCGCGTGCGCGCGTTCGTGCGCGTCCGCTGGCCGCGCACCGGGAGGTTTCTCCGGTGCCGCAGGCCGCGGTAGCAGCCGATCTCCATCAGCCGCTTGATGTTCATCGAGATCTCCTTGCGGAGATCGCCTTCCACGCCGCCCTGCTCTTCCAGCACGCGGCTGATCTTGCGGACGTCGTCCTCGGAGAGATCCTTCACGCGGATGTCGGGGCTGACGCCCGCCGCGCCGAGGACATCGTTCGAGCGCTTCCGCCCGATGCCGTAGATGTAGGTAAGGCCGATCTCGATCCGCTTGGTCCGCGGCAGATCAACGCCTGCAATACGCGCCATCGAATTACCCCTGCCTCTGCTTGTGCTTCGCGTTGGTGCAGATCACGCGCACCACCCCGCGGCGCCGCACGATCTTGCACTTGTCGCAAATCCGTTTGACCGATGCCCTGACCTTCATACGCGTCCACGCTTTCCTCGCTACGCTTTCCTGACGATTCGACCTCGCGTCAGGTCCCGTGGCGTCAATTCGACGATCACTCGATCGCCCACGAGCACGCGGACGAAATTCCGCTCGAGCCCGCCGCCGATGTGCGCCGTGATGCGGTGCGCATCGACTTCCACTTCGTACAACCCGCTCGGCAGCTGCGCCCGGACGATCCCTTCGACCGTCCGCTCGCTCACGCTTCCGTCGGCGCGCCCGACAAGGCGCGCCCTGCCGCGCGCGCGGCGTCCGCCGGCAGCAGCGTCAGGATTTCGCGCCCCTCCGCGCTCACGACGACCGCGTGCTCGAAGTGCGCCGACAGGCTCCCGTCCCGCGTCACCGCCGTCCAGCCGTCGGACAGCACCTTCACCGCCGGCTTGCCGGCGTTCACCATCGGTTCGATCGCGAGCACCATGCCTTCCGCCAGCCGCGGCCCGCGTCCGCCGGGACCGTAGTTGGCGATTTGCGGCTCCTCGTGCAGCGCGGTGCCGATGCCGTGGCCGACGAACTCGCGCACCACCGAGAACCCGTGGGCCTCGACGTGCTGCTGGATCGCCGCGCCGATGTCCGAGACGCGCGCCCCGGGCTTGACCGCCTCGATCCCATGAAACAGCGCCTCCTCGGTGACGCGCAGCAGCTCGGACGCCTGCGGCGACACCGTCCCGATCGGGACGGTCACCGCGCAATCGCCGAAGAAACCGTCGAGCCGCGCGCCCATGTCGATGGAGAGGATGTCTCCTTCGACGAGCGGACGCTTCGACGGGATCCCATGTACCACCTGCTCGTTGGCCGACACGCACACCGTCGCCGGATACCCGTGATATCCCTTGAACGCCGGCTCCGCGCCCGCCGCCCGCACGCGCTCTTCCGCCACCCGGTCGATATCGGCCGTCGTCACGCCGGGCGCCGCCATCCGGCGCAATTCGGCGAGCACTTCCGCCACGAGCTGATTCACCCGGCGGAGCTTGTCGATTTCGGCCTTCGACCGGCAGACGATCATGCGCGCGCTGCTTTCTCCGGCGATACGGCCTTCACCGCCTCGGCCGCCGCCTCTTTCGCGCCGACCAGCGCCGCATCGTCAATGACCGTGTCGAGCTCGTGCGCTACCCGCTCCAGCCCCTGCGCACCGTTGACGATGCGGAACGTCGGGCGGTCGCGATAGAACTCGACGAGCGGCTTGGTCTCCCGTTCGTACACTTTCAGGCGCTCGAGGACGACCTGCTCGTTGTCGTCCACGCGCTGCACCAGCTCGCCGCCGCACCTCGCGCAGCGCGCCGCCGCAGGCTCGCCGGCCTTCGGCAGTTCCGCGTTGGCGCCGCACTTCGAGCAAATCAGCCGGCTCGCCAGGCGCCGCACCAGCTCTTTCTCCGGCACCCGCACGTCCACGACGACGAGCGGCCCGTTGTTGCGCTCGGCGACGATGCGATCGAGCGCCTCGGCCTGCACGACCGTCCGGGGGAACCCGTCGAGCACGAACCCCGGCTGTGCATCGGGCTGCAGCAGCCGCTCGCGCACGATGTCGATCATCGTCGCGTCGTCAACCAGCTCGCCGCGATGCATCAGCGTCTTCGCGCGCAGGCCCACCGGCGAATCCGCCTTGATCGCCGCGCGAAGGATGTCGCCAGTCGAGATTTTCAACAACCCCCGTTCACGTGCGAACCGCCCCGCCTGCGTGCCTTTGCCCGCGCCGGGTGGTCCCATCATGATCACGTTCAGCCCCACAGTGTCTCCTGGCGCCGCGCACGCGCGGCGCTGTCCCCCTGGCTCCGGGACGCGTGCCCCCGTCCCGCGGCCTTGCGTCTACCCCCGCCGACCCCTGATGCGTGTCTTCTTCATGAAGCCGTCGTAGTGGCGCATGATGAGCTGCGACTCGACCTGCTGCACGGTGTCCATCGCGACGCCGACGACGATCAGCAGCGTCGTGCCGCCGAAGTAGAACGTCACGCCGAGACCCTGCGTGAACCACTGCGGCAGCGCCGCGTCGAGGCGATCGCCGATGAACGGAATCGGCGCCACCTTGAAGCCCGTGATCAGGAACTCGGGCAGAATCGCGACCGCGGCGAGGTAGAACGCGCCCACCAGCGTGATGCGCGCCAGGATCGTGTCGATGTACTCCGCGGTCCGTTTGCCGGGCCGGATGCCGGGGATGAACCCGCCGTACTTGCGCATGTTCTCCGCCACGTCATCGGGGTTGAAGATGATCGCGGTGTAGAAGTACGCGAAGAAAATGATGCCGACGATGTAGAGCAGGTTGTAGAGCGGCATGCCATAGGCGAGCTGATCGACGATCGCCCGCCCCCATCCGCCCGCCTGGAACATCGTCGCCAGCGTCGCCGGGAACGCCAGAATCGACGACGCGAAAATCACCGGGATGACGCCGCCCGTGTTCACCTTCAACGGGATGTGCGTGCTCGATCCGCCGTACTGCCGGCGGCCGACGACACGTTTGGCGTACTGCACCACGATGCGCCGGTGCGCGCGTTCGACGAAGATGATCGCGGCGATGACGGCGACCATCATCACCAGCAGGAACAGGATGCGGAAGATGCTGATCGTTCCGGTGTTCATCTGATCGAGCGTCTGGATGATGCCGCGCGGGAACCCGACAATGATGCCCGCGAAGATCAGCAGCGACATGCCGTTGCCGACGCCGCGTTCGGTGATCTGCTCGCCGAGCCACATGATGAAGATGGTGCCGGTCGTCAGCGTCAGCACGCAGAGCAGACGGAAGCCCCACCCCGGGTTGTAGACGAGCGGCAGGCCGCCAGGACCAATCTGCGTATTGCGCTCGAGGAAGATGGCGATGCTCAACGCCTGGATGATCGCCAGCACGCCGGTCAGGTAGCGGGTGTACTGCGTGATCTTGCGGCGGCCCAGCTCCCCCTCACGCGACAGCCGCTCGAGGTACGGCCAGACGACCGTCAGCAGCTGCAGGATGATCGACGAGCTGATGTAGGGCATGATGCCCAGCGCGAAGATCGTCACCTTCGACAGGTTCCCGCCGGAGAACATGTCGTAGAGGCCGAACATCGTGTTCTTCTGCGCGTCGGCGAGCGCCGCCAGCGCGGTCTGGTTCACGCCGGGTGTCGGGATGTGGTTCCCGATGCGATACACGCCGAGCATCGCCAGCGTGAAGAGCACGCGGTTCCGCAGGTCGACGACCTGCCACAGATTCTTGAGCGGGTTGTTCTCCATCGCTATTACCCATTTGGCACCGCGTAAAGCGGCGCCCTACACGGTGTAGGGCGGGGCTTTACGCCCCGCCGAGTACCTCTGCCGCTCCACCAGCGGCGGCGAGCTTCTCGGCCGCCTTGCCGCTGAACTTGTGCGCGCGGACGGTCAGCTTCTTCGACACGTCGCCGCGCGCCAGCACCTTGATCTTTCCGGCGCTCCGCACGACGCCGCGCTCGCGCAGCAGCTCCGGCGTCACGACCGTGTTCGCGTCGAACCGCTCCGCAATCGTGTCGAGGTTCACCACGACGTATTCGATGCGGAACGGGTTGTGGAATCCGCGCTTCGGGATGCGGCGGTGCAGCGGCATCTGGCCGCCTTCGAAGCCGCGCTTGAACTTGTAGCCCGAGCGCGACTGCGCGCCCTTGTGGCCGCGTCCCGCCTGCGTGCCCTGGCCGGTGCCATGCCCGCGGCCGACGCGCTTCTTCGAGTGCTTCGATCCGCGAGCCGGTTTGAGAGTGCTCTGATCCATCGCCTACTCCGCGACTTCCACTAAATGCCGCACCTTGTGAATCATGCCGCGCGTCTCCGGTGTGTCCGGCAGCTCCACCGTGTGGCGGATGCGGCGCAGCCCCATCCCCTGCACGGTCAGCCCCTGCGTCTTGTTGAACCCGATCGGGCTCCGCAGGAGCGTCACTTTCAGTTTCTTCGCGGCTGCCTTCGCCGCTGGTTTCTTGGCCATGACTACGCTCCGACGAGCTCCGATTCTTCCTTGCCGCGATATCGCGCGACCAGCGCCGGGTCCTTCAGATCCATCAGCCCCTTGAACGTCGCGCGCACGACGTTGTGCGGGTTCGCCGATCCGAGCGACTTGGTCAGCACGTTCTGAATGCCCGCCGACTCGACGACGGCACGCACCGCGCCGCCCGCGATGAGGCCGGTGCCTTCCGGCGCCGGCTTGAGCAGCACGCTGCCGGATCCGAACTTGCCCACCACCTGATGCGGGATCGTCGTGCCCTTGAGCGGAACGCGAATGAGGCTCTTCTTCGCGGCCTCAATCCCCTTCTTGATCGCCGACGGCACTTCCTTCGCCTTGCCGACGCCGAAGCCGACCACGCCGTGGCCGTCGCCGACGACCACGAGCGCGCTGAAGCTCAGGTTCTTGCCGCCCTTGACGACCTTCGTCACGCGGTTGATCGAGACGACGGTGTCCTTGATCTCCAGCTGCGAGGCGTCGACCTTCTCGCGATTGCGATTCATCTGTGCCATCGGCCTAGAACTCCAAACCTGCTTCGCGAGCAGCGTCGGCGACCGCCTTCACGCGGCCGTGATAGAGGAACCCGTTGCGGTCGAACACGACGCGCTTGACGCCCTTCTCGATGAGACGCTCGGCGATGGTCTTGCCGATCGTCTTCGCGCCGGCGATGTTGCCGCCGCGCTCCGTCTTCTTCATCGCGCCTTTGACCGTCGGCTCGACGGTCGAGGCCGACGCGATCGTCCGGCCGGTCATGTCGTCGACCACCTGCACGTACATGTGCGCCACGCTGCGGAACACCGTCAGACGCGGGCGCGCCTCGGTGCCCTGCACGCGCTTGCGAATGCGGTGCTTGATGCGCTCGCGGCGATCTTCCTTCGTCTTCATCCGCATTATTTCGCTCCGGTCTTGCCGACTTTCTTCTTCAGCACTTCACCCGTGTAGCGCACGCCCTTCTGCTTGTAGGGATCCGGCTTGCGCATGCGGCGGATGTTGGCCGCCACCTGCCCCACGAGCTGGCGATCGACGCCCGTCACGGTGATGTGCGTCTGCTTGTCGATCGCGATGTCGATCGCGTTGGGGATGTCGTAGACGATCGGATGCGAGTAGCCGAGCGCGAAGACCACCTGCTTGCCCTTCACCTCCGCGCGGTAGCCGATGCCGACGATGTCGAGCTCCTTCTTGAAGCCCTCGGTGACACCCTGCACCGCGTTGGCGATAAGGCTCCGCGCCAGGCCGTGGAACTTGCCGAGTTCCGGGTCGTCACGCTCCGGCTTCGCCACGATCGTGCCGTCCTCCTGCGCGAAGCCGATGCCCGGCGGCACGTACTGATTCACCGTGCCCTTCGGGCCCTTCACTTCAATCGCGCCGCGGGCGATCTTCACGGTGACGCCCTTCGGCAGCGTAATCGGTTTCTTGCCAATTCGTGACATTGCTGACCTCAGCTCGCAGCTACCATACGTTGCAGAGGACTTCGCCGCCGACGCCGGCCTTGCGCGCCGCACGCCCCGTCATCACGCCGCGCGACGTCGTCAGGATATTCGTGCCGAGGCCGCCGAGCACCGCCGGCACGTCGTCGACGCCGAGATAGACGCGGCGTCCCGGACGGCTGATGCGCTCGATGCCCGAGATCACCTTCTCGCCGTGCGGCCCGTACTTCAGGAACACGCGGATCATCGGGCGCGGCGCCCGGCCCTTGCCCTCCGCGGGCTCCTCGACCAAACGATAGCCCTGGATGTAGCCCTCGTCCTGGAGGATCCGCGCAATCTCGGCCTTGAGCTTGCTCGCGGGCAGGTCCACGCGTGCGTGCTTGGCGGACACCGCGTTGCGGATGCGGGAGAGCATGTCGGAAATCGGATCGGTCATCGTTGTTCCTTCCGTCTACCAGGAGCTCTTCGTCACACCGGTGACGTCGCCTTCCAGTGCCAGCTTGCGGAAGCAGAGGCGGCACATCGCGAACTTGCGCATGTAGGCGCGGGGGCGCCCGCAGAGGCGGCAGCGGTTGCGCAGGCGAATCTTGTACTTCGGCGGCTTGGCTTCCTTGGCAATCTTTGCAGTCGTCGCCATTCGTTCGTCCTTCTCAGTTCGTGCGGAACGGCATGCCCATGAACTGGAGCAGCTTCCGCGCTTCCTCGTCGGTCTTGGCCGTCGTCACCACGGACACGTTCATGCCGCGCGCCTTGTCGACCTTCATGTAGTCGATCTCGGGGAACAGCAGCTGGTCGCGCAGGCCGAGCGTGTAATTGCCGCGGCCGTCGAATCCCTTCGGCGACACGCCGCGGAAGTCGCGGACGCGCGGCAGGGCGATCGAGATCAGGCGGTCGAGGAACTCGTACATCCGCTCGCCGCGCAGCGTCACCATCGCGCCGACCGGCATCCCCTGGCGCAGCTTGAACTGCGCGATCGACTTGGTCGCGCGGCGCACCATAGCCTTCTGGCCGGTGATGCGGCTCAATTCGTCGGCGCCGACGTCGGCGATCTTCGCGTTCGATGTCGCCTCGCCAAGCCCCATGTTGATGACGACCTTGTCCACCTTGGGGATCGCCATCACGTTCGTGTAGCCGAACTCCTTCTTGAGAGCCGGCACGACTTCCTTCTGGTAGCGGGCCTTCAAGCGGTTCATTTGTCGACCACTCCCTCGCACTTGCGGCAGACGCGCACCTTGCGGCCGTCGCCGAGAATCTTGTGCCCGATGCGCGTCACCGCGCCGCACTCGGGGCACACGAGCTGGACGTTGCTCGCGTGCAGCGCCGCTTCGCGCTCGACGATCCCGCCCTTGATGTTGCGCTGCGGGTTCGGGCGCGTGTGGCGCTTGATCATGTTGACGCCTTCGACGATCAGGCGATTGCTGCCCGGGATCACCTTCAGCACGCGGCCGCGCTTGCCGCTGTCTTTGCCCGTGTTGATCGACACGGTGTCGTTCTTGCGAATCGGCGTGTGTAGTCTCGACATCGTTTTCACCTGGCGCCCCGTAAAGGGGCGCCCTACACTGTCCATTGACCGTCAATCGGCGGTGTAGGGCGGCGCTTTACGCGCCGCCTATAAGACCTCCGGTGCCAGCGAAATGATCTTCATGAATCGCCGCTCGCGCAGCTCGCGCGGGCGTCGCTTCCTTCACCGACGCCGTGACGATGTCGCCGAGCCGCGCGTAGCGGCCGGTCGACCCGCCGATCGGGTTGATGATCGAAATCTTGCGCGCGCCGGAGTTGTCGGCGACGTCGAGAATCGATCGCATCTGAATCATGGCTGTGCTCCGTCCCTGGATCGATTCGCGTTAGACCTGCTGTGCTTTCGCGACGACGCGCGTCACGATCCACCGCTTGCGCCGCGACAGCGGGCGCGACTCGGCGATGGCGACGGTGTCGCCGGTCTTCGCCTCGTTGCCCTCGTTGTGCGCGACGAACGTCGACGTCTTCTTCTGGCTCTTGCCGTAGAGGCCGTGGCGCACCTTGCGCTCCACCGCGACGACGACGGTCTTCTCCATCTTGTCGCTGACCACCGTGCCGGTCAGCTGCTGCTTGACGCTCATGCCTGTGCCTGCTCTTTCTCGCGGAGGATCGTCTTCACCCTCGCCAGGTCACGACGGACGTCGCGCACCTTGGCGGGCGCCTCGAGCTGCCCCATCGACTTCTGGATGCGCAGCCGGAACAGCTGGTCGTCGAGCTCCTTCTCCCGATCGCGCAGCACGTCGATCGACAGCTCGCGAATCTCTTCAACGTTCATGCGATCTTCTCCTGGCCGAACCGGGTCGCGAACTTCGTCTTGATCGGCAGCTTCGCCGCCGCCAGATTCATCGCCTTCCGCGCTTCGACCTCGGTCACGCCTTCCATCTCGAACATGATGCGTCCCGGACGGACGACGCAGACCCACTGCTCGGGCGCGCCCTTGCCCTTGCCCATGCGGGTTTCCTGCGGCTTCTTCGTGATCGGCTTGTCCGGGAACACGCGCACCCAGATCTTGCCGCCGCGCTTGATGAAGCGCGTCATCGCCACGCGCGCCGCCTCGATCTGGCGGTCGGTGATCCACGCCGGCTCCATCGCCTTCAAGCCGTAATCGCCGAACGACACGTCGGATCCGCGCCACGCCTTGCCCGTCATGCGCCCGCGCTGCTGCTTGCGGTATTTGACTTTCTTCGGCATCAACATGATGCAGGTCCCTCGTTATGCCCGGGGGGGCGGCCGGCGCGGCGCGCGATCCCGGTATTCCTCGTCACGACCGAGGCGCGGCACCAGCCGCTCGCCCTTGTAGAGCCACACCTTCACGCCGATCTGGCCGTAGGTCGTGTTCGCCTCGGCGAAGCCGTAGTCGATGTCGGCGCGCAGCGTCTGCAGCGGCAGCTGCCCGTGCAGGTACCACTCCGAGCGCGCGATTTCCGCGCCATTCAACCGGCCCGACACACGCACCTTGATGCCGCGCGCGCCGAAGCGCAGCGCCGATTCGACGGCCTTGCGCATCGCGCGGCGGAACGCCACGCGCTTTTCGAGCTGCACCGCCACCGATTCGCCGATGAGCTGCGCCTCGAGCTCGGGCTTCTGGATCTCCTGGATGTTGATGAAGACCTCGCGGTTGGTCCGCTTCTGGATTTCCTGCTTCAGCTTGTCGACTTCCGTCCCCTTGCGGCCGATGATGATGCCCGGGCGCGAGGTGAAGATGTCGATCTTCAGCTTGTTCGCCGCGCGCTCGGTTTCGATCCGCGAGACGCCCGCGTGCGAGAACCGCTTCTTCAGGTCCTGCCGCAGGGCGAGATCCTCGTGCAGCAGCTTGGCGTAGTCGCGGTCCGAGTACCAGCGCGAGCGCCAGGTCTTGTTGAAACCGAGCCGGAATCCGTAGGGGTGAACCTTCTGGCCCACAGTTACTCCTGTTCCTTCTTCTTGGCGCGCGGCTTCTTCGCCGCGGCAGCATCAGTGTCCGTAGCGACGCGCGGGATCTTCAGCGCCCGCTCCGACACCTGCACCGTCAGGTGCGCGGTGCGCTTGACGACGCGGTACGCGCGCCCCATCGGGGCTGGACGGACGCGCTTCATCGACGGCCCCTGGTTCGCGTACGCGGCCGAGACGTAGAGGCGATCGATGTCACCGCTGAACGCCTCGTCCTGCTGCACGTTGGCCACCGCCGAGCGCAGCACCTTTGCAATCGCGGCGTCATGCGCACGTTCTTGGCCACGGCTCGGATCTCGATATCAGCCATCGTTCTCACCGTTTCCTATCTGCAACGTTGTCAACGGACCCGCGTGGCCTTCTCGCCGCGTGCCGTGTGGCCGCGGAAATGCCGAGTCGGCGCGAACTCGCCGAGCTTGTGGCCCACCATGTTTTCCGTGACGTAGACCGGGATGAACTTCCTCCCGTTGTGTACCGCCATCGTGTGACCCACCATCTCGGGGATCACGGTCGAACGGCGCGACCACGTCTTGATGACCTTCTTCTCGTTGGCCCGGTTCATCGCTTCCAGCTTCTCGAGAAGCGGCGTGTCGACGAACGGGCCCTTCTTCATGGACCTGCTCATTTACTTCGTCCTTCGCTGAACAATGAAGCGATCCGTCTGCTTGCGGCGGCGCGTCTTGTAGCCCTTGGTCGGCTGGCCCCACGGCGTCACCGGGTGACGGCCGCCGGATGTCTTGCCTTCACCGCCGCCAAGCGGATGATCGACCGGGTTCATCGCGACGCCGCGGACGTGCGGACGCTGACCCAGCCAGCGGCTGCGCCCCGCCTTGCCGATCGACACGTTCTCGTGATCGAGGTTGCCCACCTGGCCGATCGTCGCCACGCACTCGACGTTGATCTTGCGAATCTCGCCCGAGGGCATGCGCACGCTGGCGTACTCGCCTTCACGCGCGACCAGCTGCACCGACGACCCCGCGCTGCGCGCGATCTGCCCGCCCTTGCCGGGCCGCAGCTCCACGTTGTGGATCTGCGTGCCGAGCGGAATGTTCTTCAGCGGCAGGCAGTTGCCCGGCAGGATGTCGACGCTGTCGCCCGCAATGATCGTGTCGCCGACCTTGATGCCGTTCGGCTGCAGGATGTAGCGCTTCTCGCCGTCGGCGTAGGTGAGCAGCGCGATGCGCGACGAGCGGTTCGGGTCGTACTCGACCGTCGCGACCTTCGCCGGGATGTTCTTCTTGTCGCGCTTGAAGTCGATGACGCGATAGAGGCGCTTGTGCCCGCCGCCGCGCCACCAGGACGTCAGGTGGCCCTTGTTGTCGCGGCCCCCGGAGTTGTCCAGGTTCTCCGTCAGCGGACGATACGGCTCGTTCGTCGTGATCTCGTCGAAGGTGAGCGACGTCTTGCCGCGCACGCCGGGCGAGGTCGGGTTGTATTTGCGAATCGCCATGATCTGTTATGCCCCCTGGAGGAAGTCCGGAAGCTTCTCGCCGTCCCGCAGCTTCACGTACGCCTTTTTCCAGTCCGAGCGGCGGCCGGTATACTTCCCCTGGCGCTTGAACTTGCCGTGCGCCAGAGAGGTGCGGACGCTCTCCACTTTCGAGCCGAGCAGCGACTCGACGGCTTTCCTGATGTCGATCTTGTTGGCGTCGCGCGCCACCTGGAACACCAGCGTGCGGCCGTCCTCGCGGATGCCCGTGGTCTTCTCGGTAATCAAGGGACGCCTCAGAACGTTCGTTAGCTTCATAACTTTTCTCAACCACGAAGGTCACGAAATTCGCGAAGAGTGTTTGTCTCTTCGTGTTCTTCGCGTTCTTCGTGGTTACCCAAGTGCCTCTTGCAGCTTCTCAATCGCCGCCTGCGTCAGCACGAGGCGCCGCGCGTTGACGATGTCGCGCGCGCTCACGCGGTTGCTGGCGAGGATGCGCACGCCCTCGATGTTGCGCAGCGACAGCGACAGCTTGTCGTCCGGCTTCACGTCGACGAGCAGTGCGCTGCTTGCCCGCTTCGCCCCGCCTTCGACGCCGAGACGCTTGAGCATCTCCGCCGCCGCCTTCGTCTTGATCTCGCCGACGCTCAGCGCGTCGACGACGGTCACGCTGCCGTCGCGCAGCTTCTGCGTCAGCGCGGCGCGGAGCGCACCCTTCTCCACCTTCTTCGGTAGGTGATATTCGTAGCTCCGCGGCTGCGGGCCGAACACGGTGCCGCCCTTGCGCCACAACGGGTTTCTGATTTCACCGACGCGCGCGCGGCCGGTGCCCTTCTGCCGCCACGGCTTCCTGCCGCTGCCGCTGACCATCGCGCGCGTCTTGGTCGCGTGCGTGCCGCGGCGCTCGGCCGCGTTGGCGCGCACGACCGACTCGTGAATGAGGTCGGTCTTCACGCGTCCGCCGAACACCTCGTCGCTCAGATCGACCGAGCCGACTTTCTTGTTCTCTGCGTTGACGACATCAACCGTCATGGCTACTTCTTGCCCTTCTTCTTCGCCGGCTCGACCTGCGCGACCTTGATGGTCTTCGCGGCCACGGCCTTGCGGATTACGACGATGGCGTTCGGACCACCGGGGACCGAGCCCTCGACGAGGAGCAGGTTGTTTTCCGGATCGACGCGCAGCACCTTGAGGTTCCTCGTCGTCACGCCGGCGGCGCCCATGTGGCCGCCCATGCGCATCCCCTTCACGACGCGGGACGGATACGACGAGGCGCCGATCGACCCCGGCGCGCGATGGAACATCGAGCCGTGCGACATACGTCCGCCCTTGAAGTGGTGGCGCTTGACGACGCCCTGGAAGCCCTTGCCGCGGCTCGTCCCGACCACGTCCACGCGCTCGTTCTCCGCGAAGATGGAGACGTTGACCTGGTCGCCCGCCTTCGGCGTTTCGCCGCCCGTCTTCACGCGCACCTCGCGGCGCACGCGCGTCGGCGGCACGCCGGCCTTCTTGAAGTGCCCCTCGGTCGGCTTGTTCTCCTTGTGCTTGCCCGCCTCGACGAGGCCGAGCTGCACGGCTTCATAGCCGTCGTTGTCGGCCGTCTTCACCTGCGAGACGACGCACGGACCCGCCTTGAGCACCGTCGCGGGGTGCACGCTGCCGTCCGCGGCGAACAGCTGCGTCATCCCGACCTTTTTCCCGATCAGTCCGGTGACCATGGCTACTTACCGTGTTCCTTTCCGAACGCCTTGATCTCCACGTCCACACCAGCAGGCAGATCGAGCTTCATCAGCGCGTCCACCGTCTGCGGCGTCGGCTCGAAGATGTCGATCAGCCGCTTGTGCGTGCGGATCTCGAACTGCTCGCGCGACTTCTTGTCGACGTGCGGCGAGCGCAGCACCGTCCACTTGTTCTTCGCGGTCGGCAGCGGAATCGGCCCCGCCAGCCGCGCGCCGGTCCGCTTGGCCGTCTCGACGATCTCGCCGGTCGACTGGTCGAGAATGCGGGAGTCGTACGCCTTCAGGCGGATGCGGATCTTGTCGCTGAACATGGTCATTCGATAATCTCCGTCACCGTGCCGGCGCCGACCGTGCGGCCGCCTTCGCGAATCGCGAAGCGCGCGCCCTTCTCGAGCGCCACCGGCGTGATCAGCTCGCCCGTGATCGCCGTGTTGTCCCCCGGCATCACCATCTCCACGCCCTCGGGCAGCTTCAGAATGCCCGTCACGTCGGTCGTCCGGATGTAGAACTGCGGCCGGTAGCCGTTGAAGAACGGCGTGTGCCGCCCACCTTCCTCTTTGGAGAGGATGTAGACCTCGCCCTTGAACTTCGTGTGCGGCTTGATCGACCCCGGCTTGGCCAGCACCTGCCCGCGCTCCACGTCCGTCTTCTCCACGCCGCGCAGGAGCACGCCGACGTTATCTCCCGCCACCCCTTCATCCAGGAGCTTCCGGAACATCTCGACGCCCGTCACGATCTTCTTCTCCGTCGCCTTGAAGCCGACGATCTCGATCTCTTCGCCCACCTTCACCTTCCCGCGCTCGATGCGGCCGGTCACCACCGTGCCGCGGCCCGAGATCGAGAAGACGTCTTCGATCGGCATCATGAAGGGCTTGTCCACCTCCCGCTCCGGAATCGGGATGTAGGTGTCGAGCGCCTCCATCAGCTTCATGATGCCGGCCACCCCCTCGGGATCGCCCTGCAGCGCCTTGAGCGCCGACACCCGCACGACCGGCACGTCATCGCCCTTGAAGCCGTAGCTCGAGAGCAGCTCGCGGACTTCCAGCTCCACCAGATCCAGCAGCTCGGGATCGTCGACCGCATCCACCTTGTTGAGCGCCACCACCAGATACGGCACGTTGACCTGCCGCGCCAGCAGCACGTGCTCGCGCGTCTGCGGCATCGGGCCGTCGGTCGCGCTCACGACCAGGATCGCGCCGTCCATCTGCGCCGCGCCCGTGATCATGTTCTTGATGTAGTCGGCGTGCCCCGGGCAGTCCACATGCGCGTAATGCCGGTTGGCCGTCGAATACTCGACGTGACTCGACGCGATCGTCAGAATCTTCGTCTCGTCGCGGCGGCCCTGCGACTCGGACGCCTTCGCCACCTGGTCATACGAGACGAACTTCGCCCACCCCTTGTCGGAGGCCACCTTCGTCAGCGCCGACGTCAGCGTCGTCTTCCCGTGGTCGATGTGCCCGATGGTGCCGACGTTGACGTGGGGTTTCGAACGATCGAATTTCTCTTTGGCCATTACACTCTCCGACTATTTGGTGCCCTGGATGCGGGCGACAACTTCCTCGCTCACGTTTTGCGGCGCCTGCTCGTAGCGATCGAAGTGCATCGAGTAGGTGGCGCGCCCCTGCGTGCGCGACCGCAGATCCGTGGCGTAGCCGAACATCTCCGACAGCGGCACGCGCGCGTTGATGATCTGCGTGCCACCGCGATCTTCCTGCGACTGAATCCGGCCGCGCCGGCTGGCGAGGTCGCCCATCACGTCGCCCATGTAGTCCTTCGGGACGACCACCTCGACGCGCATGATCGGCTCGAGCAACACCGGCTTTGCCTTCTTCGCCGCGTCCTGGAACGCCATCGACCCGGCAATCTTGAACGCCATTTCGGAGGAGTCCACGTCGTGGAACGAGCCGTCGTAGAGCTCGATCTTCACGTCGTCGACCGGATAGCCGGCGAGGATGCCGCGCGTGAGCGCTTCCTTGATCCCCTCGTCGATCGGCTTGATGAACTCTTTCGGGATCGTTCCGCCGACAATTTCATTCTCGAACACGTAGCCCGTGCCGGGCTCCGCCGGATAGAGATGGATCTTGGCGTGGCCGTACTGGCCGCGTCCGCCCGTCTGACGGATATACCGACCTTCTCCGTCGGCGGGACGCGTCAGGGTTTCCTTGTAGGCGACCTGTGGCTTGCCGACGCTCGCCTCGACGCTGAACTCGCGCTTCAGGCGGTCGACGATGATCTCGAGGTGCAGC
>QHWQ01000044.1 GCA_003222635.1 Acidobacteriota bacterium | reverse complement strand
TGCCTCTTCGGCTTCTGCGCACGAGCGCACGATGGAGACGTTGACGCCGCTTCCCTCACCCGCGACGCCTTTGACCACCACAGGAAATCCGAAGTCCTGGACGGCCCGCGAGAGGCCGTCGGCGCCATCGAGGTCGCGAATCGCCGGCGTGAAGACGCCCTGTGCCGCGGCAAACTCGCACGTCCGTCGTTTGTCGAGCAGCAGCTCGAGGCGGTCACGCACGACGCGCGGAAACACGCGCCTTGTCCAGGGACGGCCTTCGAGATAGGCGCACCGCAGCGGTGCGTCGCTCATCGGAATGATGTGTTGATACGAACCGGATTCGACGGTGGCGTCGACCGTGTTCACGTACTCTCCGTCGTCGGCCGGCGGGGCCGTCATCACCCGCAACGCGCCGGCGCGGTACGGCCGCCTCGGATGCGGTACCGCGCTCAGGATGTCCACGTGATATCCGTGGCGGATGAGCGCCCCGGCCATGTGCAGCGTGTGCGGCTGGTCCTCGTCGAGGAAAAGGATCCGGGCGGGACGCACGGGTCTTACCGGTTGAATCGGAAGGTAACCCCGACGCTGCCGCGCCAGAAATCGAAGTTGCCCGGGGCGATGTCCACGTTGGTGCCCTGCGTCCACGACGGATTCTGGTTCTGAAACGAGCGCAGATACCGGAGGTCGCCGCGCAGGCCGAGGTGGCTGCCGAAGAAGGTCATGGCACCGAGACCGAGGTTCCAGCCAAACTCGCGCGTGGTGCTGGTAAAGAGCTCGCTCTGCCCTGATACGACATGCATGCGCATGATGCCGACGCCCCCCGTCACATACGGGCGAACGGTGATGCCGCCATGCGCGTTGAAGGGGGCGCCGATCAGCGCGTCGACCATGCCCGACGCGACGTTGCCGCTGCCGGGGAAACCGAGGGTGTCGGCGACGCCGGTGAAGAAGTCGGGCGCGTAGGAGACCTCCCCTTCCCATCCGAACAGGTCCTCGTCGACCGTCGCGAGCGCGAACGTATACATCGCGTCCTGCTGACCGAAGGTGTCGGCGCCGAAGGTGGTGCCAATCAACGGCGTGAACAGCCACTCCGCGCGCGCCGCCGCAGGCACGAGGATCACCATCAAAGCGGCAATGACGGCGCACTTTCTGGACATCTACGTTCCTCCTCCAGCGGCAGAGTTTCGCCGATGCGGGCGATGCAATCGATATTCCCTCGGAATGCCGCTTGCTCCCTGGGCGGGGTGGTGAGGGACGGGACGGATACGAATCCATGTGCGGAATTGCCGGAATCATTCACTTCGACGACCGTCCCGCGGACGTCCGCGCTGTGGCCGAGATGGTTGCCTCGCTCGGTCACCGGGGCCCCGACGCGAGCGCCGTCTACGGCCGCGGCGCGATGGCGCTCGGACACGCGCGTTTGAGCATCATCGACATCGAAGGCGGCGCGCAGCCGATGCTCGCCGCCGGCGGGCGGCTGGCGGTCACATTCAACGGCGAGATCTTCAACTACCTCGAGCTTCGCCAGGAACTGGCGTCGCTGGGATACCGGTTCGCCACACGCTCCGACACCGAAGTCCTCCTGCACGCCTACGACGCGTGGGGGGAGCAGTGCGTCGAGCGGTTCAACGGACAGTGGGCGTTCGCCATCTGGGATGCACGCGAGCGGCGGTTGTTTCTGTCGCGCGATCGCGTCGGCATCCGGCCGTTGTTCTACACGCGCGCCGGCAACTCGCTGCTGTTTGCGTCCGAGATCAAGGCGCTCTTCACACACGAGGGCGTGGCGCGCGATCTCGACCATCAGGCGCTCGCACAGGTCTTCACCTTCTGGGTGACGCTGCCGCCGCGCACGGCGTTCGCCGGCGTGCATCAACTGCCGCCCGGGCACTCGATGATCGTGGGGCAGGACGGCTCCGTTCGCATCCGCCAGTACTGGGACTTCAATTTCGACGCCAACGACGATTCGAATCAGCCGGAGGACGAGTACGCGGAGCAGCTGCGCGATCTGCTGACCGACGCGACCCGGCTGCGGCTGCGGGCGGACGTGCCGGTCGCCACGTATCTGAGCGGCGGCATCGATTCGTCGGTGACCACCGCGGTCGTCAAAACGATCACCTCCGCGCCGGTCGAAACCTTCTCGGTCGCCTTCGCGGACGAGGAATTCGACGAGAGCCCGTTCCAGCAGATGCTCGCGTCGCACGTCGGCGTCGAGCGCCACGTCGTCCGCTGTTCGCGTGACGACATCGCGCGCGTCTTTCCCGACGTCGTCTGGCACGCCGAGACGCCGCTGCTGCGCACGGCGCCCGCGCCGTTGTTCCTGTTGAGCGAGCTGGTGCGTCGCAGCGGCTACAAGGTGGCCGTCACCGGCGAAGGCGCGGACGAGGCGTTCGGCGGCTACGACATCTTCAAAGAGGCGAAGGTGCGCGCGTTCTGGGCGCGACAGCCGCAGTCGCGCCTGCGTCCGCTTCTGCTACGGGAGTTGTATCCGTACATGCCGGCGCTGCAGCGCCAGTCCGACGCCGCGCTGCGCGGCTTCTTTCAGGTGTCGAACGAGACGGCAAACGATCCGTTGTTCTCGCACCTGCCGCGGTGGACGCTCACATCGAAGCTGCAGCTCCTGTTCAGCGGCGACACGCGCGACGCGCTGCGCGGCTACGACCCGATCGACGACATCCGACGGACGCTTCCCCCAGCGTTCCCTACGTGGAGTCTGTTCGCGCGGGCGCAGTACCTCGAGGCGAAATTCCTCCTGCCCGGCTACATCCTGTCGTCGCAGGGCGATCGGATGGCGATGGCGAACGGCGTCGAGATCCGGATGCCGTTTCTCGACTATCGCGTCCTCGAGTTCGCTGGACGGCTGCCGGAGCGCCTGCGCATGAAGACGCTGAACGAGAAGTACCTGCTGAAAAAGGCAATGGGCCGGGACATCCCGCCGGCCATCGTGCAACGGCCGAAGCAGCCGTATCGCGCGCCCGACGGCAAGACGTTCACCACTGCGGCGGCGGAGGAGTACGCCGGCGCGTTGTCGCCGCGGACCATTGCCGGCGACGGCATCTTTGATCCGCGCGCGGTGTCGATGCTGACGGCGAAGTTCCGGCAGGGCGGCGGCATTGGCGTGAAAGACGACATGGCGCTCGTCGGCGTGCTGTCCACGCAGTTGCTCGTCGACCAATTCGTGCGCGACTTCAAGGCGCGGAGGGTGGCTGTTGCTGGTTGACGAGTTCCTCGAGCGCACCGCGGCCAGGGATCCGGACAAGACGGCCGTCGTTGCCGGCAACCGGCGCGTCACCTACGGCGAGCTCGAACGCGAATCGAATCAGCTTGCGCACGCGCTGCTCGACCGTGGTCTCGAGCGCTACGATCGCGTGGCGATCTTTCTGGACAACTGCTGGGAAGCCGCCGTCGCGATCTTCGCGACGCTCAAGGCAGGCGGCGTCTTCACGGTGGTGAACGCCACGACGAAGAGCGACCGGCTGGCGACCGTCCTGAACGACTGCCGCGCCACCGCCATCATCGTCGATCCGATCCGAAAACCGCGACTCGATGACGTCGCGGATCGCGTCGCGCATCTCCGCATCACCATCGGGACGCTCGAACTTGGGGAGGTGTGCGCGGGCCAGCCGGCGGCGCGTCCTCGCGCGCGGAACATCGACGTCGATCTTGCGGCGCTCACCTACACCTCGGGATCAACGGGCGGTCCCAAGGCCGTGATGATGACGCACCTCGGCATGGCGTCGGCGGCGTCATCGATCATCGAGTACCTGCACAACACGGCGGACGATGTCGTGCTCGACGTGCTGCCGCTGTCGTTCGGCTACGGCTTGTATCAACTGTTGATGATGGTGAAGGTCGGCGGCACGGTCGTCCTGGAGAACGGATTCAGCTACCCGCATCGCGTGCTCGAGCTCATGGCGCGCGAAGGCGTCACCGGATTTCCAGTGGTGCCGACGATCACCGCCATCCTCCTGCAGATGGACGTGCGCAAATATCAGCTGCCCTCGCTCCGCTACATCACCAACGCGGGCGCGGCGCTGCCCATTGCGCAGGCACGCGCGCTGCGCGCGGCGTTCCCGTCGACGTGCATCTTTGCGATGTACGGCCAGACGGAGTGCACGCGCGTGGCGTATCTGCCGCCCGAGCAGCTCGACGAGCGGCCCACCTCGTGTGGCGTCCCTATCCCCA
>QHWQ01000014.1 GCA_003222635.1 Acidobacteriota bacterium | reverse complement strand
GCGCGGAGCTCGATCAGGTGCGCGGCACCGCCGGACAGCTGGCCCAGGACTACAACAAGCTGCGCGACACGTCGCGCGAGGCGCGCGAGGATTCGATTGCCGCGACCGAGGCCGTCAAGGACGTCGAGAAGCGGCTTGGCCCGCTCGTGCAGCTCCAGGAATTGAGCAAGACGACGGAAGAGAAGCTGACGTGGCTCAACTCGCTGTCGGAGCACGTCGCGCAGAAGTCGAAGGCGCTCGAATCGCAGAAGCTCACCGTCGAACGCGCCGTCGTCGAGGCCAATCGCCTCAACGAGCTGGTCTGGAGCA
The DNA here is from genome assembly GCA_003222635.1 of Acidobacteriota bacterium. GTDB lineage: Bacteria > Acidobacteriota > Vicinamibacteria > Vicinamibacterales > UBA2999 > Gp6-AA40. The sequence continues at coordinate 16,475 of QHWQ01000014.1, read as the reverse complement.
TGGACGTTCAGATCAACAAGCTCAATGAAGGGTTGAAGCAGGCGGCGCGCACCGAAGAGCAGCTCGGACGGATCGAGCAGCTGGTCACCGAGACCAACACGCAGGTCGAGACCTCCGCGAAGGTTCGCGACGAATTTGCCCGCGAAGCGGCGCGGTTCGAGAAGGACGGCCGGGGCCTGCTGGACCTGCTGCGCACCAACCTCGAGAAGCTGTCGCTCGAGAAGAAGGAGTTCGAGTCGTTCGATCAGCGGCTGCGGGCGCTGCAGACGTCGGTCCGCGAGGCGGAGAACCGCGTCGAATCCCTGAGCGCGAAGGAAAAGAACCTGTCGCTGTTGAATCAAAAGGCCGACGGGCTGAGCAAGGAATTCCAGACCTTGATGACGCACGCCGACGAGCTGACGAGGAAGCAGGCGAGCCTCGAATCGCTCTCCGAGCGGCTGGCGCAGGTCGACGATCTCTCGAAGCGCACGGCGGCGCAGTACGACGGGCTCAAGCAGAGCCGCACGGATCTCGAGACGCTGCGGAAGGACATCCTGGAGTTCCACAAGTCGCACGCCGAAATCGCGCAGCTGCGCGACAAGCTTGGCGCCGACCGCGCCGCGCTCGAAGCGTTCGGCGATCGCCTCACCTCGTTCCGCGCCCGCACGCCGGAGCTCGAGGCGACGATGGATGCGATTCTCGGCAAGCTCGGTCAGGTCGACGAAGGCACCAAGCACGCGACGCGGCTGGGCGAAGTCTCCGCGGAGCTCGGCGCGCAGCTGACGCGCCTGACGAGCCGCATCCAGTTCGTCGACAAGCTCGAAGCGCGCATCAACACCCTGCACGTGATGACCGCGGACGTCGATCGCAAGCTCGCGGAGCAGCTCTCGCGGCGCACCGAGCTCGACACGCTGAAGACGCAGTGCGACGGCGTCATCGCGCAGATGCTCGACGCGCAGCAGAAGATCGATCAGGTCGCCGCGGCGCAGAGCAAGGTGATGCCGCTGGCCAACCGCATCGACGTCCTCAATGCACAGCTCGACAAGGCACAGGCCAAGATCAAGGAAGCGATCCGGGACGAGGCGTCGATCAACGAGCAGCAGGCACGCATCGCGGAGCTCGCGGAATCGGCGCGTGCGGTCGCCGCCGAAGCCGCGGAGCGCATGAAGCAGGTGCAGTCGCTCGGCGAGGAGCTGAACCGCTCAACGGCCTCCAAGGACGAGCTCATCGCCGAGCTGGCGCGCATCCAGGCGCGGCAGCGCGACGCGGTGGCGCAGGCCGAAGCCGCCGAGGACCAGCTCAAGCGCGCCGAGGCGATGTACAAGTCGCTCGAGCAGCGCCGCTCGCAGCTGGCGTTCTCGGAGAAGAAGATCACCGCCGTCGAAGCGAAGATGGCCGAGCTGGCGCAGAAGTCGAACGACATCGACCAGAAGATGAAGGCGATCACCGAACGAGAGTCGCTGGTGACCGCGGTGAAGTCCGAGGTCGAGAACGTCTATCAGATCAGCGCGCGCAGCCGCGCCGACCTGCAGTACGTCAGCGACCACCGCGAAGAGGTCGCCGCGCTCCGCCGCCAGGTGCAGGAGCTGCTGGCGACCGCGGAAGAGACGGAGCAGAAGATCAACGCCATCGACGCGCGGCGCAAGACGGTCGACGAGGTCCAGTCGAAGACCAGCCTCATCTCCAACCTGCTCGAAGACGTCCGGGTCAACCTCGAGACGCTTGGCGAGCAGAAGGCGGTCATCGATCACGTCGCCGAGCGGCTGGCACGGCTCGAGTTCGTCATGCAGGAAGCGCAGAACACGCTGGGGAAACTGCAGCATGAGCGCGAGCTCGCCGAGCGCATCGAGGAGAGCATCAAGCAGCTCCGCACGCGCACGACCGCCAAGACGGATGAACCGCGGAAGCCCGCACAGTCCGCCTGAAGTCGTTCGAATCGTTCGAGTCGTTCCGTTCAAAACAAAAGCCCGGGGTCTCTATCCTCCGGGCTTTTGTCTTGAGAACGATCCGAACGATGTGAACGTTCAGCGCGTCGCGATGGCGGCGGCTCGAGGCGTGAGAATCGTCAGCCGCTGCCCGACGCGAAGCGAGTTGCTCTGCAGGCTGTTCCACTTCTTCAACGACGCGACGCTCGTCTGGAAGACCCGGGCGATTGACGAGAGCGTGTCGCCCTTCTTCACCGAGTAGACCACTTTCGACGGCGACTGCGCCGCCCGCGTCTCGGAGACGCGCGCCGGCACGCTGACGCTGGCCGTCAGCACGGGATCGGTCCGCTTCGTCTCGACCGGCGGAGCGGAATTGTCGGTGCGCGCCGCCAGCAGCAGCGTTGGTGCGCGCGGCACGATCAGCTGCTGTCCGGGCGTCACGCGCGATTTCACCGATAGGTAATTCGCTTCCGCCAAGTCCGCGCGGTTCACTTTCAGCTTGCGCGAAATCGACAGCAGCGTCTCACCCTTCCGGACGGTGTGCCACGTCAGGCTCGAGGCGTCGCCTTCCTCGGCCAGCTTCGCGCGGACGAGCTCTGCTGTCCCGTCCGGAACCTTCAGCTCATAGTCCTTCGCCCGGATTGGCGTCGTCCAGCGGCGAAGCTCCGGATTCAAATCCTGGATCGTCTGAACGGGCGTGCCGACCCACTCGGCGACGCGCCGCAGATCCACGGCCGCCGGCAGCGTCACCTTCTCGAAGTCCGGCGTGCCTGCCGGCGCCGGCTCGAGGTCCATCCCATATTGCGCAGGATTGCGCGCGATGATCACGGCCGCCAGAATGAGCGGCACGTAGTCGCGCGTCTCGCGCGGCAGATACCGCGTGGACGCGCTCAGCTTCCAGAAGTCCTTCTGCCCGCCGGAGCGGCGGATGGCCGACTGGACGCGTCCCGGCCCGCCGTTGTACGACGCGAGCGCCAGGTGCCAGTCGCCGAACGTGTTGTAAAGGGTTTTCAGGTACTTCGCCGCCGCGCGGGTCGCCTTCTCGGGTTCAGCGCGCTCGTCGATGTACCAATCGTGCTGGAGGCCGTTCTCGAGCGCCGTCCCACGCATGAACTGCCACATGCCCTTTGCCTTCGCGCGGGACAGAGCATCCGGCTTGAACGCGCTCTCGACCAGCGGCACGTAGGCGAGGTCGAGCGGAAGCCCCTCGGCCCGGAAGACGTTCTGAATCATAGGAAGGAAGCGCGCGCCACGGCTGAGCCCTTCCTGCAGGTATCCTCGAAGCCGTCCGGTGAACAGCTCGACAAACGAGAGAACCCGGCCATTCAATGGAATCGCGATGTCGTGGTCGGTCGACTCGAGGTCATCGGCGACCGCCTGCGTCGTCTCCGGCGACGGGTTGGTCGGGAATGTGGAGAGCGCCAGCAGGTCATCAATCGTCGCGGGTTCGTACTTCTTCTCCGCAAAGCCGTCGCCCTGCGCGAGGAAGGTCAGCTCGGTGGCACTGATGCGCTCGACCAGCCGGTCGTAGTGCTCACGGATGCGTGGCTCCGAGCGGGCACCCCATGGCGATTCGAGAAGGATGTCCAGCGCCTTGTTGAACTCGCCCCGGGCCGAATCCAGGTGGCCGAGCTGAAGCTCGGACTGGCCAGCCTCGAAGTGGCTATTCGACTGCGCGGGACCGCGCCGCGCACCCAGCCGAAAGAGCTGCGATGACGAGAAGCGTCGCCGTTGGGACGTGATGCATTCTCAGCACGGCGGTTAGCCTAGCATTCCGCTGAGGTGATGGTCAACAAGTCCAATCGGCTCAACAGTTGTAGCTGATCTGTGCAGAAAAGCCGAGCCGTTATCGCGGCCAGCCGGCCTGGACGAACAGCTTCTGGGCCTCTCCGAGGTCGCGTGCTGCCGGTGTGACGATGGTTTTGTCGTCAATGAGAACCTTCCGGCCCGCCTTCATCGCCGCTCGCACGTCGTCTTCACAGACGAAGGCGGCCGGCGTGTCGGCCGAGGGGCCCAACTGCATGTTTCTGCCGTGTTCCTCCTTATCGGCAGGAGCGCGGTAACCCCTTGATTCCAGAAAGCTGTCGATTCGGGCGGCCAGGGTTTGCGCGGAAATCCCAGCAGGCTCTGGACGGGCGGGTGCTTTCGGCAGCGATAAATGGGGCCGGGGGGCATTTTTCGAGGACATCATTTCTGCCGACTTCACGGCGGGTCTGACCTCATACGCCAGGCGCTTGATGTTGAGCAGGTGCCTCGGCGTGATGTTGTCGGACGTGATGTTGCCGCCCCAGCCGCCGCAGCCAAGCGTCATCGCCGGATCGAGTCCGGTGGTCAGCCCAATCGATCCATGCGTGGTCGGCGTGTTCACGCAGATCCGGAAAGCTGGTTTCTTCAATCCAAACTGCAGGATCACGTCGTCATTCTTCGAGTGGATGGACATCGTGTGACCCATGCCGCCGTAGCGGAGGATCTGGATGCACCGCTCGCATCCCTCGCGCCAGTCCTTGACGACATACCACGACAGGACGGGACAGAGCTTTTCGATCGACAGCGGGTAGTCCCTGCCGACGCCGGCCAGCGGCGCGATTAACGCCCGCGTTCCTTCCGGCACGGTGATGCCGACCTGCTTCGCGATGTCGCTGGCGGACCTGCCGACGAGCGCGGGGTTCGGCAGCCGCTGCGGCGTGACGAGCCTCTTGGCCAGCGCATCCATCTCTCCGGCGTTCATGAAGTAGGCGCCCTCGGCGACAAACTGCCTGCGAACTTCTTCCGCCACCTCGTCATCGACGACCACGGAGTTGGGGGATGAGCAGAGCACGCCGTGGTCGAACGTCTTGCCGATCATGATGTCGCTGGCCGCTTTTTTCAGATCGGCGCTGCGTTCGATGTAGCACGGCGCGTTGCCCGGCCCGACGCCGTACGCGGGTTTGCCGGAACTGTAGGCCGCGCGAACCAGACCCATGCCGCCGGTGGCGAGAATGACAGCAACGTCGCGGCTTCTCATCAGCTCCTGCGTGCCCTCGAGCGTCACGCTCGTCATCCACCCGATGGATCCGACGGGCGCACCGGCGCGGCACGCCGCGTCGCACATGATCTCGGCCACGCGCGTGATGCATCTGACAGCGGCGGGATGCGGGCTGACGACGATCGCGCAGCGCGCTTTGAGCGCGATCAGAATCTTGTAGATTGCGGTCGAGGTTGGATTGGTGGACGGCACGATCGCCGCGACGACGCCGAACGGCTCGCCAATCTCGACGATCTTTCTCTCCTCGATGCGATTGACGACGCCGACGGTCTTCATCGGCTTGATGAAGTCGTAGACCTGCCGCGAGCTGAAGAGATTCTTCTGCACCTTGTCGGCGACGACGCCGTAGGTGGTTTCCTCGACGGCGAGTCGCGCGAGCGCCTCGGCATGCGGCGTGACCGCCTCGGCCATCGCGGTCACGATGGCGTCGATCTGTTCCTGCGAGAGCTCGGCGATGAGGGATTGCGCCTGGCGTGCGGCAGCCGCCGTTGCGCGCGCCTGGGCGATCGACTCGAGATCCTTGTTGGAAGCGGGCGCCTTGTCCTGGACGGCCATGAGCGGCGGCTACGACTTGGGCAGGATTCTCTCGACCTCGCCGTGCGGCCGGGGAATGACGTGCACCGACACGAGCTCGCCGACGCGGCGCGCCGCGGCCGCGCCGGCATCGGTCGCGGCTTTCACGGCGCCGACATCGCCACGCACGAGCACGGTGACGTATCCGGCACCGATGTACTCCTTGCCGACGAGCACGACGTTGGCGGCCTTCACCATCGCGTCGGCCGCCTCGATCGAGCCGATCAGGCCGCGCGTTTCAACCATGCCAAGCGCTTCAGACGCCATCGTGTGGCCCGCACTCTAGCAGAATTGCGGAGTATCATTCCACTCTCGATGACTCACGGAACGATGCTGCTGCGCGCAGGCGCGGTCGCGTGCGCGGCGCTTGCCGCCGCGTGCGGACGCACGCAGCAGGCGGAGACGCCGGTGGCGACGCCCACCGTGACGCTGGGCCGCGCCGACGCCGCCATCGGCGTGCCGATGGAGATGAAGTACCGCTTCCTCGTTTCGAGGAACGCGCCGAAGATCGCGGAAGACGACACGGTGTTCGTGCACTTCCTCGACACCGACGGCGAGCTGATGTGGACCGACGATCATCAGCCGCCGGTCCCCACGACCCAGTGGGCACCGGGACAGACGATCGAGTACACGCGGACGATGTTCGTGCCGAAGTTTCCGTACTCGGGCGACACGAGCGTCGTCGTCGGGATCTACTCGCCGAAGAGCGGCGCGCGTGTCGCGCTCGACGGGCAGACGCGCGGGCAGCGTGAGTATCAGGTCGCGAGGTTCAACCTGCATCCGCAGACGGACAACCTCTACGTTGTCTTCAAGGACGGGTGGCACGAGACGGAGGTGGCGGAGGAGCAGACGGGCGTCGAATGGCAGTGGTCGAAGAAGATGGCCACGCTGGCGTTCAGGAATCCGATGCGCGATGCGGTGTTCTACCTTCAGTGCGATCAGCCGGTGCAGGGTCTCGGCGAGCCGCAGCACGTCGAGCTGCGCATCGGCGGAATGGCGATCGACTCGTTCACGCTGCCGGCGGGCCAGCGCGAGCTGCGGAAGCTCGATCTCACAACTGCACAGATGGGCACGGCAGAGACCGTGGAAGTAACGGTCGCGGTAGATAAGACATTCGTGCCTGCCAACATTACTCAGCTGAAAAGCACCGACAGCCGCGAACTGGGCATTCGCGTATTCAGGGCTTACGTTCAGGCCAAATAACCCGTACAATTGCAGCCCGATGCGGGCGCTGACCCTCTGCACAGTTCTGCTGTTGATAACGGCCGCGGCGCCGGCGCGCGCGGAGCTCGTCTTCTTTCAGTCAGGGCGCGCGATGTCCGTGCGCGCCATCCGCTCCGACGGCGACGAGATCGTGCTGCAGCTGCGCAGCGGCGGCGACATCCATTGCGACAAGAGTCTGATCGTCAAGGTCGAACCCGACGAGGTCGAGTACCCGGAAGAGGTGCTGCAGGCGCTGCCGATGGCGCGCGCCGTCTTGTTCCAGCCGCCGGCGATTCCCGAGCAGTATCGCGACCTGGTCACCAAGACCGCTGCCAGGCACGGCGTGGATCCGCGCGTGGTCAGCGCGCTGATTCAGGTCGAGTCCGCATATCACAGCCGCGCGGTGTCGCCGAAAGGCGCGCGCGGGCTGATGCAGCTGATGCCGGCGACCGGCCGGCAGTATGGCGCGCTCGACCTCTTCGATCCACAGGTCAATCTCGAGGCAGGGATTCAGCATCTGAAGAGGCTGCTGACCCGGTACGATCAACTGCCGGTGGCCCTCGCCGCGTACAATGCGGGTGAGGCGGCGGTGGAGCGTTTTGGGGGTATTCCGCCGTTCCGAGAGACGCAGGATTACGTCAGCCGCATTCTTCGACTCCTCAACCGGAGCTAAAGCGGGCCGACCTGAAGGTCGGCCCCTACGCCCGGCCGTGTCGCGGTCGGACGAGTCTTATTCCCTAACTAATTTCCATGGAATTCCGCTGTAGGGTTGCCACCGCGGGCGGCGAGATTGTCGAAGGCGTTTACGTCGCCGACACCGAAGTGCATCTCCGCCGCGAGCTGGAAGAGAAGGGTCTGTTCGTCCTCTCGCTGCAGCGGCGCGGCGTGCTGCCCGCGTTCGGCGTCTCGCGCTCGTCGCGGCGCCGCGTCAGCCGGCGCGACCTGCTCGTCTTCAACCAGGAGCTGGCGACGCTGCTCAAGGCCGGCATGCCGCTCGTGCAGTCGCTCGACATCCTGCGCCAGCGCATCTCGAACCCGACGTTCAAGGCCGTGCTCGACGGCGTCTACGAGAAGGTGAAAGGGGGCTCCGCGCTGTCGGACGCCTTCGGCGAGCATCCGGACCTCTTTCCCGCGGTCTATTCCGCCTCGCTGATGGCCGGCGAGCGCGCCGGCAATCTCGATGAAGTCATCCGCCGATACGTGGCCTATGAAAAGATCATCGGTGCGGTCCGGCGCCGGACGATCTCCGCGCTGATCTACCCGATGATTCTCGTGACGATGATGCTGATCCTGATCAGCATCATCGTGCTGCGCGTCGTCCCGGCGTTCTCGGAGTTCTATTCGCAGTTCGGCCGCCAACTGCCGCTGTCGACGCGCGTCATCATGGCGGTGTCGAATTTCGCCATCGGCAACCTGCCGCTGATCGTGGTCGGCCTGATCGTGGCGGTCGTCGGCGGCATGACCTGGTTGAAGCAGCCGGGGCAGCGTACGCGGCTCGACCGGGTGCTGCTGGAGCTGCCGTGGGCGGGTGAGACCGTTCGCAAGTTTGCCACCTCGCAGCTCGCGCGGACGCTGGCGACGCTGCTGGGCGGCGGCATCCCGCTCGTCAACGCGCTCGAGATCGCCGCGCGGTCGATGACGAACCGGTACATGGCGGCGGAGCTTGGCGACGTGATGCGCCGCGTCCGCGAAGGGGTGAGCTTCGCCGCGGCGCTGCGCGCGCGCAATGTCTTCCCCGACGTCGCCGTGAAGATGGTGGAGGTCGGTGAATCCACCGGTGCGCTGCAGGAGATGTTGAACAGCCTCGCCGAGTTCTACGACGAGGAGATTGAAACCGAGGTCACGCGGTTCATCACGCTGATCGAGCCGATTATTCTCATCGTCATGGGCGCGGTCATCGCGCTGACGGTGCTGGCTCTCTATATGCCGCTGTTCGAGCTGAGCTCGGTGGCGAATGGAGCGTAATGGCTACCATTGATCAAACCAATCTGGTGACGACCCCGGAGGATTACTCCGAGGAGGTCGCGCGCGCGCGCAAGCTGGCCGAGCGGTACCACGTCGAGTTCGTCGACATGGACGAGTTCCGCATCGATCAGGAGCTGTTCCGATCGATCCCCGCGGACCTGATGCTGCGCTACGGCTTCGTGCCGTATCGCCGCGACGGCAAGGCGCTCGTCATCGTCGTCTCGGACCCGACGGATCTGCCGATGATCGACGAGCTCGGCATCGTGCTCAGCACGCCGATCACGGTGACGGTCGGCGCGCCCTCGGCGATCCAGTCGATCCTGAAAAAGAGCGAAAGCTCGCAGCGCGTCCTCGAAGACGCGACCGAAGGCTTCCAGCTGAAGGTCATCAAGGAAGACGAGACGGGCGAGGAAGCGCTGACCGTCGACAAGCTGACGAACGACACGAGCCCGGTCATCCGTCTCGTGGACTCCACGGTCTTCACGGCCATTCAGCGGCGCGCCAGCGACATCCACATCGAGACGGGCGACGATGCGGTGCACGTCAAGTACCGCATCGACGGCGTGCTGCAGCCGGCGATGCGGCCGATCGCCAAGGAGTTTCACAGCCCGATCATTTCGCGCATCAAGGTGATGGCCGAGCTCGACATCGCCGAGAAGCGCGTGCCGCAGGACGGCCGCTTCCGCATGCGCATGCCGGGCAAGACGATCGACTTCCGCGTCTCGATCATGCCGAGCGTGCACGGGGAGGATGCGGTCATTCGTATCCTCGACAAGGAATCGATCAGCGAGCAGTTCACCGAACTGAGGCTCGACATCCTCGGTTTCCCGGAGCAGGAGCTGCGGCGGTTCCGCAAGTACATCCGCGAGCCGTACGGCATGGTGCTCGTCACGGGACCGACCGGTTCCGGCAAGACGACGACACTCTATGCGGCGCTCTCGGAGATCAAATCGATCGAGGACAAGATCGTGACGATCGAGGACCCGGTCGAATACCAGCTGCGCGGCATCACGCAGATTCCCATCAACGAGAAGAAGGGGCTGACGTTCGCGCGCGGTCTGCGGTCGATCCTGCGCCACGACCCGGACAAGATCATGGTCGGCGAGATTCGCGACCCCGAGACCGCGCAGATCGCGATTCAGTCGGCGCTCACCGGTCACCTGGTGTTCACGACCGTCCACGCCAACAACGTCGTCGACGTGCTCGGCCGTTTCCTCAACATGGGCGTCGAGGCGTATCAGTTCGTCTCCGCGCTCAACTGCGTGCTCGCGCAACGGCTCGTCCGACTCATCTGCTCGCACTGCAAACGGCCGACGAACGTCGATCCGAAGCAGCTCGTGGAGTCGGCGCTCGATCCGAAGCTCGCGCAGACCCATCAGTTCTACGAAGGGGCGGGCTGCATCGAGTGCGGTGGCACCGGGTTCAAGGGCCGGACGGCGATCTGCGAACTGCTCGACCTGTCCGATCGCATCCGTGAGATGATCCTCAACAGGCGTCCCACCTCGGAGGTGAAGAAGCTCGCGCATGATGAAGGCATGCGATTCCTGCGCGAATCCGCGGTGGAGAAGGTGCTGCACGGCCTGACGACGCTCCGCGAGATCAATAAAGTGACCTTCGTTGAGTAGGACGTTCGCCTAAATGAGCGTGTTCGCGTCATGGTTCGCGGCCCCTCCCCCCGACGCGGCTGTTGAAATCGCCACCGATCGCGTTGCGGTCGCCGTTGTCGGTGAGCGCAGCGGCGGGCTGGTCGTGCAGTCGTACGCGGCCGAGCCGCTGCCGCCCGGCGCGGTGGTGGCGTCGCTGACCTCCTCCAACATTCACAACCGCGCCGCCGTCGCCGTCGCGCTGCGCACGGCGATGGATCGCGCGGGCGCCCGGCCGCGGCGCGTGGCGGTCGTCATTCCCGATCTCGCGGCGAAAGTGTCGCTCGTCAAGTTCGAGACGGTGCCGGCGCGGCGCGAGGATCTCGATCAGCTCGTGCGCTGGCAGGTGAAGAAGGCCGCGCCGTTTCCGATCGAGGAGGCGCTGGTCACCTATACGCCGACGGCGCGCGCGGGTGATGGCAGCGGCGAGTTTCTCGTGCTGAGCGCGCGGCGCGACGTTGTCGCCGAGTACGAAGGCATGTGCGCCGAGCTCGGCTTGTATGCGGGTCTCGTCGATCTGGCGACGCTGAGCGTGGTCAACCTGTTTCTCGGGTCGGCGGACGCGCCTGCGGGTGACTGGCTCGTCGTGCACCTGCGCCCCGAGTACACCTCGATCGTCATCATGCGCGGCGCGCACGTGATCTTTTTCCGCAACCGTGCCGAAGGGGACGAAGCGGCAATCGCGGATCTCGTGCATCAGTCGACGATGTACTACCAGGATCGGCTCTCGGGCGAGCGGTTCTCGCGCGTCTTTCTCGGCGGCGGCGGACGTGTGCCCGGCGCGGTGGAAACCGCGCGCCGGAGTCTCGAGGAGCGGCTTGGCGCGTCGGTCGAGCCGATCGATCCGAGACGGGCCGCCGCAGTGACCGACCGGATTGCCGTGACGCCCGACCTGATGGACATTCTCGGACCACTCGTGGGCATGGCGGTGCGCACGCGGAAGGAGGCGGTGACCGCCTGATGCTCCGCACCAACCTTGCGACCCGCCCGTTCTACAACGAACGCGCCGTGCAGCTGGCGCTCGCTCTCGTCGCGATCATCGTCCTCGCGGTGACGGCGTTCAACATCGCGGAGCTGGTGCGGCTGAATGCCAGCCAGCGAACGCTCGGCGCGCACGCCGCGGATTCCGAGAGCGAGGCCGGACGCCTTCGCCAAGAGGCGGCGACGATCCGCGGGCAGATCAATGCGAAGGACCTCGAGACGGTCGCCAACGCCGCCCGCGAGGCGAACGGCATCATCGATCAGCGCGCGTTCTCGTGGAGCGAGCTCTTCGATCAGCTCGAGCAGACGCTGCCCGACGACGTGCGGATCAAGGTGGTGGATCCGACGCTGACGTCGGACGGGCAGTTCGTCATCCGCATCGCGGTCGAGGCGCGGCGGTCGGAGGACGTCGACCAGTTCATCGAATCCCTCGAGAAGACCGGCAGCTTCCGCGACGTGATCACGCCGCAGGAATCGAGCAACGACAAGGGGCTGCTCGAGGCGATCATCCGCGCCACCTACATCCGTCCGGAGGCGCCGCGTGGCTAGCGACATCGAGGGCGGGACGCTCCTGCAGCGGATCGTGCGGGAACACGCGCGCGTCGTCGTGCCGCTGGCGATTGCGCTCGGCGTCAACGTCGTGTTGTATGCGGCGGTGGTCTATCCGCTGTCGCAGCGCGTGGCGAACATCGAGCAGCGCGACCGCACGGCCGAAGAACAGCTGCAGGCCGCGCAGCGCGACTATCAGCAGGCGCGCGGCACGCTGACCGGCAAGGATCGCGCGGCGGCGGAGCTGGCGACGTTCTACAACGACGTGCTGCCGTCGGACCTGTCGGGCGCGCGCCGCCTCACGCACCTGCGTCTGGCGCAGCTGGCGCGCGAGTCGAACCTGAAGTTCCAGAGTGCGACGTTCGAATCGGTGCCGCCGAAGAGCGGCACGCTCGTGCAGCTCAAGATCGACATGGATCTCTCCGGCAGCTACGGCGACATCCGCGCGTTCATTCATCAGCTCGAGACCGCCCCCGAGTTCGTCGTCATCGACAACATCGAACTCGGACAGGGTTCGAGCGAGAGCAACGACGTGGGTCCGCTCGCCGTGAAGGTGCATCTGTCGACGTATTACCGCGACACCACCGCGGGAGGCCAATGACCTTCGGGGTGTCGCGCCAGCTGCTCGCGCTGGCGGCGGTGGCGGTCGTGGCCGTCGGGGTCATGCTGGCGCGGCGTTCCGATGCCCCGGCCGCGGCCCCCGCCGCGCGGTCTAATGCTCAACGGGCCAATCCGCGGGCGGCGGCGCAGCCGGCTGCGGTGGCGGACGTCAAGCTCGAATTGCTCAAAACTGCAGCGAGCGAGCTCGAGCCGTCGACGCGAAACCCGTTTCAGTTCAAGCCGAAGGCGCCGCCCCCCGCGCCGCGGCCGCCGGCCGACGCCGGTCGAGGCGCTCAGCCGGTCGTGATTGCGCCGCCGCCTGTACCGCAGGGGCCGCCTCCACCGCCGCCGATCACGCTGAAGTACATCGGCGTGCTGGAGACGGCGCAGGGGCGCGTGGCGGCGTTTCGGGACACTGGCGGTGACATCGTCTACGGAAAGGAAGGCGATATCATCGATGGCCGTTACCGCCTCCTGAAAATCGGCGTGGAATCGGCCGATCTTGCGTATGTCGATGGACGGGGCCGCCAGACGATTCGGCTCTCGGGACAATGATGCGTGTACACCGGTTGCAATTGATCGTCGTGATGGCGCTGGCGCTTGCGGCAGCGGGGTGCGGTGCTGCGCGCACGTACAACCGCGCGGAGAGCGCCGCGCGGACGGGCGACTGGGATGGCGCCGTCGAGTTCTATCGCCGCGCGGTGCAGCAGGCGCCCGATCGCAGCGACTACAAGATTGCGCTCGAGCGCGCGATGATCAACGCCTCGCACGAGCACCTGAATCAGGCGCAGCTGGCCGAAGCGCGCGGCGAGCTCGAGGAGGCGCTGCGCGAGTACCGGCGCGCGAGCGATTTCGATCCGCCGAACCGCCAGCTGGCCGCGAAGGTGATGGAGATCGAGCGGCGCATCCGGGAGCAGTACGAGGCGCGTCCGCCGAACAACATCGCGCAGCTGCGCGAGCAGGCGCGCCAGGCGGGACCGCCGCCGCTCATCAAGCTCAACGAGGTGCTGCCGGAGATCCGGTTCAACAACACCAGCATCCGCGACATCCTCAACTTCATCGCCAACGCGACGGGCATCAACGTCACCTACGACCGCGACTATCAGGACCGCGCCTACACGGTGCAGCTGAACGGCGTGACGCTGGAGCAGGCGCTCAACCAGATCCTGTCGGCCAACCAGCTCTTCTACAAGGTGATCAACCAGAACACGATCATGGTGATCCCCGACAACGCGCAGAAGCGCGCGAACTACGAAGAGCAGGTCATCCGCACGTTCTACATCTCGCACGCGGACGCCACGGAGCTCTCGCAGATGATCAACACGATCATCCGCGTGCCGGCGATGGCCGTGCAGCCGATGATCGCGCCCAACAAGACGAACAACACGATCACCATCCGCGCGACGACCGCGGTGGCCTCGATCATCGAGAAGATGATCGACGCCAACGACAAGCCGCGCGCCGAGATCATCATCGACGTGCAGATTCTCGAGGTCAGCCGCGATCGCGCGAAGACGTACGGCATCGATCTGAGCGGCTATACGATCAATGCCATCTTCTCACCGGAGTCCGACCCGCGCGGCACGTCCGGCACCGGGGCCGCCGCGGCGTCGACGCTCACCACGCAGCCGTCATTCAACCTGAACACCATCACGCGCGGTATTTCGACCGCTGACTTCTATCTCGCCGTCCCGTCGGCGGTCGTCCACTTCCTCGAGAGCGATTCGAACACGAAGCTGATCGCCAAGCCGCAGTTGCGCGGCGCGGAAGGGCAGAAGATTACGCTCAACCTTGGCGACGACATTCCGATCCCGTCGACGGTGTTCACGCCGCTCGCCACCGGCGGCGCGAACACCAACCCGCTCACCTCCTTCAACTACCGGACGGTCGGCATCGTCGTGGAGATGACGCCGCGCGTGACGATCGAGGGCGACGTGATCCTCGACTTGTCGCTAGAGAACAGCACGAAGGGCGTCGACGTGAACGTGGCCGGCCAGAACCTGCCGTCGTTCGGCACGCGCAAGGTCGTCACGCGGCTGCGGCTGCGCGACGGAGAGGCCAATCTCCTGGCAGGTTTGCTGCGGGAGGACGAACGCACCCTGCTGCAGGGGCTTCCGGGTATTATGCGGATTCCCATTCTCAACAAGTTGTTTGCGATGAACGGTCCGAATGAGGTCCGGCAGACCGACATCGTGATGCTGTTGACGCCGCGCGTCGTGCGGACGCAGGAGATCACGGCCGGCGACCTCAGCCCGATCTTCATCGGCACGCAGCAGAACCTCGGTCTGAACGGGCCGCCGCCGCTCATCCAGGCGCCACCTGAGCCAGCACCAGCCGCCCCCGCAGCGCCCGCGCCGCCGGCTGGCGCGCAGCCTGCACCGGCCCAGCCGCCGGCGCCGAACGTCGCGCCGCCTGGTGGGGCCGCGAATGCGGCGCCCGGAGTCTCGATCATTCCGCCGGGCAGCTCGCCGGTCCCGGGCACGACCGCGGTGACCGCCGCGCCCGCGCCGGCCGTACCGGGCGGCGCACCGCTGCCACCAGCAGCGGGAGGCGCGCCGCCGGCCGCGCCAGCGGCGGCAACGCCCGCCGCCGCGCCGGCTGGCGCGCAAGTCATCGTGACGCCGCCGGGGACCGACTTCCGCGTCGGCGGCGGACCGTACACCGTGGCGATCTCGGCGACCAATGCCTCACGGCTGTCCGGGCTGTCGTTGACCATCACGTTCAATCCGGCCGCGCTGCGTGTGCGCGCGGTGCAGGAAGGGAGCTTCATGCGCGCGGGCGGTGCGCAGGCGACGTTCACGCAGATGGTCGATGCGGCGACGGGGCGCATCGACATCGCGATCGTGCGCACGGGAGATGCGACCGGCGTGGCGGGAACGGGACTGCTCGCCGCCGTGCTGTTCGACGCCGTCGGTGGGGGCACCGCGAACCTTGCCGTGACAGGAACCGCGACGGCTCCGGGTGGTGCGCCGGCGTCGCTGCAGCTGGCGCCAGTGCCCGCGGTGACCGTCCGATAAAACACACATGGGCGTGAGAAATACCCGCGGCTACACGTTCATCGAACTGCTCATCGTCGTCACGATCCTGATCATTCTTGCGTCGGCGGTGCTGCCGCTCGCCCAGGTGACGTCGCAGCGGCAGCGCGAGGCGGAGCTGCGCCGGAACCTCCGCGAGGTTCGCACCGCGATCGACAAGTTCAAGGACGCCGTCGACACGGGACAGATTCCGACGACCGAGCTGAAGCCCGATAACCAGGGATATCCGCCCGACCTCGAGACGCTTGTCGAAGGGGTGACGCGCGCCAACGACGCGTCCGGAACGAAGCTGAAGTACTTGCGGCGCATCCCGATCGATCCGATGACGAACGGCACGGAGTGGGGGCTGCGCTCCTATCAGGACAAGCCGGACTCGACGTCGTGGGGAGGGCAGAACGTCTTTGACGTGTACACGAAGAGCGGCGGCACAGGACTCGACGGGACCAAATATCGTGACTGGTAATCAGCCTCGGCCGAAGTCCCGCCGCAGCGCGCGCTGGATGCTGGCGCGCGAAGGCGGATTCACGCTGATGGAATTGATGATCGTGATGGCGTTGATCATCGTCCTCGCCAGCATCGGTCTCACGCTCTACACCAACAGCGTCACTCGCGCGAAGGAGTCCGTGCTGAAGGAAGACCTCTTCCGTATGCGTGACGCCATCGACCAGTACTACGCCGACAAAGGCAAGTATCCGGCAACGCTGCAGGACCTCGTCTCGGACAAGTACCTGCGGGCGATTCCGGAGGATCCCTTTACGCACTCCGTCGATACGTGGCGCGAGGTTCCGTCCGAGCCGGATCCGAACAACCCGACCGCGCAACCGGGGGTGTACGATGTGAAGAGCGGGTCCGATCTGACGGCGCTCGATGGGACCAAATACTCGGAATGGGATTGATGAGAGAGTTGCTGAAGTACTCGGCGCTGGTCGCTGTCGTTACGCTGTTTGCGGCGTGCGACAAGGTGCCGTTGCTCGCGCCGACCGGGTCCACGGTCACG
>QHWQ01000043.1 GCA_003222635.1 Acidobacteriota bacterium | reverse complement strand
GGAAGCGCACAATGACTATCTGCAGATTGCGGCGGAAGGGGGATTGTTGATCGGCCTTCCGGCGCTTGCTGCGGCCGGAATTTTTGCGATCGAGGTGCGCCGTCGCTTCCGCCGCGATGCGAATTACTGGATGCGGGCCGGAGCCGTTACCGGCCTGATGTGTATTGCGCTACAGTCGCTCGTCGACTTCAGCCTCCAGATGCCCGGCAACGCGGCGCTCTGCGCCGTCCTGTGCGGCATGGCTCTCCATCAGGACGGCACTTCCGAAACGACCGTTCGTTGACCGCGCTGTGAGCGAAGCGGCCTTCGGTGTCGCTACGCCGCGAAGGGCGCAAAGGTTGAGGCGTTAGGCCAGGTCCACATGCCGAACTGGCTGCGAATGGCCAGCTTCAGGAATCTCCGCAGTCGACGGGTGCGTTTCATCTCAATTGACCAGAAAAAGAGCCGCCAGGGTGCAGGCCAAGCCGAGGAGTCGCCATGCGCCGGAAGACATATCGCCGAGCCCAGGCTCCAAACTGCGTACCAGGCGGAGCACGTGAATTTGCGACAATGGAGGCTTGCGTCCCGGGACAAAAGGGAAAAACGTTAGAGTGTTGAAGCAATGCCCCTGAGAGTCGCCTTCGATCTTGACGGCACCATCGCCGACATGGAGGGCGCGCTGCAGCGCGAGGCCGAGAAGCTCTTCGGCCCGAATGTGCAGCTGCGTCCAGCCGGCAGTGATCACCTGGAGCCGCCCGCCCACGTCGAAGACGTCGCGGACGACCCCACCAAAGTCGTATCGCGGACGGAGAAAAAAGTGCTCAGCGGCCGCCAGCTTCGGCAGCTGTGGGAGCACGTCGCCGGCATCGAGAACTTCTGGACGACGCTCCGCGAGATCGAGCCGGGATCGGTCGCGCGCATCGCGTCCATGCGGAACAATCACCGCCTCGAGGTGATGTTCCTCACGCAGCGTCCGGATACCGCAGGCGAGATCACGCAGCTGCAGACGCAGCGCTGGCTCGCGTCGCACGGCTTCGAGCTGCCGTCGGTGTTCGTGCTGCGCGGGTCGCGCGGACTGGCGGCAACGGCATTGCAAATGGATTGCGTCGTCGACGATCGCCCGGAGAACTGTCTCGAGGTCGTGACGGAATCCAAAGCACGCGCGCTGCTGATGTGGCGGGAGCCAATCGGGCTGCTGCCGCCAGGAGCGAAGCGGCTCGGCATCGAACCCGTGCCGTCGGTGACGGAGGTGCTGCGCATCATCGAAGGGATGATCGCCACCACGCCTCGGTCGACCTGGGTCTCGCGGCTGAGAAGCGCCATAGGTATCTGACAGGAATCAGCGCCCAGGCCTCAGGCCTCAGATGATTTCGGCTGCCCCCATCATCCTCTTCATCGGAGCCACACTCGCGCTCTGGCTGGGAGCCCTGATTCACCGGCGCGCCACCGCTCCCGGCGCTCCCGCCTTCGTCTGGCTGATGGCCGCCATCGCGCTCTGGTGCGTCACCAGCGCCTTCCACGGCCTCACGCCGGCCCTGTCGGAAAAACTTCTCTGGGCGAAGGTGCAGTACCTGGCCATCGCCACGGTCCCGCCGCTCTGGTTCGCGTTTCTCTGCGAGTACGTCGGCGCGACGTGGGCAGCCGACCGCCGCATCCGCATCGCGCTCGCGCTGATGGCGATCATCACCGTCGGGCTCGCGATGTCGAACGAATCGCACGGCCTCATCTGGAGCGTGGTGGAAACGACATCGGCCGGCGTCGTGGTGTACCACCACGGGCCGTGGTTCTGGTTCACGGTCGCGTATTCCTACGCGCTGGTGCTCGGCGGCACGTTCGTGCTCCTGCGCGCGATCCGTCGATCGCCGTCGGCGTATCGTGGCCAGTTATCGACGCTCATCATCGCGAGCCTGATCCCGTGGGCGTTCAACGCGATCTATGTGTTCTGGAGCGACATCTTCGGCGGCTTCGATGCCACGCCACTCTCCTTCGCGCTCTCGGGCGCGCTCTTTACGTGGGCGCTGTATCGCACCTACCTCTTTGACCTGATCCCCGTCGCCCACGACATGCTCGTCGACAGCCTCAGCGACGCGGTGATCGTCGTCGACCCGCGCAGCGGCGTGCTCGACATGAACAGCGCGGCTCGTAACCTCGCCGAGGTGAGCGGCATGTGGCTCGGCAGGCCGGCCGCCGAGGTGTTCCCCTTCCTCGCCTCGTGCGAGCTGACGCTGTCGACCACACCGTCCTCGACCCTCGTTGTCACGACCGATGCGGAGCCCACCCACTACGACGTCCGGACGATGCCGGTGCGGGGCAAGAGCGGGCGCTACGCGGCCTGGGTAATCCTCTTGCGCGACGTGACGATGCAGATGCGGGCGCAGGCGGAGCACGACGCGCTCGAGTCGCGCGTGCAGGAGCAGCAGAAGCGCGAAAGCCTGAGCGTGCTCGCCGGCGGCCTCGCGCATGACTTCAACAACCTGCTCGCCGGCATCGTCGGCAACGCGGATCTGCTCGCGCTGCAGATCCCGCCGTCGAGCGGCATGGGCAGCCACATCGGCGCGATCATCCTCGGCGCGCAGCGCGCGGCGGATCTGGTGGCGAAGATGCTGGCCTACGCCGGCGAACGCCATGGCTCGATGGAGCGGATCGATCTGGACGCGCTGATGATCGAGATGCTCGAGCTGCTGCGCGCGTCGGCGGCGCGCCACTGCGCGCTGCAGTATCACGGCCACCCGGCGGTGATCATGGGCGACGCGACGCAGGTCCGTCAGGTGGCCATGAACTTGATCATCAACGCGGCTGAAGCGGTCGATGAGCAGATTGGATCGGTGACGGTCTCGACGGGGACCGAGCGCCTCTCGGCGTGGAAGCTTGCGGATATGACCTTCGGCGGCGACGCCGCGCCCGGGACGTACGCGTTTCTCGAGGTCCGGGACAACGGGCCCGGCATGGACGCGGACACACTCTCGCGCATCTTCAACCCGTTCTTCACCACCAAGCACTCGGGCCACGGTCTTGGCCTCGCCGCGGTGCAGGGGATCGTCCGCGGTCATCGCGGCGCGCTGCACGTGGACAGCACGCCCGGCAAGGGATCCCGATTCTGCGTCTGGTTCCCTGTCGCGCAACAAGAGGCCTCAGGGCGGCGGCCTCAGGCCCCAGGGCAGGTCCAGGCCCTGGACCCGCCCTGACTCCTGAGGCCTGAGGCCCGGGCCCTACGGATTCTCTTTCAGCATCGCCTCCAACCCACCCGCATCGCCGGTTACCTCGAAGTCGTAGATCAACGTCTCGTCGAGCGTCGCGAAGAATCGGTTGGCGATGTCTTCGTGCGCAGGATGGTCGAGGTACGCGCGCAGGCCGCCGACATCATCGAACTCGAGAATCGCGGCGTACGGCAGGTCGAGGCGCGTCAACTGTTCGTACGGGCGGTCGATGCGAACGCGGCGTCCGACGTGCGCGCGGCGAATCGAAGGAATCTCCTCGAGCGCCGTCGCCCACGACGCGATCAGCGCGCGGCGATCTTCCATCGACACATCGGGCCTCGGCCGAAACAGCACGACGTGCGCGATCACCGGCGCGGCCCTTTGCGGAAATTCGGTCGAGGACGGAAGCGCCGCTGCTGAGGACGCTGACCGCGCTCGGGAGGACCCGGCGGCGGCGTGGTCTCCTGGTCGGGACGCGGAGGAGGCGTCGGTTCAGGACTTTCGTCCGGCCGCGGCTCGCGATTCGGGCCGCGCGGCCGCGGCGGTTGATCTGGCTCCTCGGTCCCTTGGGCGCGCACCCATGGCTTGCGCTGTGGCTTGCGGGGCGACGCGTTCCTGTGTTCCCACCGCTCCTTGCGGATCCGCGCGTTCCGATCCTTCTTGGCGTCGATGAACTTCTGTCGCGGATCGCGATGCTCGCCGCCAGGCCGCCAGTCGCGGTCGCGCTGTTCAGGCCGACCTGCTGGTCGGCTTCTGCGTTCCCGTTCGCCATCGCGTCGATTCCGATCGCCGCCTCGTCGATCCGCGGCGCGCGCCGCCTCCTGCGACTCCCACAGCTTCCCGCGCGCGAACCATTTCATTTCCGCGTCCGGATGCTTCTCCTT
>QHWQ01000042.1 GCA_003222635.1 Acidobacteriota bacterium | reverse complement strand
ACGCATCGAACGGCCACGCGGAGCGTATGCCGCTCGCTGATGATCTGCTGCGCCAGTACCTCGGTGGCAGCGGCCTCGGCACGCGGCTGCTGCTTGATGAGAACGCCGCGACGGTCGATCCGCTTGCGCCGGACGCGCCAATTGTCTTCGCCTTCAGCCCGCTTGTCGGCACGCCGCTGACGACCTCCGCGAAATTCGCCGTCGTCAGCCGAAGCCCGTTGACCCATCGCATCAACGACGCGTTGGCGGGCAGCGGCTTTGCCATCGCCGGCAAGCGCTGCGGCTGCGATGCGATCATGATCGTCGGCCGCGCGAAGCAGCTGTCCGTTCTGGTGATCGATGACCAGAACGTACGTCTTCAGCCGGCGGAGGACGTGGACGCGCTCGACAGCAGCTACCGCATCGCCTCGATCGGTTCAGCGGGTGAGCACGGCGTTCGCTATGCGACCATCTCGCACGATGGCCGCCATGCCGGACGCGGCGGCAGCGGCGCGGTCCTCGGAAGCAAGAACATCAAAGCCGTCGCGGTTCGCGGCACCCACCGCTGCGAGTGGGCGCATCCGCGCGAGCTCGGCGAACTCTCCCGCGATCTGTCGGCGCGCTCGTTCGGCCCGGCAACCGCGAAGTACCGTGAGCTCGGCACCGCGACGAACCTGCTGACGCTCAATCGCTTCGGCGCGCTGCCGACGCGCAACTTTCAGCGTGGCACCTTCGAGCAGGCGCCGGCGCTGTCGCCGGCGGAGCTGAGCGCGCAGTACTCCCGCGTGCGCGGCAGTTGTGTCGCCTGCACCATCGGCTGCGAGCACATCTACGACGTCGACGAGACCGGCGTTCGCGTCGAATACGAAAGCCTCTTCGCACTCGGCTCGCTCTGCGGCGTCGGCGACAGCAGGGCCGTGCTCCGCGCGTCACACCGCTGCGACGAGCTGGGGCTCGACACCATCAGCACCGGCGGCACCATCGCCTTCGCGATGGAGTGTGTCGAACGGGGCCTCGTCGACGAACCGTGGCTGACATTCGGGAGCGGCGATGCGGTCCTCACGGCAATCGATCTCATCGCCCGCCGCGAGGGGATCGGCGACCTGCTTGCCGAAGGCAGCCGCCGCGCCGCTCTGGCCATCGGGCACGACAGCCTCGCATTTGCGCCGCAGGTCAAAGGGCTCGAGATTCCCGGCTACGAGCCGCGCGCGCTGCAGACGATGGCGCTGGGGTTCGCTGTGGGGACCAGGGGCGCGGATCACAATCGGAGCGGGGCGTACGAGGTGGATTTCTCGGACAAGGTCGATCGCCGGCATGCGACCCTCGACTCGGTAGGCCACGCGATCGAGACCGAGGACCGCTCGGCGCTCATGGACTCGCTCATCCTGTGCAAGTTCCTGCGTGGCGTCTTTACCGATTTTTACGGCGAGGCCGCCGACATGCTGCGGCTGGTGACCGGCTGGGACGTGGAGGCGACCGAACTTCGGGAGACGGCCCGGCGGATCATTGCCGCCAAGCAGCAGTTCAACCTGCTTGCCGGCTGGACGCCCGAGGAAGACACGCTTCCGGAGCGGTTTCTCGACACGCCGCTGCCCGGCGATCCCACAGCCGTCCTGACGAGCGATAATCTTCGGGCGCTGGTGGCCGAATACCATCGCCAGCGAGGATGGACAACGAGCGAATGACGTTTCGAGTTTCCCTCGCCGCGGCGGTCTGCCTGTTTGCGTTCGTCTGCCTCACCGTGCCGGTCTCGGGCCAGCGGTCGGGCGCGTTCATGGGGTCGTCCGACGATACCGCCATCAAATATTCGGCGGCGCCGTCGAGCAACGCCATCATCGACGTCAACCAGAAGCTGCAAAACGGCGAGCTGAAGTTCACCTTCGACGAGAAGAGCGGCTACCTGGCCTCCGCCCTCGCGGCGCTCGACCTGCCGGTCGATTCGCAGCTCCTCGTCTTCTCGCGCACCAGCCTCCAGGGCAGGCGCATCGGCGAGCAGAACCCGCGCGCTTTGTTCTTCAACGATCGCGTCGCGATGGGATGGGTGCGCGGCGGCGATCTGCTGGAGGTCGCGGCAACCGACGCGTCGCAGGGCATCGTCTTCTACTCGCTCGAGCAGAAGCCCGATGCGGGCACCGGTCCACTGCAGTTCAAGCGCGAATTCGTCTGCCTCGGCTGCCACATGACGGGCAACACGCTGAACGTGCCGGGTCTCTTGATGTTCAGCACCACGCGCGCCGAGCCGACGCAGTACTCGGGCATTCCACGGCACATCGATCAACTCGACCCGCTGACGAAGCGTTTCGGCGGCTGGTTCGTCACCGGAAGCGCCGGCTCCGCGCAGCACATGGGCAACCAGGGACGAATCTGCTGACGCGCGCCGGGTGGGAAGCGCGCGCCGCCGATCCGAAGCTGCACGAGCCGTACACCGACAATCCGGAGCAGGACGCGCGCATCGCGACGGTCATGGCCGGTGTGGCGACCGAGGTCGTCGACTATCTGCTGTTCGTCGACGAAGCGACGTTCACCGAGCGCGTGAAGGGGGCGTCAGGTTTCGCCGAGCGCTTCTCCGCACGCGGACCGCGCGACCGCAAAGGACGATCGCTCTACGATCTCGATCTCACGCGGCGCCTGATGAAATATCCGTGCAGCTACTTGATCTATTCGCCGGAGTTCGACGCGCTGCCGCCGCTGGCGAAGGATCCGATCTACAAGCGCCTGTGGGCGATCCTGTCGGGCCAGGAACAGGATCCACGGTACCGATCCGTGCTCTCGCTGGCCGATCGCCAGGCCATCGTCGAGATTCTGCGCGACACCAAGAAGGATCTGCCGGCCTATTTCGCCGGCGCGGTTCGTCAATGATGGCTGCAAAAGCGTAAACGCTGTCTGGTTCCGGGCATGCGGGCGTTATTTCGATAGGGAGACCAAGAGGCCCATGGAATCGACCATTGATCTGCTCGCGCGAGCCCAGCAGGGGGATAGCGCGGCAGTTTCGCTGCTGATGGAGCGATCGGTTCCGCCGCTGCGCCGCTGGGCGCGCGGCAGAATTCCGCAGACCGTTCGCAACTTCGCCGACACGCAGGACATCGTTCAGGAAGCTGTCGTTCGAGTGCTTCCGAGTCTTACCACATTCGAAGCCAAGCATCCGGGCGCACTGCAGGAGCTGCTGCGACAGGCCGTTGCGGATCACATCGAGCGCCTGCTTCAGCGTCCCGAATCGGACGCGCGCACGCCGTTCCAGAAAGCCGCCCTCAATCCCGATACCGCGCCGTCGGCGCTCGAGCGCGCCGTCGGGCGCGACGGTCTGCAGCAATACGACGCGGCCCTCCGGCAATTGAGTCCCGCCGACCGCCAGGCCATCGTCGCCCGCATCGAGCTGCAGCAAAGCTACGAAGAGGTCGCGATTGCGCTCGACCTTCCGGATGCGGAGGCCGCCCGCGCCGCGGTCACCGCTGCACTCGCACGCCTGATCGAGGCGATGGCGTAGCCAATCCCTGTTGCACGATCCGAAAGTCGCTGTAAGATCCGCCATCCGCGGATGAGCCAGGTTGACGATACCAAGCGGCTTTCCGATCTCATCGATTCGGTCGCCGACGGCCGCAGTGTCGATTGGGACGCCGCGGGCGCGCCGCCGGACGATGAACGCATGCGCCGACTCCTCGAGGTGCTGCGCATCATCGACGGGGTCGCCGGCGTGCATCGCACCGAGCTCGCGGTCTCCGAGGTACAGGAGCGTGAGCGCGCTGCGAGGGGCGCATCCGAAGCGACGACGATCGAGGCGGGCGAGGCAGTTACCGACGTCTCGAACCTGCGGTGGGGACACTTCGAGCTGCTGCGCAAGCTCGGCGAGGGGACCTTCGGCGAGGTCTATCACGCGCGCGACACGTGGCTGGATCACAGCGTCGCGCTGAAGCTGCTCAAACCGATCGTCGATCGCAAGCGGTTTCTTCACGAAGCGCGGACGCTCGCGCGCATCCGTCACGACAACGTGGTCCGCATCCACGGTGCCGACGAACACAACGGCCGTCTCGGCTTCTGGATGGATCTCGTCGAGGGCCCGACGCTGGCGGAGGTGGTTGCGCGCGAGGGCGTGCGCAGTCCGGCCGAGGCCGCGGTCATCGGCCAGGCGCTCTGCAGTGCGATGGCGGCGGTCCACGCCACGGACATCGTGCATCGCGACATCAAAGCGCAGAACGTCATCCGGCACTCGCAGACCGGCCACATCATTCTGATGGACTTCGGCGCCGGCGAGGCGATGGATGCGGACCGCGCGGATCGCCGGCCGACCGGCACGCCGTTATATCTCGCCCCTGAGCTCTTCGACGGCCGTGTGGCCACGCGCGAGACCGACATCTACGCGCTGGGCGTGCTGCTGTTCCACCTCGTGACGCGCAGCTATCCGGTGCAGGGCGAGACGATGCGCGATCTGCGGGAGGCGCATCGCCGCGGCGAGCGCCACCATCTCGGCGACATGCGGCCAGACCTGCCGCACGACTTCGTTCGCGTCGTCGAGCGGATGATCGATTCCGATCCGACGAAGCGGTTTCACAGCGCGACCGAGGCGCGCAAAGCGCTCGAAGAGGTCGTCGCGCCGAGCCATGCCGCTTCACTCGAGTCCGCGCCTCGGCCGGTGGCAACATCATGGCACCGCATCTCGATCTCGACGTTTCTCGTCGCATGCGGCATCGCGGTCTTCTTAACCCTGATAGGGTTCGTCACCACTTCAGCCATGGCGGTCACCTTTGGCCGCGGCGAATTCGGTGTCGGCTCTCCACTCGCCGGATTCCAGCGCGATGGGTGGTTCGTGTGGGGAGCGAGCCTGATGGTGGCCCCCATCCGTTACATCGGCGAGTACACGCTGGAGCTACTTGGCGTCATCGTCGTCCTGCGTGTGGTTCGCAGATTGGTGCACCCGATCGACGATGCTTTTTCACGCGCTGGTGCAGCCTGTCAGCAGTTTCTCGAGCGGCACCGTCTCGACGATCCGAATCTGCTGCTGCAGGCGACGGCGTGTCTGGGGGCGCTCGCGTTTTTGGGTCTCGCCCTCTATCGGTGGGACCAGGCCAATGTGTTCGCGATGTACATCGACACCGCGCCGGCCGATCGGCTGGCCATGCTGCAACCCGCCAACGAACCGCAGTTCGATGTGCTGTCGCGCCTGCTGGAAAAAACTCTTTTCTGGTATGGATTGGCGGTCGGCGTCGTTTATTCGAGTGTGAGGCGGTCGAACGTCCGGATTTCGTCCGGTACGGCCGCGTACGTGTTGGGCGTGGCGCTCGCGGCGTTTCTGCTGTTCCGCGTCATTCCCTTCCGGATGGTGTATCAGAACAAGTTTCCACGTGTGGATTACGGGAACATGCGCTGCTATGACCTGGGGAGGGCCAACGGCATGGTTCGCTTGTTTTGTCCCGATCAGGACCCGGACGTGTCTCCCCGGATGATGACCAAAGAAGAGGGCGACCGTAATCTGCAGGCGCGCGGGATCACCGAAAGCATCTTCACGCTTCGTGAGCGAGCGCGCGTCTTTGGAACCGCGTCCCCGTGAGGGGCGAGAGAGGACGACAATGAGGGCCATTCGACTGGTGCTCGCGTGTGTGATTGCCTGGGGGATGCAGGCAGGCGTGTCGTTTGCGGAGAACGACTGGTGGGATCACTGGAGCGGGCCGGGTCCATTCAGAGGTCTCTTCGTGACGTACCGATATCTATGCCTCTCGAATACGAGCGACGACCCCGACTTCCGAAAGACAATTGCGGACGAGAAGCCGCAAGTCAGGCACACGTTGTTGTCACCGATCGATCGCACGGCGTCCTGGCTCGGAGCATTCTCGAAGACTCCGAAGTTTAATGACGTCCTGAGGGCGCAGACAGAGCAGGAACAGCGAACGGCGACAACGGAGGACCGCTTGAAGGAGGCGCGCTTGAAGGCGCAGGCGATTGTGGACTGTAAGTCCGACGAGAAGGTGCGCGGCTATTTGTTTGCGACGTACCGCAGAGCAGTCAGCATCCACAATGACCTGGTTGCGGTAACGCCCGACCTGCGGACAAACGGGCAGGTTCATGTGCATGGTGTTGACGTCGGCTACGTCGACCGGTTCAGCCGATCGTTCGATGTCAGCCTTGCCTTTGGCTACTACAACATCTCGGGCAGGGCATTCGATTCGTTTCAGCGGCCATCTTTCAGTCCGCTTCTCGAGTATTCGCCACTCGCGGGCGTGGTTGAGGGGGAGAAGGGCCACATCGTGAAGTTCATCGTCGGAGGGACGTACTGGTTCAAGGAACTGAACGCGCAGCAGTTCTGCAACAGGCCTATCGCCACATGTAAGGATCCCACGTGGCACGCTGGTCCGGAATTCATTCCACGCATAGGCTTCCTCTTTGATTTTTCCATACTGAATTGAGAGGTGCGTTTGCGGCCGTTCGGTATACTCGATCGTGCATCTGTTACCCACGACCCTGGTAGGCATTTATCCCCAACCTGAATGGCTGATCGATCGCGCGAAGCTCGCGGGGCGCTTCCCGCCGCGCGTCCGCGCGAAGGAACTCTGGCGCACCCGTGAACAGTTCCTCGAGGCGGCACAGAACGACGCGACGCTGCTCGCCATCCGCGCGCAGGAGGACGCCGGCCTCGATATCGTCACCGACGGCGAAATCCGGCGCGAGAGCTACTCGAACCGCTTCGCGACCGCGCTCGAGGGTCTCGACAACCCGGCACGGCCCTCGATCGATCGGGCCACCCGAACCCGGTGCCGCGCATCGTCGGCAAGATCCGGCGGCGCCACGCCGTTGA
>QHWQ01000041.1 GCA_003222635.1 Acidobacteriota bacterium | reverse complement strand
CGTGGTGCACCGGCTGATGCAGGATGCGCGCTGCCTCGTCTTCCCGTCGATCACGTTCGAGACCTTCGGCCAGGTCATCGCCGAAGCGTTTGCGACCGGCACGCCGGTGATTACCGCCGACGGCGGCGCCGGACGCGAGCTCGTCGAACATGGACGCACGGGCCTGCTGTTCCGCACCGCCGATCCAGTGAGCCTGGCCGCGCAGGTGGCGACGCTGACCGCCGATGCGCGCGCCTGCGAGTCGATGGGCGCCGCGGCGCGCCGGCAGTTCGAACAGCGTTTGACCGCCGACGCGAACTATCGCGTGCTCGTTGGCATCTATTCGGCGGCTATCGCCCGCGCCGGCGCGCGGTTCCAGATCGGCGGCCGGCGGACCGCTGCCTAGGGAGTCCCTGGTGAGACGCATCGTTCACTACTACCCGGACGCGATGGCGAACTCGGGGGTGACCTATGCGTTGTGGAGCTGGGCGCACGCGCAAGCCGCCGCGGGATACGAAGTCGCGGTCCTGCATGCCTGCGCCCCATACGACGATTCGGGCGTGCAGTTCGTAGCCAAGGACGTCTCTTCCACGTTGACGAGGCGGTGCGTTCCGCATCGCGGCCATCCCCGCCTGACGCTGCGTCCCGTGGACCTCGATCGCTATCTCGGCCGCGACGACCTGCTCGTGCTGCACGAGGGCTGGGTGCCGACCAACCTGATTGCGGCCAACGCCGCGTGCCGCGCGCGCGTGCCGTACATCGTCATGCCACACGGCGTCTACGAACCCGAGTGGACGAACTATCTGAAAGGGCCGCGGTGGCTGCGCAACCGCGCCGAGCGGCGCATCCTCGAGCGCGCTGCCGCCGTGCACGTCTTCTTCGACTCCGAGATCGCGGACATCCAGGCGCTGGCGCCGCAGGCGTCGTTTCTCACCGTCCCTACCGGCTACGAGGTTCCCGAGGCTCGATGGACCGGCGGTGGCGGTTACATCGGGTGGATCGGCCGCGTCGATCCGGTGCACAAGGGACTCGATCTGCTGGTCGGCGCCATCGCGCGGCTTGCGCCGCAGGATCGCCCCGACATTTGCCTCCGCGGCTACGACTACAAAGGCGGCGTCGCGCGGCTGCAGCAGGTCATCGCCGAGCATCGCGTCGGCAAGTGGGTGCGCATCGAAGGGCCGATTGCCGGCGCCGACAAGCATCGCTTCCTGCAGCAGGCCGATGGGTACGTGCACCCGTCGCGCTGGGAGTGCCACAGCATCGCGCTGCTGGAAAACCTCGCGCTCGGCGTGCCGTGCCTGGTATCCAACGCGATTCACATTGCGCGCACGCTCGCGCAGACAAGCGCCGCGCTGCTGACGCAGCTCGACGAAGCCGGGATCGCGAAGGCGCTGACCGAGTTCATCACCGCGCGATCCGCAATCGCGGCGCGCGGCCGTGCCCTGATCGGCGACGCATTCAGCTGGGCAACGCTGATGCCGCAGTTCGAGGCGTCGCTGGCGCGGCTGGGGTTGCAGTGATGCGCGAAGCGGACTGGCAATTTCTGTTGCCCCGCGCCGAAGCCGGCGTGTTCCGGCACCTGCTGCTGCTCGGTGGCTCGCCGGCGCTCGGCGGACACGTGGGCGAGCTCGGCATCGCCAATCGGGTGAGCCGCTCTCCTGGTCGCGGCGCGCCTGCCGACCTCGTCGTCGTGCTTGCCGATGCAGGCATCTCGATCGATTCGCTGGCGCCACACATTGCAGACGATGCGGTCCTCTACGTCGAGGTGGATCGACGGCAGCCCGGACGACGCATGCTCACGCCGCGGCGCACGATGCGGATGCTCGCGGCGCACGGGTTCACCAACTCGACGGCGTACTGGGTCGAGCCCGGATTCCCGCGGCGCGAAATGTATCTGCCGTTCGGCCGCCGCGGGGCGCTGCGCTCGTATCTCGACGCGATGTACCGCCCGCCGTCGTGCGGGCGGCGCCTCCTGAAGAGCGCCATGAAGACGCTGACGCAGCACGACGCAATGTTTGCCGCCATGGCACCGTGCTACGCGATCATCTCCGCGCGCGGCATGACGCTTCGTCCGCCGGCACTCGTCGAGCAGGCCTGCGGGCCTGGCGACGAGGCCGCCGAACCTGTGTTGCTTGCGGCCGGGGACACCGACGCGAGCCGGCTCGTCTTTCTGCTTTTCGACGGACACGCTGAACGGCCGTCGGCAGTTCTCAAGCTCGCCCGCGCCGTCACGTTCAACGACGCGGTCGAACGGGAGCACGCGGTGCTGCGAGACGTCGCCGCCATGGTGTCGGACGCGCTCCTGCCATCGATTCCGCCATGCACGCTCCTGCGCGCCGGCGACCGCTTCCTGACGGCGGAAGGGTGCATCACGGGAACCCCCGTCGCGTCACGACCGGGTTCCGGTGCGTCGGCCGCGCTCGACGATCTGCGTTGCGTCACAGCGTGGCTCACCTCGTTTCATCGCGAGACGACGTGTGGACATGTCGACGCAACCGACTGGGTCGCCCACGAGCTCGTCGGCCGTCTCAGCGCGGAGTACGAAGCTCTGTTCGGTGTGACTGCGGCCCGACAGCGTCTGTTCGACGTCGCGCGACGCAGCGCCGATGCCGACATGGGCGAGCTGCCAATCGTGTGGCAGCACATGGATTTTGGTCCCTGGAACATCTATCGCGAGGGCGCGCAGGTCTCGGTCATCGATTGGAAGAGTGCGCGCCGCGGTCCCGCCCTGGCCGACCTCCTCTACTTCGTCTTGCACTGGAGCGCCGCTGTGCACGGCTGTGAGACGCGCGGGCAGCGCATCCAGCATTTCGAGTCGCTGTTCTGCGCCCCGCTGCCAACAGATGCCACCGGCCGTGCGATTGACGCGCAGCTCTCCGCGTACATGCACGCGGTTGGGGTCGCGCCGGCTCTGCTGCCGCACGTGCTGCTCTATACCGTGCTCGCGCACGCCGTCGGACGCGCGCGTCTGCTCCAGAGAACGGGCCGCGCGTTGTCGCGCGATACCGTCGTCAACGAATACATCGGCGACGTCGACGTCCTGGCCCGGCATCAGGACCTGCTGTTCCAGCGGACGCGCTTACAAGGAGTGGCCTATGCGACAGGCTGACATGACGGTTGCGATTTCCACGATGGAACGGCCTTCCGCCCTGGCCCGCTGCATCCGCGCCTTGCTCGACGGCGACACGCTGCCGGCCGAACTCGTCATCATCGACCAGAGCACGGACGATGCGACCGAACGCGTCGTCCGTCAGGTCGCCTCCTCGAGTGCGGTGCGCGTGACCTACGTGCGACAGCCGCGGCTCGGGCTCGCCGCATCGCGCAATGCGGCCATCGCGGCGAGCACGCGGCCGATCGTGGCGTTCACCGACGACGATTGCGTTCCCGATGCGGACTGGCTGACGGCGATCACCAGCACCTTCGAGACGGATCAGAACGTCGATGTCGTGACCGGCCGCATTCTGCCGCTCGGTCCCGAGCAGCCGGGCCTGCATGCCGTGTCGTTGCGTACCAGCTGTATGCCGATGCGGTTCGGCGGCCGCTCGCTGCCATGGGTCGTCGGCTCCGGCGCCAACGTCGCGGTCAAACGCGAGTGGCTGAAACACGTGGGCGGGTTCGACGAGCGCCTTGGCGTGGGTTCGCCCGGACTTGCGGCGGAAGACATGGACTTCCTGTATCGCCTCGTTGCCGCGCATGCGACGGTGCAGTACGAGCCCCGCGCGGTGATGTTCCATGAACGGAAGCACCAGTCCGGC
Source organism: Acidobacteriota bacterium (assembly GCA_003222635.1). Taxonomy (GTDB): domain Bacteria; phylum Acidobacteriota; class Vicinamibacteria; order Vicinamibacterales; family UBA2999; genus Gp6-AA40. Next base: position 2,485 of record QHWQ01000041.1, on the reverse strand, counting down.
TGGCTCGCGAGGCGGACGTCATACAGCTTCGGCATGGGAGCGTTCTGTGGACTCTGGCTGCGCAGGCACGATCCGTATGCGTATTGGATTCTCGCCCGCTGGTGCGCGGACCGCGCGGTGAGCCTGGCGATCGGGTGCGCGAAACTCCGATGGCCGCGCGCCGCCGGCGAGCTGCACATGCTTCGCTGCGCCGCATCGGGAATTACGTATGGCTGGCGGTGCGAGGGTTCGGAGATGCGTTGCGAAGCTGCCTTGGCGGAGTGCCAGCGGTGATTCGTTACCGCCTTCTCGTCGGCACGCTCAGCAACTGCGTGGGAAAGGCCACGGCGGTCGGCATCTGGTTCGTGCTCACGCCGTTCGTGCTCGGCCGGCTCGGTCCGCAGGAATACGCGCTGTGGGTCCTGACGAGCGCGATTACCTCGTATGGATTTCTGCTCGAGTTCGGCGTGGGCACCGCCATCATCAAGTACGTCGCCGAGGATACGGCGCGTGGCGATCACGAGACGGCCGCTGCGGTCATCGCCAGCGCCCGCTGGCTGTACGTCGCCTTCGCGATCATCGCGGTCGGCAGCAGCGTGCTGCTCGCACGCTTCATTCCGCGAACGGGGTCACCATCGCGGGCTCGATCATCGAAGCGGCGGCGGCCATGGCCGCACTCTTCGCCGGGTGGGGTGTCGTGGGCATGCTGGCGGTCATCGTGCCCGTGAACGTGCTCATGGGGATGGCGAGCACCGTGCTGTTGAAGCGCGTGGCGTCCGACCTGCGCATCGGGTGGCGCGGCGCCAATCGCGCCGCCGTGCGCCGCGTGCTGTCATTCAGCTCGTCTGTCTTCGCCATTGAAACGGCGACCCGGCTGCAAACCAAAACCGCGGAATTCGTGATTGCCGCACTCGCGACGCTCGATGCCGTGACGCCGTACGCGCTGGCGCGGCGGCTCGGCGACGTCGCCGAAATGGTGGCGATCCAGTTCCTCAAGGTCGTTATGCCGCTGGCGTCCGAGCTGCACGCGAGCGAGCATGGCAGCAAGCTGCGCACGCTCTACATCGTGTCGAGCCGCATCGCGCTTGCCATCTCCGTCCCTGTCGCCGTCGTCCTCACCGTCATCGGCGGAAAGATCCTCGCGCTGTGGGTCGGACCAGCCTACGGCCACTATGCTGGTCTCGTGGCGCTGCTGGCGGTGTCGCGCCTGATCGCCAGCAGTCAATGGCCGGCATCGGAGATCCTGCTCGGGATGACGAAGCACCGCATGGTCGCGGCCACGGCCTTGACTTCAGGCGTTCTCCACGTGGTGCTCGGGGCGCTGCTGCTGCCGTCCTTCGGATTGACAGGGGTGGCCGTGGGCGGGCTGATCCCGAATGTCATCGCATCGCTGTGCATCATCATGCCGTTTGCGACCCGCACGCTTCGCGTGTCGGTCGGCACGGCGATCCGTGAGATCTGGGCACCCACCGCCATTCCAGGCGTGGCTGCGGCGGCGGTTCTCTGGATGTTGCAGTACGGCTCGGTGTCACCGTCGTTGCCGGCGGTGCTGACATGGGTCGCCGCGTCGCTGCTCGTATTCGCCATCGGCTACGTGAGCATGCCCGCGTGCCACGCGGAACGGCACCTGATCGCCGAAGTGTTCGCGGCCGCGTCGACGCAGCTGCGCCGTTCGACGGCAGATGTGAGGAGGGTGGCATGATGACCGTCCGTCTGCAGGGACGCCTCACCGGGACTGCGATTTCGATCATCGCGCGGACGCCGTTGCTGCGGCGGCGGTTGCTGCACGCTGCCGCGGCGCGGGGCCGATCGCTCGTCCTCTGCTATCACACGATCGGCCCGCGCCGGCGCGGCGAGCAGGTCATCGAGCCGATTGCGCCGGAACTGTTCGCCGCGCAGATGCGCGCGCTGAGGGAGATCGGCGACATCGTCCCGTTGGCCGACGTGCTGACGCGTCGATCTGGTGCGCGGCCCGCGTTCGCTGTGACGTTCGACGATGATGATCCCAGCCATGCGAGGTACGCGCTGCCTGTTCTCCGGGAGCTGGGAATAGAGGCGACCTTCTTCCTCTCGGGGCGGTCGCTGCATGGGGTTGGCGCCTACTGGTGGACGCGGCTGCAGCAATCAGCTGAAGAGCTCGGGCTCGAGGAAACGTGCCGGCGGATTGGCCATACCGGTCGGACGCTGGAGGAGGTTGCACGGGCGTGCCGTGCCGAGGCGTTCGTTCGAGAGCTCGAAACGAGTGCCGCGTTGCCGGCGATGAGCCTCAGTGACATGCGCGCGCTCGCCGAAGCCGGCATGACCATCGGCTTCCACACCATCCGGCATCCTCTGTTGACGAAGCTGTCACGGCCCGAGCTCGCGACGGCGTTGATCGACGGACGCGAGACGCTCGCCGATGCCGTTGGTCAGGACATCGACTATCTCGCGTATCCGTACGGCGGCGCCGACGCGCGCGTCGCGGCGATGGCGCGGCGGCTCGGGTATCGCGCCGCGTTCACCCTCG
>QHWQ01000040.1 GCA_003222635.1 Acidobacteriota bacterium | reverse complement strand
GATGAAGTACCCCGCGCCGATCAAGGAGAACATGTACTTCGCGATCGAGACGTTTGCCGGCCACCCGTACCTCGAGATGACGACGCGACTCGAGGAGAACGTGCTCGTGACCGCGAACGGCCCGGTGGTCTTCACGCGCATGGAGCACATGGAAGAGGCCATGAAGTAGGCCGATGGCAGGGAGATTTTTCGTCGCAGTCGCCGACTCTGTTTTCCCGAACCTCGACCCGGCCAGGGCGGTGCTGGCAGAGATCGGGGCCGAGCTCGAGCTGGCCGCGGATTCGTCACCTGCATCGGTGATGAAGCTCGCAGCCGACGCGGACGCCGTGCTCGTCACCTACGCGAAGATCAACGCGGACATGATCCGGCAGATGAAGAAGGTCCGGATCATTTCGCGCTTCGGTATCGGGGTCGACAACGTCGACCTCGACGCCGCGACGCAGCGGGGCATTGTCGTCACCAAGGTGCCCGACTACTGCATCGACGAGGTGTCGGATCACGCGATGGCGCTGCTGCTGTCGGCCGTGCGCAAGATTCCGATGGCGACCGACCAGGTGCACGCGGGCACCTGGAAGATGCCGAACTTCGTGCCGATCCACAGACTGCGCGGCAGCGTCTTGGGGTTGGTTGGTTTCGGACGCATTCCACAGCTCGTGGCGCCGAAGGCGAAGGCGTTCGGCATGCGCGTCGTCGCGTTCGACCCGTACGTGCCACCCGAGGTGTTCCAGAATCTCGGCGTGGAGAGAGTGGAGCTCGACGAGCTGCTGACGATTTCCGACTACGTCTCGATTCACAGCCCGCTGACGCCGGAAACGAAGGGGATGTTCAACGAGGCCGCCTTCAAGAAGATGAAGAAGGGGAGCTACCTGGTGAACACCGCGCGAGGTCCCATCATCGACGAGGCGGCGCTGGCCGCCGCTGTCGACTCGGGTCACATCGCCGGCGCGGCGCTCGACGTCATGACCAACGAGCCGCCGGTCAACTCACCGCTCATCGGCAAGCGTCATGTGATCATCACGCCGCATACGAGCTTCTACTCGGAAGAGTCGCTCGTGGAGCTGCAGACGAAGGCGGCGCAGGAAGTCGCCAACGTGCTGACGGACAAGGCTCCGCGGAACCCTGTCAATCAGGTGGCCCCCGCAAAAGCATAAACATGAAAGCGATGGTTCTCCGGGCGCCGTCCGACCTCGTCCTCGACGAGGTCGCGCGGCCCGAGCCTGCGCCCGGGCAGGTGCTGATTCGCGTCACGCACAGCGGCGTCTGCGGCACCGACTACAAGATTTACAACGGGTCGATCAAGGTCCCGTATCCGCTCATCCCCGGCCACGAGATGGTCGGCGAGCGGGTTGACACCGGCGAACGCGTCATCATCGATCCCGAGACCTACGACGGCACCTGCTTCTACTGCCAGAAGGGGCTGACCAACCTCTGTCCCAACGGCACGCTGATCGGGCGCGACGTCAACGGCGGCTTCGCGGAATTCCTGATGGTGCCGGCGACCCAGGTGTTCACGCTGCCCGACAGCATCGACGATCGCACCGCGCCGATGATTCAGGTGCTGACGACGTGTCTGCACGCGCAGCGGCAGGTGGAGATTTTTCCTGGAGACACCGTCGCCGTCATTGGTCTTGGGGTCACCGGGCAACTGCACGTGCAGCTGGCGAAGGCGCGCGGCGCGCGCATCATCGGGATCACGCGCAGCGCGGAGAAGCGCGCGATGGCCGAACAGCTCGGCGCCGACGTGACGATTGCGGGCGGCGACACGTCTATCGAGCAGGTGCGCGAGCTGACCGGCGGGCGCGGAGCCGATCTGACGATCGAGACGACGGGCATCCTCAAGCAGCTCGAGAGCTCGGTGCACATGACGCGCTTCGGCGGGAAGGTGCTCATGTTCGGCATCTACACCGTGAAGGAAGGCGCGCTGCCGTTCTACGACCTCTATTTCAAGGAGGTCTCGCTCATCAGCGCGCGCGTCGCCAAGCCCGAGGACTACACCGCGTGCATCGCGCTCGTCGAGCGCGGGCAGGTGAAGCTCGAGCCGCTCGTCAGCGACGTGATGCCGCTCGGCGAGCTGAAGGCCGCGATCAATCTGCTCGCATCGGACAGTGGGCAGCGGATGAAGATCATCATGGAGCATACATAGGAGAAACCGCATGAAGAAGATCGCAATGTTCGCGGCGGCGCTCGCGATGTCGGCGTCCGCTTATGCACAAACTCCCATGCCGCTGTCGAGAGCGGTCGTGTCGGATGAAGTCGCCGGCCGCACGCTGATGAAGATGCAGATCAACGCGACGGTCGCGCGCCAGCTCGTCGACGCGTGTCTGGATTTCGCGAAGACGCAGCCGAACGGCCCCGGCACCTACGCGATCTTCGTCCTGACGCCGACGGGCGACATCGTCGACGCGCACGTCATGGACGGCGTGCTGCCGATTGGCGTCGAGACCGGCCTGATGAAGGCGCAGACCGCGCTCTACGCGCGCACGCCGTCGAGCGAGGTCGCGCAGCGCTTCCCGACGCTCGAAGGGCGCGCCATCCGCATGGATCTCGGCAGGGAGAAGGGGCTCTCGTATTACTTCGTCGGCGGCGGCCTGCCGATCGTCGTCGAGAATCAGCTCATTGGGGCGATGGGCGTCGGCGGCGGCAACATGGACGAGATGTGCGCCTACACGGCGCTCACCAAGGTCCTCGGCCCGCAGAAGCCGCTCCCGCAGCCCGCGGCGCGCGGCGGCGGCGCGGGCGGCAACGCGCCTGCTGGCGGCGGTGCGGCGGGCGGTGGCGGCCAGGGCGGCGGCGGCGGCCGTGGCGGTCGCGGCCGCGGCGGCCAGCAGTAGTTTCGCCGGGTCTGGGTTAGTAGTTGGTGGTTTGTGGTTAGTGGTTAGCGACCAAGCACCAACTAGCAACGTATCTGTTTAGCGGGTCAGCACTGCGCTGACCCGCACCTCACACGGGTCACGGGCCGCAGAGACACAGAGGCGCAGAGGATTCCTCTTGTACTGCGCGCATGAATCTGGCATAACAGGCGCGTGCCGCAACGCGACGATGCGACGCCGCCTCGTGACCCCCAGCACATCATTGACGATCAGGCGCGCCGGATCGCGCAGCTCGAAGAAGATCTGCGGCGGTCGGAAGCCGAGCGGCAGCGCCTGCGTCGAGAAAACGAACACCTGAAAGAGCAACTCGACGCCGCGCGACGCGCGGTCTCTCGGCAGGCCGCGCCCTTCTCCCGCGGGACGCGCGTCACGACTCCGCGTCGCCCTGGCCGCAAGGCCGGCGCGGCGCATGGCACGCACGCGCATCGCCGTCCGCCCACGCACATCGACGAGACCTACGAGGCGTCGCTCCCCTCGCAGTGTCCGCATTGTCAGGGCGCCGTGCGCCGCGTGCGCGTGGCGACCCAATATCAAGAGGAGCTGCCGGTGCAGCGCCCGATCGTCCGCGCGTTTCACATCCACATTGGCGCGTGCACACAATGCCGCCGCCGCGTCCAGGGCCGCCACCCGTTGCAGACCTCCGAGGCGCTCGGCGCCGCGGCCGTGCAACTGGGTCCGCAGGCGGTCGCGCTCGCCGTCTTGCTGAACAAGCGCTTCGGGCTGCCCTACGGGAAGATCGCCGCGTTGCTGCGCGACCGCTTCGGGCTGACCGTCACCCGCGGCGGGCTGGTGCAGGCGGTGCACCGGGCCGCGCGCCAGGCGCACCCGACCTACGAGACGCTGTGCGCGACCGTGCGCGGCAGTCCGGTCGTGACCGCCGATGAAACGAGCTGGCGTGTCGACGCCGACCTGCAGTGGCTCTGGGCCTTCGTCACCCCGGAGACGACGGCCTACGCGATTCAACCCGGACGGGGACTGGCGCAAGCGGCGCACATCATTGGGGTCGATTACGCCGGCGTGTTGCAGCGCGACGGCTGGCAGTCGTACCGGCAATTCACCCACGCTGCCCATCAGACGTGTCTCGCGCATCTGCTGCGGCGGTGTCGCACGCTCCTGCTCGACTATCCCGCGCACCCGTTTGTCACCGCGGTGAAAGCGATTCTGCACGCGGCGCTGACGACGCGCGATCGCTATCTCGCCGGCACCATCTCTGCCCACGGCCTCG
>QHWQ01000039.1 GCA_003222635.1 Acidobacteriota bacterium | reverse complement strand
ATGTGCCGATGCGCGATCCCCTGCTGATACGTGTAGAGCGCCATCTGCTCCCACGTCGCCCGGTTCTCCTCGATCCCGTAGGGAAACAGATCGCCGCCGAACATGTCGCGCATCCTGCGTGCGTAGGTCGCAAGCCACGGCACGGGGTAGCGTGAGACGGCCGGATCGAGGATGCGCTCGATCGATCGCCGCTTTGATTCGAGGAACGCGTTATAGAGATTGCGCGCGGCCCACGGGTGTTCGTCGAGGATCGCGCGGCGCATCGTGATGATGTGCATGATGGGCCACACCTTCGTCCGCGCGTAGTACTCCTCTTCCATCTGCAGGAAATCGGGAAACAGCCGCACGACGTCGGGATGCCCCTCGAGGAAGCAGGTCGGCGGACGCGCGATGATCGCGCAGTCGATCTCGTGCGACGCGAGCATCTCGCTGAGGCTCGTGTCCGACGCGCGCGTGAGTGTCACGCCCTTCGGCAGGTTGAGCTCGACCTTCTCCTCGCGCCCCGGCGCGTTCGTCCCCGCCTGATACCACTGCACGTCGGTGAGCTGCACGCCCATCTCGTTGTGCATCCAGCCGCGCATGTAGACGGCCGCGGAGTGCGCCCATTCGGGCGAGCCAACCTTCCTACCCTTCAGGTCTTCGACGGTCTTGATGCCGCTCTTCCTGTTCACATAGAACGACGAGAAGCGGAACAGCCGCGAGCAGATGACCGGCAGCCCGATGATGTCGCTGTTCTCGCGGCTCACCTGCGCCGTGAACTTCGCGAACGACAGCTCCGAGAGATCGAACTCGCGGTTCGCGGTGAAGCGCGCGAAGCACTCGTGATGGCCGAGCAACAGCCAGTTGACGTCGATCCCTTCGGCGTTCACGACGCCCAGCCGGAAGTCGCGGAAATGGTCGTAGTCGGTGGTGGCGATGGACAGTCGCAGTGTGGACATTCAGGACTTGGGAATGGTGGCCTCGATCGTTGCGCGCAGACCAGCCGTGACTTCGGGATCGATGTTGAACCAGTACTTCCACGCGATGCACGCCTGGTGCAGCAGCATGCCGAGGCCATCGACCGTCGGATTGCCGCGGCGCCGCGCCGCCGCCAGCAGCGGCGTCTCGAGCGGAATATAGACGATGTCGATGACGAGCGCGTTCGCGGGGAGCTTCGCGAGATCGAGATCGAGCGGCAGCTGGCCGACCATCCCCTGACTCGTGGTATTCACGAGCGTCGCCGCGCCATCGAGGGCGCGATGCCGGTCGTCCCAGTTGACGACGTGAACGGCGGAGCCGAACTCGCGCGCCACCGTCTCCGCGCGCTCGCGCGTGCGGTTCGTCAGCCGGATCTCGCGCGCGCCGTGATCGACGAGGCTGTAGACGATGGCGCGCGCACCGCCGCCGGCGCCGATCACCACCGCCGGTCCTTCGTCTGCGCGCCAGGCAGGCCGCTGCTGCAGGATGTTACGTGCGAACCCATGGACGTCGTTGTTCGTGCCCCACAGCGATCCGTCCGGCCGCACGACGACGCAGCTGATGGCGCCGATGGCGCGTGCGAGCGCATCGACCTCGTCAACGATGGCGATCGCGCGCTCCTTGTGCGGAATCGTCAGGTTACAGCCGGCAAAGCCGAGCGGCGCCAGCGCGCGCAACGCGGCTTCGAGACCCTCGGGCCTGATGGCGAGCGGAACGTAGGTCCCGGCGACGCGGTACTGCTTGAAGAAGTAGTTGTGAAGCGCCGGCGAGCGGGAATGCATCACGGGCCATCCCATGACACCGGCGAGGAGAAATCGGTCGGGCGGGTTGGGCAAGTCGGACGGGTGAGGATTTTACTATCCCCACCCGCCTTACCCGCCCCACCCGCCTTCGTGCGTTAGAACGTGTAGCGCACCCCCAGCTGCATCTGCCGCGCCGTGTCGGCGACGATCGACTGTCCGAACTGCGACGCATTGCGGATGCCGATCACGTTCCCGAAGTTCACGTTATTGAGCGCGTTGTAGATCTCCCAGAAGAATCCCGCCGTCCGCTGGTCCTGCAGCTTGTGCACGTAGGACAGCCGCAGGTCCAGGATTGTCTTGTGCGCGCCCGGGATCCCGTTGCGCACGGCCATCCCCTGCCCGTCAACCGGCGACAGAATCGGCCGGACCTTGTCGTCAACACCCTTCACCGGTCGATCGGTGTTGTCGCGGTCGCCGTTGGTGTCGAGGCCGACGGTTTCGTTGACGGGGTTGCCCGAGTAGAAACGGAACGTCGCGCCCGTGCTCAACCCGCGCCACGGGTCCCAGTTGCCGCCTGCCGTGAACGCGTGGCGGTTGTCGTAGTTCGACAGGCCGTAGTCGCGCCGCGGGTTGAGGTCGTCCACCACGCGTCCTTCCGCGCGGTCGGCGCTGCTCACGTCGCGCGCCTTCGACAGCGTGTACGCCGCGCGGCCGGACCAGCGGTTCGCCAGCCGCCGCACGAGGCTCACCTCGAGCGCGTTCGAGTCGGTGTTGAACTCCGGCCGCGATTGGTACTGGAGCACGCGCTGGAATGCAGCGTTCCGCGCCGACGCTGGAATGAGCGTTCCGTCGGGATCGAACACCGACGGACCGGGCCGGCCGATCGTGCCGTTGGCGAGCAGCCGCGGCTCGTTGATGTCGATGCGCTGGGTCTGGTCGTGGCCGCGTGTCGCCACGAAGTCGACCGTGATCGCCGTCTGCGGCAGGATCTGCTGCTGCACGCCGACGTCGTACGACCACAGGTAGCCCATCACCCGATGACCGTCGAGCACCGGCTCGGTGTTGACGAAGCCGGCCGAGCCCAGCGCGTTCCGCTGGGCAGCGAGCTGCGTGCGGCACGCGGGGCTGATTTCCGCCTGGCCGGCGTTGTTGACCGGCAGGAGGCAGACGTTCGCCGGGAACCGTCCGGCCAACGCGCTGTTGTCCTGGCCGGTATCGAACGTGAAGACCGGAGCGTTCACCGCGCCAGCGAACAGATTCGCAGGGATAGCGGTTGACTGGTACTGGTAGAACTTGCCGGCGCCGGCGCGAATCAGCAACTTGTCGGTCGGCGCCAGCGCCATGCCCAGCCGCGGCGAGTAGGCATTCTTCGTCTGCGGGATTTCGTGCTGGAAGTCGTACCGGACGCCGAGCGTCAGCGTCAGGATGCGCGTTGCCTGCCACTTGTCCGACACGAAGGCGTCGGTCCGCCAGTCCTTCATCGGCCGGAACATCTCGCCGAGCTGAATCGAGAAGCGATTCGGGTACGTGGACGGATTCGCCGCGTCGAACGCCGCGTTGGTCGGGAAGGTAAACAACCCGATGAAGTTGGTGCCGACGATGTTCACGCCGCCGTTCTTGCTGGCGCCGCCGCCGATCTTCACGGTGTGTTTGGTCGGCGTAAACGTCAGCTGTTCGGTGAACAACGTCGTCGTCACGTTCGCGCCGCCCGGGCTCGCGTACGGACCCGTCACGTAATCGGGGTGCGTCTGCCCTGCGCCGAAGTCGAACTGGTCGATTCCCTTGAGTCCCAGAAACTGATTGTCCTTGAAGATCGTGTTCGAGCCGGCGGCGTCGAACATCCGCCGGTCGCCAACCTGGAGGTTCTCATTGACGCGGTGCATTCGGAACTCGTTGACCATCCGGTTGCCCATGACCCTCAGCCATTGGCCGTTGATGAACGTCTCGCCAGGGCTGGGGACACGCTCGATGCGCATCGCCTGGATCGTCCGCTTCTGATCGACATGCGACTGGCCATCCACTCTGTTGGGGTCGAAGACGGCGCGGATGCTGATGTTGTTCGACGGGTTGATCTGGTAGTCGAGCCGGCCGAAATAGTTTTCGGAACTGACCGGCAGGAACGTCGAATACGACACTGCAAGCGGCGCCGCGTCAGGCGGATAGAGCAGGTCGGCGGCCTGCCTGATGCGCAGGCGTTCGAAGTTGAAGAAGAAGAACGCCTTGTTCTTGAGAATCGGGCCGCCGATGTCGCCGATCAGTGTCTTCACCCCGCTCTTCGCAGGCTCGCTGCCGCCGCGCCCCCGTACTCCGCACCGAAGTCGTGGACCAGCACCTGGTATTCGGCGGTGCTGTCGATCGTCATCCGGGTCTGCATGCCCGGTCCGGATTGCGTGCGATCGTCATTGTTGTAGGCGCCGTCCACCATGAACACGTTGTTCGACGTGCTCTGACCGCCGGCGCTGTACTGGGCGCCCTCGAACGATCCCGCCGCGAGCGTGGGCGTAAGCCCTGGAACCAGCTGCAACAGGGCGTACTGCTGCCGTCCGGCGGTTGGCAGTGCATCGATGTTCTGTGCAGTGATGTTGGTGCCGACCTCGCTCTTCGTCACCTCGACGAGTGGCGCCTCGCCGTTGACGGTGACCTGATCCGTGAGCGTGCCGACCGGCAGCGTCAGGTTGATCGTCAGCGCCTGGCCGACGTTGACGACGAGCCCCGAGCGATTCTGCGTCTGAAAGCCCGCGAGCTCCGCCCTGACCGTATAGCGACCGGGCTGCAATGCCGGCACCACCCAGCGACCCGCTTCGTTCGTGACGACCGTGCGAACGAGGCCGGTTGTTTCTTCGGTGAGCGTGACGGCCACTCCGGGAAGCACGGCGCCGGATTGATCCGCCGCGGTTCCGTTGACTTCCGCGAGCGCTCCCTGCGCGAGCAGGGGAGCGGCGAGGGCGAGGAGGACTCCGACGACAACGAGGCACTGCCGGACACGACGCATCTCTGCCTCTCTTTCCGCGAAGACCGTTTCACTTACTTGGGAGGAGTGTCTGTGTTCAGGGGCCTTAAGAGACACCCGGTCCGTGCGGCTGTCAATCAGGAATTGACAGGAGTTGCACGATGACCGTGCAACTCCTGGATCAGATAGGTAGGGTGTGTTAGCGCGTGCCGTTCGTCGTGGCCATCCGGCGGCCGCCAATCCAGACGGAATCGATTTGCCGCGTATTGCGGATGTCCGCCAGCGGATTTGCCGTCAGAACGAGCAGGTCGGCCTGCTTGCCGGTCGCGATCGTTCCGATCTGCTGCTGGATGTTGGCGGCTTTCGCCGCGCCGCCGGTCGCGGCGACGAGCGCCTGCATCGGCGTGAGTCCCGACTTGACCATCTCTTCGAGCTCGACGTGCTCGAAGTAGCCCTGCCACTGGCCTTCGTTGGTGCCCGTGTCGGTGCCGAGCGCAATCGTCACGCCCGCGTCGGACAGCGTCTTCAGGTTCTTGCGGCCCTGCGCGAGCCACGTCTTGGTGATCTGCGCGGTCTGATCCTTCTTGATCTTTTCCTGGTTTGCCGGATCCTTCAGCTTCGACATCTCCGCCATGTAGTACGACCCTGGAATGTGCCGCATGAAGAACGCATCGGTGAAGTACGGCGGGTTCCCTTCGTAGATGAACTGCGCGATGTCACGCGTCAGCGTCGGGATGTACTCGACGTCGCGCGACTTGATCGCCGCGATCGTCGCCTGATCGACCGGCTGATCGCGGATGCTGTGCGCGAGGACGTCGATGCCTTTGTCGAGCAGCCCCTTCGCATCCTTCAGGTAGAGCATGTGCGCGGCCGCGCGGATGCCGCGCTTGTGCGCCTGATCGATCAGCGCGCCATAGACTGCCGGCGTCATGTCCTGCGGGCTGCCGGTGATGTGCATCTTGATGATGTCCACCTTCATGTCCGCGTACTTGTTCGCCCAGTCGCGCGCTTCCTGCTCGCTCTTCAGGTTGCGGAGGCTCTGCGCGGCGATGAGCACGCGCGCGCGGTCAAGCGGACCGCCGCCCGGCCGTGATTCGTCCCGCAGCTTGATCCCGTCCGGAACGTCCTCCAGCGGCAGGCCGAGCACCTGCACGCTGGTGATGCCGTAATCTGCGTACATCCGCAGTTGGTTGGAGAGCCGTTCGCGCGCCGTCCGTTTCGACATGTCGGCCTGCAGGTGGCCGTGCGCGTTGATGATGCCCGGCATGATCGTCTTGCCCGACGCATCGATGCGCATGGCGCCGGCGGGAACCGTCACGTTCTTGCCGACCGCCTGGATCTTGCCGTCGGAGACGACGAGCGTCGCGCCCTCGACGGCTGCGCCGCCGGTTCCGTCGATGACGCGGGCGTTGGTGAACGCCACGGTCCCTCCGGCCGGCGCCTGTGCCTGTGGCGATTGCATCGACAGGCCCGTCCACACCAGCCCGATGCCGACGAGAATCGCTGCACCGTGTGTTGATTTGCGCATCATGGCGACCGCTCCTTCGGGCAGTAAACTATCACGACATGTTGAGGAAAGAACAAAACGACCTCCTGACGCAGACGGGACCGGACGCGCCGTTCGGGAAGACGTTTCGCTGCTACTGGATTCCCGCGTTGCTCGCGGAAGAGCTTCCGGGGAACGACTGTCCCCCGGTGCGCGTGAAGCTGCTGTCGGAGCGGCTCATCGCGTTCCGCGACAGCCAGGGACGCTACGGCCTGATGGACGAGTTCTGCGCGCACCGTGGCATCTCGCTCTGGTTCGGCCGCAACGAGGAGTGCGGACTGCGCTGCCCGTATCACGGCTGGAAGTACGACGTCACCGGCCAGTGCGTCGACATGCCGAACGAGCCGCAGCACTCCGCGTTTGCGAAGAAGGTGAAGCTGACCTCGTACCCTCTCGTCGAGCGCGGCGGCATCCTCTGGACCTACATGGGACCGCCGGAATCGCAGCCGCCGCTTCCGGAGTACGAGTTCGCGACGGTGCCCGCCGCGCAGACCTACACGTCGAAGCGCTTCCAGGAATGCAACTGGCTGCAGGCGATGGAAGGCGGCATCGACTCGAGCCACGGCTCGTTCCTGCACCGCGGCGACATCAACACCGATCCGCTCTTCAAGGGCGCGCGCGGCAATCAATACAACATGGGCGATCTCAGTCCGGTGTTCGAGGTCGTCGAGAGCACCGGCGGGCTCTACATCGGCGCGCGGCGCAATGCGGAGAACGGCCGCTACTACTGGCGCATCACGCAGTGGGTGATGCCGTCATACACGATGATTCCGCCGCGCGGCACGCACTCGGTCCACGGCCACCTCTGGATTCC
>QHWQ01000038.1 GCA_003222635.1 Acidobacteriota bacterium | reverse complement strand
GGACAACGACTACCTGATGGATCGCGCCGCGCAGAAAGCGGGAAAGACCTACAGCGGCATCGAAGGGTTCGCCATGCAGGACGCCTCGCTGCAGGAGAGCATGGGGCCCATCGTCGATCGGACGAAGGAGACGCTCGTCTCGACCGACACCGGCATCATCATGGCGCGGCAGAAGCTGCTGCGCGCGATCGAGGCGTTCACCGAGCAGGGCGTCATCCCGCCCGGCGTCGCGCTGGAGCACCAGCGCGTGCGATCGGCCGCGGTGGTGCTGCCGCCGGATCAGCCGTTCAAGGATGCGGCGCGCGAGGCGCTGATCGCGCATCCCGGGGTGGCTCCCGCGTCGGTGTGACGCTGTTCCGTCTGCAGCCGCCCGACACGCATCGGGCGGTCAAAGTGATCGATCTCGATTCCGCCACGGACGCCGACGTCGTGCGGCTGCTGGGTGACGTCGATGAGGCCGATCTCGTGCTGATGCTGGTCAGTGCCGGCGGCAATGCCGAAGCCGCCGCGCGCATCGGGCGCGCCTGCAGCGACCGCCGCGTGATGACGCACACGGTGATCGTCCGCGCGTCCGCCGTCTCCGACGAGGCCCTCGCGCGTACGCTCGCGCAGGTCCGCCCCTGGTCGCTGATGGTCGTCGTCGTCAACGATGACGACTACGTGGACGATATCCTCACGTCCTTCCGGTAATCTTCCGGCACGCGTCGAGCCCGGCGTAGGTGCGCGCGGTCGCCGCCATCAGAAATCTGTAACCCTCGTCGATCACACGCTGCGCGTTCTGCGTCTCGACGTGCGGGTGCCCGCAGATCACCTTGTGCTCAGCGCAGATGCGGCGGATGGTCGTCATCGCCTCGGTGACCGCCGGATGATCGTACTGGCGCGGGAAGCCGAGGTTCTGCGAGAGATCGCCTTCCCCGATCAGGACAACGCCGATGCCCGGCACCTCCTTCAGGATGCGCGGCAGGTTGTCGATCGCTTTGACGTCCTCGCACATGATGATGACGAGAATCTCGCCGTCGGGCGCGAGCGGCCAGACGTCGGCCTTCCTGTAGTACTCCTGCGGCGTGATGCCCCAGTAGCGCGCGGCATGCACCGGCTGATCGCCGCGAATGCCTTCGGGTTCGTACGCCGGGAATCCTTTGGGACGCGGATAGCGGCACGACCGCACCGAGTTGTACGCCTCTTCCACGGTGCTGATATGCGGAAAGACGACCCCGTACGCGCCGATGTCGAGCACCTGCTTGGCCAGGAACTGATTCATCTCGGCGCCGTTGGGCGGGATGCGGATGATCGGCGTCACCGCCGGCGAGACCGATCCGCGCTCGACGATCTGCTTTCTGTTCAGCAGGTACTGCAGGCAGTCGCGCAGCGCCTTGATGTCGTACGGATTGTGCTCGGCCTCGAAGACGACGCCGTCGTACCTCGCGGTGGCGAGCTCGATCGCGCTCTCGATGGTCGGAGGCGAGAAGACCGTGATGGGAGTCTGCCCCTGCTCGAGAAGGGCGATGACGGAGTTGAGTCGCATCTCATGTAGTGTCCGGCTTTAGCCGGACAGGTTGATAGTATTTCCGAGGTGGGGCCCAAAATCACAATCGCGCGCCTGCGGGAGATGAAGCGCGATGGACAGAAGATCGTCGCCGTCGTCGTCTATGACTACCCGATGGCGCGCGTCGCCGATCGCGCGGGCGTCGACATCGTCTCGGTCGGCGATTCGGTTGGCGTCAATCTGTGGGGGCACGCGCGCGAGGACGAAGTGACGCTCGAGCAGATGCTGCTCGCCTGCACCGCGGTGCGTCGGGGCGTCGATCACGCGCTCGTCAGCTGCGACGTGCCGGTGGCTGCTGATCCCGTCACGGCGGCGCAGCTGCTCGTGAAGGAAGGCGGCGCGGATCTCGTGAAGATCGAGGCGGGGCCGGAAACGATCCGGTCAGTCGTCGATGCAGGCATCGCGGTGTGGGCGCAGATCAGCGGGCAGGGGGCAGGGGGCAGGGGGCCGGAGGTCGCAGGAGACGAGGTGGCAGGTCTCGTCCGCGAGGCGAAGGCGCTCGAGGCGGCGGGTGCCTCATTGCTGGACTTTCGTCACTCGGGACCGACGGTTGGTCCTGCCGTGGCGCGCGCGCTGTCCATTCCGGTGATCGGTGGCCTCGGCGGAGGGCCGTGGCTCGACGGCCGCGTGCGCGCGATCGGCAACGCGATCGGCTACAGCGCGGCGGCGCTCGACGATCAGGCCGAACGCTACGCAAACGTCGCACGCGTGGCGCTCGACGCGATCACGACGTACACGGCGGACGTCCGCGCCGGGCGCCAGGTCCGCGGCAAATAACACGCAATGCCCATCGCGGTCATCGACGGCATCACTACGCGCTACGACGTCATCGGCTCCGGCCCGCCGCTGCTGATGATATCGCCCGGCGGCTTCGACGCGACCATCGAGAAGTGGCGAACGCAGGGCGTTTACGTCCGCTTGAAGCTGCTCGATCACCTTCCGCAGCACCACACCTGCATCGTCTACGACCGGCGCGAGAGCGGCGAGTCGGGCGGGCGCGTCGAGCACATCACGTGGGCGCAGTACGTCGCGCAGGCGCGAGGGCTGCTCGATCACCTGCAGATCGATCGCGCGCACATCATGGGCGCCTGCATGGGTTGCTCGCCGGCGATGGCGTTCGGCGTCGCGCATCCGGAGCGGACGCGCAGCCTCGTGCTGTATTGGCCGGTCGGCGGCGCGCACTATCGCATCCAGGGGCACGCGCGCATCGCCGAGCATCTGGCGTACGTCGATCGCGAAGGGCTCCATGGGGTCGTCTTGTTAGTCGCGTCGCAAGGGAAGACCTACAACCAGGATCCGCGAGGCGGACTGTGGGCATCGGTGATCCGGCGTGATGCGGCGTTCGCGACGGAGTATCTGCGGCTGAATGTTCAGGAGTACACGGACCTGGTCATCGCGACACGGGACACGCTCTTCGATCGCGACACGTCGCCCGGAGCGGAGCCCGAGGAGTTGATGCGGCTCGATGTCCCCGCCCTCGTCGTGCCCGGCCGCGACAAGTCGCACGCGACGTCGGCGGCACGCTACGTCGAGGAGTGCCTGCCGCGCGCGGAGTACTGGGACATTTCCGTCGACGATCAGACGGAAGCGAACGTCCCGCCGCGTATCATCGAATTCCTTAGCGGATCGTAACTGGTTCCGCCACGCAGCACTGCCTACCAAAGTGATTGCACATGGGCATAGCCGCGGATCCGTTGATCCTTCGTCACCAGTACGGCGGCATGGCGCCTGGCGGTGGCGATGAGGATCTGGTCAGCCGGATCGCCGTGAAACGGTTGCGGCAGATTGCAGCTGTCCACGAGGATCGGACGGGTGAGCTCCCACAGGCCCAGGCCCTGGATCGTTACGGCGTCGTCGAGCCACTGGTCAAGCGGACGGTCAAGGACCAGCTGTTGTTTCTCGACCTTCTTGGCGACTTCCCAGACCGAAATGAGGGAGAGCCAGAGATCCTGTTCGGTTCGCGCGCCGGTAATCACGGCCTTCGCGCGCTTCGAGAGCCGTCGATCTTCTGTGACCCACCAGATCCAAGTGTGCGTGTCAAGAAGCGTCCGCATCCCACCGTTCACCCGTGCCGAAGGGATCGCCCACTTCCTTCAACACGCTCCCCGCAAGACCCCCCTTCTTCGCCTGCGGCACGTAGGGGACGAGTTTTGCCACAGGCCGGCCGCGCTTCGTGATGACGACGGACGACTTGGTGGCGGCGACATCATCGAGCATCTTCAGGCACACATTCTTGAACTTCCCGGCGGCAATCGACTTCATGTCCAAAGATAGCCATGGCAATGTGGCCATGTCAAGATTATCGACCGTGGCGGCCGCGGTCACGATTCGCCTGGTTAGCGAGCCCGAGTGCACCAGAAGAATTCAGACTCGTTGGATATCCCGGCGGTCAAAGTTCGTTGCGTAAGACTGGCGACGTTGAGCAAAACCAGGTGCGACACCCGACTCCTGATGAGCCCAGTCGAGCAGCCAATAGTCTTCGAAATGGGAATCAGCTTGCCATCCGGAGACCATGCAAGGCTGGTCGAATAGTTCCAATGCTCGCAGGTGAATCGATCCCCTGCACGCCGATGGCTGCCGGAATCTCGCCCGAGACGAGCTCTCCTCCATCTTCCTGCCCGTCTCGATGGGGACGGCGTTGCTCGGCGGGCGGTATTCGGCGACGTGCTCGTCGCCGGACAATACCCACGTGACCCGATTG
>QHWQ01000037.1 GCA_003222635.1 Acidobacteriota bacterium | reverse complement strand
GGATCGATACATCAAGCACCAACCTCCTTATCGGCGAGTGCGATGCATCTTCTTCGCGTTCTTCGTGACCTTCGTGGTGATTTCAGGTTTTCGCGAGCTTCGTGGTTTAACGGAGCAGCCACCAGCCGGCTGCAACGACGCCAGCCAAAATCGCTCCGAACATCGGAAAGGCGATGGCGGCGACGATGAGCAGGCCGGCGACTGTGATGATGAACGCGAGGGGGCCAAGCGGCCAGAGCAGGGCCATCACGAGGCGCGTCGCGACGCCGCCCTGCGTCGCAATCAGCCCCACGATCACGCCGAGCATGTAGATTTCAGCCAGCCACATGAGTAAGCCGTCGTCCTACAACTGCCGCGCGCGGGGCGCGCGCGCGTATCTTAACTTCCAGTTGCGCACGAGAGGGTGCAAATTCGTGCAGGCAGCGGACTCCATCGTCATCACGACGACTGGCAACGACTGCCGGTCACTACAGCGCTGCCGATAAAAAGGAGGCACGGGACTCCCGCGGTGTGCATCAGACGCCGCGTCGGCCCCCGGAGGATTGATGAAGACGCTCGTTCGGCTGCTGGCGGCATTGCTCATGACGCTCGCCGCCGCCCCCACATCTGCCCAGCAAACCACCGGCACGATCACCGGCCTCGTGCTCGATCCGCAGGGGATGGCGGTCCCCGGCACCACGGTGACGGCCACCAACGCGGCCACCGGCTTCTCGCGCACCGACGTCAGCGACAGCGAAGGCCTGTATCACCTCAACGCGATGCCCGTCGGCACCTACGACGTCGTCGCGGAGCTTCCCGGATTCATCCGTCTCGAGCGCAAGAACATCGCGGTCGACGTCTCGGAGACGACGGCCGCTCAACGGCCGGCAGTTCGCCAATCTCGCGGCGACGGTGCCCGGCGTGGGTCTCGGCTTCCACTCGGATCCGACGAAGGCGACGGAATACGTGCCGCAGATCAGCGGCGGCAACGGCCGCAACGTCGATTACGTCGTCGACGGCGGCGACAACAACGACGACACCATCGGCGGTCTCGCGCAGATGTATCCGCTCGAGGCGATTCAGCAGTTCAACGTGATGACGCAGCGCTTCGACGCGCAGTACGGCCGCGGCGGCGCCGTCATGAACGTGGTGACCAAGAGCGGCACCAACGACGTCCGCGGCAGCGCGTTCACGCTGTTCCGCGACACGTCGATGAACGCCAAGACCGAGAGCGAGACGCTGAGCCACGTGTCGAAGCAGGACTATCGCCGCTACCAGTACGGCGGCAGCGTCGGCGGTCCGATCGCCGAGAACCGCGTGTTCTACTTCGGGGCGTTCGAGCGGACGCAGCAGGACACTCAGCAGGCCGTCAATACGCTGGGGCTCTTTCCGGCGCAAGACGGCGTGTTCCCGATTCCCGTGCGCGAGAACCTCTTCACCGGCAAGATGACCGCCGATCTGCGCGGCGGGCACTATGTGGCGGTTCGCTATGGCTACGACGGCAGCTCGACGCCGAGCGGCGCGGGGCCGCTCGCGGCGCATTCCAGCTGGTCGACGAGCACCAACACGTTCCACTCGCTCAACGCCAACGACAGCTGGCTGTTCGGCGGCACGAAGCTGAACGCGCTGATCTTCCAAGTCTCGACGTTCGACAACGCGATCCCCGGCAGCACGACGCAGCCGGTGCTGATCTTCCCCAACGGCGTGATGGGCGGCGCGAACGCGTCGGCGCCGCAGACGACGGAGCAGACGAAGTGGCAGCTGCGCGATGACGTCAGCTGGACGTCGCGCGGCTTCGGCGGCCTCGAACACAACTTCAAGGCGGGCGGCAACTGGCTGCACGAGCCGCGTCTGTTCATCAGCACGTCGTCCGGCCTCGCGGGCTTCTTCACCATGGGCGCCAACGACCTCAACGCGCCCGTGCAGACGGTGCAGGTCATCGGCGGCCCCGTGCAGGCGAACATCCCGCTCGACTTCTACTCGGCCTACCTGCAGGACGACTGGCGTGTCACCAACAAGCTGACCGTCAACGCCGGCGTTCGCTACGACTACGTGTCCGGCATGCCGCTCGATCAGAGCCGCAACCCGAACTTCCAGGTGATGCAGGCGGCGGGGGCCGCGGGGCGCTTCGCCGGAACGGTCCTCGAGGACTTCGGCAAGTCGCCGCAGAAGGATACGAACAACATTCAGCCGCGTGTCGGGTTCGCGTATGACCTGCGCGGCGACGGCCACGACGTGGTGCGCGCGGGCTGGGGCATCTACACGGACTTCGCCTACACGAACCAGAACGCGCTGAACGCCGCCATTGACGCCCAGGGCGGCGGCGGCATCGCGTTCCTCGTGAACAACCCCGCCGGCATTCGCAAGGCTGACGGCACCTTCTTCCGCACGTCCGACCCGCTCTCGACGATCGCGAGCCAGAATCTGGTCGACCCGAACCTGCCGCTGCTCGCCGGCCAGGTGCAGTCTCCGCGGCTGCAGCAGCCCTACACGCGGCAGGCGAATGTCGGCTGGCTGCATCAGCTCGATCCGGCGACGACGGTGAATGTCGACGTGGTACGGGTCGAGGGCCACGACATCAATACGCGGCTGCGCATCAATCAGCTGGTCAACGGCCGCCGCTATCTCGCGGGACTCTCGCTTCAGCCGAACTCCAGCGCGTTTCGCGTTGCGCTCAGCAGGGGCGCCGGCCTCTATCAGGGTGTGTCCGTCGGCTTGAACCGCCGCATGGCGAATCACCTCGACCTGAGCGCGTCGTACACGTTGTCCAGCGCGACGAGCATCATCGGCACGTCCGCGGACGATACCGACGCGAACCTGGTTCAGGATGTCCGCGATCCCTTCGGTGCGGTGCAGGATGCGCCGCTGGCGCGCAGCGATGCGCGCCACAGAGTGTCCATCAGCGCCATCGTCGAGGCGCCGTTCGGCATCAACGTCGCGCCGATTTTCCTCTACCAGTCCGCGCTGCCGACGCACTCGCTCGAAGGGGTCGATCTCAACGGTGACGGCAACAACAATGACAAGACCGCGCGCGCGTATCGCTTCACCGGTCTCAACGACAACGGGTCGGCGACGTTCAAGGACATCGGCGAGTGCAAGACCGTCAACTGCAGCTGGCGCGCGCCGTTCTCGCAGCTGAATCTCCGCGTGAGCAAGGGGTTCGGCCTGGCTGGGTCTTCGCGTCTCGAGGCGATCGCCGAGATCTTCAACCTGCTCAACGCGAAGAACCCGTTCATCCAGCTGACGACGCGGCGGCTGAGCACGACGGGCGCGCCGCTCTCCTCGTTCATGCAGCCGGTCGCGTACGCGGGCGACGTCGGCCAGCCCGAGCAGCGCGTCGGTCAGATAGGCTTCCGACTCACGTTCTAGATCACGGTAGTGTAGGGGCGGGTCTTCAGACCTGCCTGACCGTGCTTTCCGAACTCCGCCCTCTCATCTTTCTCGCCGGTCCGGTCATCCTTGCCGAAGTCGGCTGGATGGCGATGGGCCTCGTCGATACCGTGATGGTCGGCCGCCTCGGCCCGGCAGCGATTGCCGCAACCGGCATGGGGAGCGGCGTCTTCACCGCAATCGTGATCTTCGGCGCGGGCCTGATGCTCGGCGTCGATGCGCTGGTCTCGCGCGCCGCGGGCGCCGGCCGTCTCGATGACGCGCTGCAGTGGCTGCATCAAGCGGTCGTGCTCGCGCTGATCGTGGCGCCGATCATCATGGCCGTCACGTGGATCGCCTTCGCGACGATTCAATCGTGGGGACTGAATCCGCAGATCGCCGTCCTGGCCAAGCCGTACCTGCTGGTCATCGCCCTTGGCGCGCTGCCGCTGATGTTCTACTCGGCGTTCCGCCGTTATCTCCAGGGCATCCATGTCGTGCGGCCGCTCATGTACGCGCTCATCACCGCGAATCTGGTGAACGCCGGCGCGAACGCGGTCTTCATCTACGGCCTGTATGGGTTTCCCGCGCTCGGCGTCACGGGATCCGCGTGGTCCACGTGCCTGGCGCGCGTCTACCTCGCGGTGTTCTTCTATCTGGCGATCCGGCGCGAGCACCGGCGGCGCGGCGCCGCGCATCCGCATGTCCCGTTCGCCGTGGACGTGCAGCGTCTGAAGCGCCTCGTCGCGCTCGGGGCACCTGCCGCGGGACAGATCACCGTGGAGGTCGGCGTCTTCGTGCTCGCCACCGCGCTGGCCGCTCGCCTCGACGCGGTCTCCTCCGCCTCTCATCAGATCGCGCTGAACATCGTCAGCACCATCTTCATGGTGCCGCTTGGTCTTGCATCCGCGGGAGCGGTGCGCGTCGGACACGCCGTGGGCGCGCGCGACATGCGGCGCGCGCGGCGAGCAGGATGGACCGCGCTGCTCCTCGGCGGCAGCCTGATGATCATGCTCGGCGTCGTGCTGTTCGCGTTCCCGGTTCCGCTGCTCAGCAGGTTCACGCGAGATGCCCGTGTCCTCGACATCGGGACGCGGCTGCTGGCGGTCGCCGCGGGATTCCAGCTCTTCGACGGCACGCAGGCTGTGACCACAGGCGTCCTGCGCGGCATCGGCGACACCCGCACGCCGATGCTGATGAACATCATCGGCCACTGGGTGCTTGGCCAGAAGTTCGACGAGAAGAAATGACAGTGCGCGTCGTTGATGCTGTGACGATCAACGACGCGCACTGTCATTTCTTCTCGTCGAACTTCTTCAGCGCGCTCGCGCGCCAGCGGCTCGCGACGACCGGGGCGACGACCGCGCAGGCCGAAGCCTCGGCCGCCGACGTCTGCCGCGAGCTGCAATGGGACGATCCGCGCACGGCCGATGCGCTCTCGGACCGATGGGTCGCCGAGCTCGATGAGCACCGCGTCACCCGCGCCGCGCTGATTGCGAGCGTCCCGACCGACGAAGTGTCGGTCGCCGAAGCGGTGGCGCATCATCCGTCGCGGTTCGTCGGCTTCTTCATGGTCGATCCCGCGGCCTCCGACGCGCTGGACCGCACGCGCCGCGCCGTCGAGGAGCTGCGACTGCGCACCATCTGTCTCTTTCCCGCGATGCAGCATGTGCCGCTCGGCGACGATCGCACGGTCAGCATCGTCGAGCTCGCGGCCTCACGTCCGGGCACCGCGGTGTTCGTGCACTGCGGCGTGCTGTCAGTCGGCGTGCGCGCGAAGCTCGGGCTGCCGAGCCGCTTCGACATGCGGCTGGGCAACCCGCTCGACGTGTCGCGGCTGGCGCTCGCGTTTCCGACCGTGCCGTTCATCATTCCGCACTTCGGCGCGGGAGTGTTCCGCGAGGCGTTGATGGCGGCGGATATCTGCCCGAACATTCATCTCGATACGTCAAGCTCGAACGGCTGGATCAAATACATGCCCGGCCTGACGCTCGAGGCGGTCTTCAAGGCCGCGCTCGCGGTCGCCGGACCGTCGCGGCTGCTGTTCGGCACCGACTCGTCGTTCTTTCCGCGCGGATGGCAGAACGGGGTCTACGATACGCAGCAACAGATCGTCGATCGCCTCGGCATCAGCACCGCGGACGCGGCGCTGATCTTCGGCGGCAATTTCGATCGGTTGTTTCCCTGATCGTTCGAACCGAACGATTTATTTCCCAGCCCGTGCCAGCTCCTCATCAATGACCGATTGAAAGACTTCGATCGGCTGCGCGCCGTTGATCATGCGGCCGTTGACGTAGACCGTCGGTGTCGAGCCGATGCCCAGCCCTCCGCCTACTCCGAGCGCGGCCTGCACGCGCGCTTCGTACTTCGAGCTGTCGAGGCACTGATTGAACTTCGCGGTGTCGAGGCCAAGATCCGCGGCGTACTGTTTCAGGTTGGCCGGCTGCAGCGCGGACTGGTTGCCGAACAGCTTGTCGTGATACTCCCAGAACTTCCCCTGCTCGCGCGCGCAGTTGCCCGCCTGCGCCGCGACGAACGCCTGCGGGTGAATCTGCGTCAGCGGAAAGTCTTTCCAGACCAGGCGCATCTTGTCGCCGTACTTCATGCGCAGCTGCTTCAGCGTCGGCCAGACGCGCTGGCAGAACGGGCACTGGAAATCGGAGAACTCGACGACCGTCACGGGCGCGTCCGCCTTCCCCTCTGACGGATCGTCGGGATTGATCGTCAGCGCCGTGCGCGGCGCCTCCATGACGACGCGAATGGCGGGACCGCCCTTTTTCAGCTCCGCGATCAGATCCTCCTTCGCGGTGTTCTGCGCCTGGTCCTGGAGGTAGCGCTGAATGGCGCTGCTCATCTGCTCGAACGTGCGATTCTGCATCCGCTCGCTGTTCTGCACGTAGAAGTTCCGCACGTCGGTGTCGTTGACCGGCTTCATGCGTTTGGCGACTTCCGCCTGCACGAACGCCTCGGCGGAAATGCCTTTCGACTTCGCCGCCTGCTCGACGAGCATGTCCGCGATGATGGCGTCGAGCGCCGATCGGCGGCCGTCGTAGATCGCCTGCTCCGCCTGCGCCTTCTGCGCCGGCTCTTCCTTCTGCCAGCGGTCGTCGAGCTCCTTGACCGTGATGGCGTGATCGCCGACGCGCGCCGCGACGTCGCCCGGCTGCTGCGCCTGCGACGAGCAGGCGAGAGAAATCAGAAGACCGAGGGCAATGCAGGCTGTTCGCATGCGTGCATGATACATGACGTCCGGACGGTCCGGCGGGACGTCTGAAGATCAGTTAAGCTGTTGATATGCGCACCTTTACGACCAGCGCGCTCGTTGCTCTCGTCACGCTGACGCTCGCGGCCCAGCAGGAACCACCCACCTTCAAGGCGACGACGCAGATCGTGTCGGTGCCCGCGACGGTGCTCGACGCGCAAGGCCGGCTCGTGCCGAATCTCGACCAGGATCAGTTCGCGATCCTCGACAACGGCAAGCCGCAGGACATCATCTTCTTCCAGAATGAAACGCAGCCGTTCACGGTCGTCGTCATGCTCGACTACAGCGCCAGCATGACGAACAGCCTCGACCTGCTGCGCGCGGCGGCCGAGCAGTTCCTGCTGCGCATGCTGCCGCAGGACAAGGGACAGGTGGGCGCGTTCAGCGACAAGATCGAATTCAGCGGCAAGTTCACCAACGATCGCGACGACCTGATCTCCGCGCTGCGTGACCTGCAGTACGGCAATCCGACGCGGTTGTGGGATGCGGTCGATCAGAGCATCGACATGCTGAAGCCGATCGATGGTCGCAAGGTCGTGCTCGTCTTCACGGACGGCGACGACACCTACAGCAAGACCGGTTTCGGCACCGTCCTCGACCGCGCGAAAGAGAACGAAGTGATGGTCTACGCCATCGGCCTGCAGTCGACGTACTTCAACGGGCAGCGGATGGTGCGCTCACAGCCGGATCGATCGCTCAGGAAGATCGCCGAGGAGACGGGCGGCGGCTACTTCGAGCTGAAGAAGACCGACGAGCTCGCGCCGACCTTCACCCGCGTCGCGCAGGAGCTCCACAGTCTGTATACGCTCGGCTTCGCGCCGGGGGCGCTCGACGGCAAGGAGCACAAGCTCGATCTGCGGATGAAGCAGACGGGCATGAACGCACGTGCGCGCAAGACCTACGTCGCCTCCGCCGCGCATTTGTCGAATACGAAGTAGGCGGGTGGCGACGAAGATTCGACTCGCCTGCCGCGTCAACGGGGAGCCGGTCGAAACCCTGACCGACAGCTACAAAACGCTCCTCGAAGTGCTGCGCGAAGACCTGAATCTCACCGGCACGAAACATGGCTGCGAGCTCGGCGAGTGCGGCGCCTGCGCGGTGCTGGTGGATGGGCAGCCGGTACTCTCATGTCTCCTCCTCGCCGACGAGTGCCACGAGCGAGCGATCACCACCGTCGAAGGCATCGCACACGACGGGCGGCTGCATCCCCTGCAGGAGTGCTTTGCCGATCTCGGCGCCTCGCAATGCGGGTACTGCACGCCCGGCATTCTGATTACAGCCAAGGCGCTCCTCGATCGTGAACCGCACCCATCGCGCGAGCGCATCGCCGAGGCGCTGTCGGGCAACCTGTGCCGCTGCACCGGCTACTGGCAAATCATCGAGGCCGTGGAAGCTGCCGCTCGTCTGATGTCTGCCACGGACGCGGAGCCGACGCGATGACGCGTCCGACTCGCGTCGTCGGTCGCGCGCGTCGCCGGGTTGATGGCCGCGCCAAGGTCACCGGTCAGACGCGTTTCGCCGATGACATCGTGCTGCCGCGGATGCTGCATTGCCGTCTGCTGCGGTCGCCGCATCCGCATGCACGCATCATTCGCGTCGATACCGCTGCCGCCGCGCAAGTCGAAGGCGTCCGCCTGATCCTGGCCGGCGACGCGTTTCCGATCCCGTACGGCATCCTGCCCGTCAGTCACGACGAGCACGCACTCTGCCGCGACAAGGTGCGGTTCGTTGGGGATCCCGTGGCCGCCGTCATCGCGCGGGACGAACTGACCGCCGAACACGCCGCGCGCCTCATCGACGTCGAGTACGAGCCGCTGCGTACCTACGCCTCGCCTGCGGACAGCCTCGCGCATCCCGAGCCGCGCATTCACGACTACGGCGAGCACGGGAATGTCCACAAGGCGGTGGCGCTCGAGTTCGGCGACGTCGACGCCGCTCTCGCCGGCGCCGACCATGTCTTCGACGATGTGTTCTTCTTCGAGGGAAACACGCATCTGCCGCTCGAGCAGCATGCGACGGTCGCGCTGGTGGATCCCGACGGCAAGCTCGTCGTCTATTCGAGCACGCAGACGCCGCACTATCTGCACCGCGCGCTCGCGAAAGCGCTGGCGATGCCGGCCGCGCACATCCGCGTCATCGCCACGCCCAACGGCGGCGGCTTCGGCGGCAAGAGCGATCCGTTCAATCACGAGATCGTCGTTGCGAAGGCGGCGCTGCTGCTCGATCGGCCGGTCAAGATCTGCCTGAATCGCGAAGAGGTCTTCTACTGCCACCGCGGGCGCCATCCGG
>QHWQ01000303.1 GCA_003222635.1 Acidobacteriota bacterium | reverse complement strand
CGATCGGCTGAGCGGACGAATCTCCGACGAACTGTGGAACACGAAGTCGGCCGAGCTCGAGGAGGAACTGAAGCGTGTGCGGGGTGAGATGGCCAGGCACGAACGTGCGAGTCAGGACTACGAGGCGACGGGCGTGCAGATTCTAGAACTCGCGCAAAGTGCTTATCCTCTTTACGTTACGCAGAATCCGCACGATCAGGCGAAATTGATCAAAACACTACTATCGAACTGCGTGTTCGATGCCGGAAGTCTCACCGCTACTTACGTTAAGCCTTTCGACCTCTTCGCTAACGGTGCGAAAAATGGAGATTGGCTCCTCAGGCTGGATTCGAACCAGCAACCCTCCGGTTAACAGCCGGATGCTCTGCCGTTGAGCTACTGAGGAATCTGGTGGGTACGTCCGGCACCTTCGGCCGAACGCGAAACCCAATCGTAACGGATGGCCAAGACCTTGCGCAAGGCGCGCGGCATCAGGCCTTAGGCGGCGCCCTACGGCATGATCAGCCGCCAGGTCGACGACAGGTCTATTGATAAGTGTTTGTTCCAAGCGCGCAGCGACTTCTTCGTGCGTCAGCGTTTGACCTGCGTCGATCCGCGCGAACGGCAAGGTCACTTCATGGACCGAGTTGTAGCGGAAATTCCATTGAAACCGGAACTCTCTCAGACTCATGTTTTTTCAACGAAGGATCCAGTCGACGCCTGAAAGTTCGTACCCGCGGACGATCGCGAGAAAGAATCCGGCCAATTCGCGTTGGCCTCTCGCATGCGTGTGCGGATGGCATGCATGACATTGGAGGACGATGGGGTTTCAAAAAAGCTGCGGGAGGTGATCGCCGCGCTCGCGCAGCGGCGGGTATTCCTTTCGCAGATGGCGTGGCATGCCGACTGACTGACCAGCGGCGACGAAAGCGAGACATATCTGTACAGGAAGTACTACGCGCGGACGACGGTCCACGGCGCGATCCAGCGCCATGTCGACGACAGGAGCTCGCCAAGCAGGGTGACGTGGCTGTCGTCGTCGATATCCGCGTGCACGGAAACCGTCAAATCGACAGGGACGTTGTCCGCCGCCCACCATTCCGCGGCCCACGCCGGCAGCGGCTGCAGCGAGCTGACGGCTGTCGTGACTTCCGAAGTCAAGGAGCCGGCGTCAGTCGCGCGATGTGGCCACGGTTGCCCCGTCATTGCGTGCGCGTAGACATCCGTGTACCAACCGAGACGCGAGGGTTGCGGCACGACGTGAAACACGAGCTGCTGCCGCTCGGCAATGAAGAGAATGTCGCCCGCGTCGCTCATCTCGCGAAGCACGTCCTCCAGTTCGAGCACGGTGTCGAGTGGCGTGTTGACGATCGCGATATCGAAGGCGAGGCCGAGCGCATGCGTCGGCACCTCGGTCGTCGCATTCGCGTTGCTCGCGCGAAGCAGCTCCTGGTAGTCGAGATGCCGCGCGAGGCTGGTGACTTCGATCGGCCCCGAGGTCACGCGTGATGCGACGTCGAGCAGGCAGCCGATCGCCGCCGGGCGCGCGGAGACATAGCGCTCCTGATTGGCGATGTCCATCTCGCCGATCGCACTCGATCCCTCGAGACGAACGCGGATGTTGAAGCGTTCAGGATCCGGCAACGGCACGAGGCCGCCGCTCGCAAGTCCCGTGGCGATGGCGTCGAAGTCGTTCAGCGCGAGCAGGTCGACATAGGGACGATACGTGTCGCGGATCGCGACCGCGCCGTGGGCGCTTCGCGGCGCCAGCTCCGCCAGCACGTCGTTGACGGTCGAGAAGTAGTCGGCTTCACTGACGCGCTCGGCGCGTGCCGCCGCGGGGCATGAGCAGCCGATGACGGCCAGGAACAGAACGGTGAATGGACGAGGCGACAACACTGCCTTCGATTGTGAACAACCCTCCGCCAAATTTCGAGCTCGGCGGCTCATGAACCACAACACGGATGTCAATTGAGCGCCAAAACGGCGGCTCCCGACGCTGGACGAGCTGGTCGGCGTGCAAACGCGCGATCCGGAGAAGACGGGCCTCACGGATCTGGAGCTTCGGCATCCGCGGTGTTGTCGCTGCCGATGACCGGCGAAGGACGCACGACGAGGAAGCCCGGCTCGTCGAAGCGTTTCTCACGCAGCGCGCTCGCCGCGTTTCAGTGCAGGCGACGGCGGTCTGACCTACACTGATCCTTGATGAAACGGATCGCCATTCAGACGATCGCCGCCGCGTTGTTCGTCGCCGCCGCGGCCTGCGCACAAGACTCGGGGCCGCTGCGCAATCCGGGCAAACTCACCGAGCAGGCGCCGGCAACCTTCACTGTCGCCCTCGATACGAGCAAGGGGCGCTTCGTCGCCAGCGTGCATCGCGACTGGGCGCCGCTCGGCGCCGATCGCTTCTATAACCTCGTGAAGGCCGGCTTCTTCGACAATGTGAGGTTCTTCCGCGTCATCGGCGGGCAGCTGGCGCAGTTCGGCATGCATGGCGATCCGAACGTGCAGACCGCATGGCGCGACGCCGACATCCAGGACGATCCGGTCAGGCATTCGAACGTGCGCGGGACAATCTCTTTCGCGAGCCGCGGTCCAAACACCCGCACGACGCAACTGTTCATCAACCTACGCGACAACACGCCGTACGATCGATTGGGCTTCTCTCCGATTGCCGAGATCGTCAGCGGCATGGACGTCGTCGATCAGCTGTATTCCGGATACGAGGAACGTCCCGAGCAGCCGCTCGTCGACGAACAAGGCAACGCCTACCTGACGCGCGAGTTCCCCAACCTCGATTACATCCAGAAAGCCACGATTCTCCCCGAACAGCGCTAGACTTCCGGTCACACACGGTGGCCGAGACGGGTTCCTACATCATTCAGGGCGGCGTTGCGGGCCGCGAGCGCCTGCGCGTGCTCGCGCGCGTGATGGCGCCGAGCACGAACGCGCTCCTCGATCGGCTCGGCAGCCTGAGCGGCCTGCGATGCCTCGACGCTGGATGCGGCGGCGGCGACGTGACGCAGGAGCTCGCGCGCCGCGTTGGTCCGCGCGGCGACGTCCTGGGCGTGGATGCCGACGCGACGAAGGTGGCGCTCGCGCAATCCGAAGCCGCCGCAGCCGGCATCGCCAACGTCGAGTTTCGCAGCGTCATGCTCGGAGACGACGAGATCGAAGGCGCGTTCGATCTCGTGTTCTCGCGATTCCTGCTCACGCACCTCCGCGATCCGCACGCGGTGATGGCGCAGTTCCGCCGGCTGCTTCGATCGGGCGGACGCATCGCCGTCGAGGACATCGACGTCAGCGGCTATTTCACGTACCCGGATTCACCGGCCCACCGCCGATACGTGGAGCTCTATTCGGAGACGGTCAGGCGCCGCGGCGCCGATCCCGACATTGGCCCGAAGCTGCCGCGTCTGCTGCTCGAGCAGGGCTTCACGGACGTCGAGGTCGCGGTGGCGCAGCCGGCGACGCTGCGCGGCGAGGCGAAGCTGATCACGCCGATCACGATGGAGAACATCACGGAGGCGGTGACGACCGCGGGTCTCGCGTCGGCGGAGGAAGCCGCGTCGCTCACGCGCGAGCTCTACGCGTTTGCCGCCGACGAGACGACGATTGCCGGCATGCCGCGCGTCGTGCAGGCCTGGGGACGCGCGCCCCTGCGCGCCGACGCCTCGGCGAAGGCGGGGGCATAGGCGGTCACAGGAGAGGATGAGGATGCTTCCAACCGAGCGGTTCACCTATTCGCCGATCACGCAGCGCCCGCGACTCACGCTGCCGGGAGACGCGCGGCTCGCGGTCTGGGTGATCGTCAACGTCGAAGAGTGGAATCCGCTCGAACCGATGCCGCGCACGGTCCTCACGCCGCCGGCGGGTGGATCGCCGATGCCGGACGTTCCCAACTGGGCATGGCACGAATACGGGAACCGCGTCGGCTTCTGGCGGATGCTGGAGGTGTTCGATCGACTGAAGATACCCGGCGTCCTCGCCATCAACGGCGGCGCCATCACCGCGTACGAACCGATCGCGCGCGCCGCGCTCGATCGCAACTGGGAATTCATTGGTCACGGCTTCGGCCAGAAGAACATGCAGAAGGTGCCCGACGAGCGCGTCGATATTCAGAAGACGACGGCGGCGATCGCCGCGTTCACGGGCCGCCGGCCGCGCGGATGGCTCGGCCCCGGCCTGACGGA
>QHWQ01000013.1:36846-43960 GCA_003222635.1 Acidobacteriota bacterium | reverse complement strand
GTGATACGTGGCGCCCGCATCCGCAATGCCGACACGAATGACGACGTGATCGAGGAATGGCGGATCGCTCAGCGCGACGCCGGCGGCGCGGAAGTAATCGCCGACGTGGAACGTCAGCTCGTAGATGCCGCGTTCGAGACGATCGTCCACGACGAGCGGCGCCTCCGTGCGGCCCTGAGCATTCGTCGTCGCCGCCGCCACACGCCGGCTCTCATCGCCGCGAACGATGCGGACCTCCACCACCACACCGGCCGCCGGCACGCCGCGCGCGGTATCGAGAACGTGAGTGGAGAGATGCCCCATGGCGGTTCTAGCGCGTAAGCGTCAAGCCCAGTACACCGAACGGCGCCGCCGGCTCGACATACACGCCCCATTCCTCCGCGCGCTCCTGGATGACGTCCCACGTGCGGTTGTTCGCCTCGAATCGCAGCTCGCTGATCTCGGCGATGTCCGCGAAGATCTTCGTTCCCATCTTGTGGATGATCTGCTGAATGCTGGCCGATTCAAATGACTTGAACACGTCCATGACGATGGCCCGCACGCGGGCGGTGATGGCGCCATCGCTGAACGCGGCGTCGAGCGTGGCGTAGGACCATTCGAGGTCGAGCCACATGTGCAGGACACGGCTCGGACGATCGGGCAGCGTGGTGTGGCCGTCGCGGACGAATCCCTGGAACGCGCTGCCGCGCAGCCGCAGCAGCTTGAACCCCTCGATGCCCGAGACCGCGTGGGTGACGCCCTGCGGCGTCATCTCGATTCGCGCGTACGCCTGATCGGGTCCCGCGGGCACGAACGCGACGCCACCCTCGAGGCCGGTGTACGGAAGCTGCACGGCGCTCATCTGCAGGCCCTCGACCTGCGGATACGTGTCGAGGAATTTCTTGCCGATGTAGCGGCAGTAGTTCTCGAGCCCGAACCCGGTGAACGAAAACGTCTCGCGGTGGATGAAGTTCTTCATCGAGTCGGTGGCGATGAGGCCGGTGTTGTCGCCGCGCAGGTACGTGGGCCAGAACGCGCCGCCCCACGTCAGCATCTTCACGTTGGCGCCGAAGACCGGACACTGGTCGACGGGGCAGCTGTTGTCGCGAATCAGCCGGTAGACGGTGACGTCGGCCTTGCCATAGTAGTGGTCCTGCGCGCCGCTAACGAGTCGTTCCAAGCATCTCCTCCAGTCGGAACCTCGCGATCTTGTACACCTGTTGCAGCGCTTCGGCGAACTCCTCGTCGCGGCGACGCGTGACGCGCGCATCGAGCGCCGCCAGCACATCGTGCTTCGTGCTGCCCTTCACGGCAAACAGAAACGGAAACCCGAACCGCCCCCGGTAGTCGTCGTTCAGCCGCTGCAGCCGCGCGAATTCGCCGGGTGTCAGCCGATCGAGCGCAGCGCCGCGCTGCTCGCCGGTGGATGCCTCGCTGATTCGCGCCCGCGTGCCGAGATCCGGATGCGCGCGCAGCAGCGTCAGCTGTTCGGCCTCGGCCGCTTCCGCAACGGCCTGCGTCATCGCGGCGTGCAGCGCATCAAGGGAGGCGAACGGACGCCGCAGCCACGCGCGGTGGGCCACCCAGGGCGACTCCTCGAAAATCCAGCCGAGGGCCGAAACGAATGCCTCCTCGTCGCACGCATTCAGGTCGGCAAGCGTCATCGCTGATGCACGACGGTCCCTTCGACGCGGACCTCCTGCACGCTCTCTTCGCCGCCGAGCGTGAAGAGCGCGGCGAGCATGTCCTCGGGACCTGACGCGCGCTGCAGCACCGCATCGAGCACGCTTCCGGCAGGTGGCTTCACGTACACGAAATCAGCAGCCTTCCCCGCGCAAAGGCTGCCAATCTCCCGCGCGAGGCCAAGCGCCTCCGCGCCGGCCAGCGTCGAGAGATACAGCATCTGTGCGGGGCCGAGCATCACCCCATCCACCGCGACGCGCTGCATCAGGTACGCCTGCAGGCCTTCCTTCAGCATCCCGAAACCGGTGCCGCCGCCGACGTCGGTGCCGAGCGCAACGCGGACACCTGCATCGAGATGCCGCCGCAGCGGACAGATGCCGCCGCCGAGCGCGGCGTTGCTGCCCGGACAATGCGCGATCGTGGTGCCGCTCGCGGCAAGACGTTCGAGCTCCGCGGCCGTTGCGTGCACGTTGTGCGCGAGCACGGTGCGTGAGCCGGTGAGGCCGAATCGGTCGTAGACGGCCAGGTAGTCGGAGGCCCACGGAAACGCCTCCGCCACTTTGCGGATTTCGTCCGCGTCCTCGTTGATGTGCGACTGCACGAGAATGTCGTCGTGCTCCGCCGCGAGCGTCTGGCACATCTCGAGCATCGCGTCCGATGTGGACAGCGCGAAGCGTGGCGTCACCGCGTAGCGCAGCCGGCCGCGGCGGTGAAACCGGCGAATCAGCTCGGAACTGTCGCGATACGCGTCCCCGGGAGCCTGACGCAATGCCGCCGGCACGAATCGATCCGCGAGCACCAGCCCGCTGACAATGCGCAGTCCGGTGGCCGCGGCGGCATCGAGCAGCGCCGCCGTCGCGGCCGCGAAGTGCGCGCCGAAGACGAGCGCGGTGGTCGTCCCGTGCGCCGCCAGCGCGGCGACGAATCGCACCGCTGTATCGGTCGCGTAGGCGATATCCGCCATCCGCGCTTCTTCCGGCAGCGCGGCCTGCTCGAGCCAGTCGAGCAGCGATCGGCCGAGCCGCCCGACGATACGCAACTGCGGATAGTGAACGTGCGTGTCGACCAGTCCAGGAAGGATGATGCCGCCGCGCCAGTCAACGAGCGTCGCGTCCGCATCCGCGCGCCGGACGTGGTCGAACGGACCGCTCGCGACGATCCGCCCGTCGCGAACCAGCAGTCCTCCGTCGGCTTCGCTGCGCAGCGCGTCGCGTTCGCGAAAGGCGTTGGCGGTCGTGTGAAAGAGCGTGGCTCGAAAGAGCTGCGCGCCGCTCATCGCAGCGCAACGCGTTCGGTGCGAACGCGGCGAACGGCGAAGAAGATGCGTTCCGGCGTCGCGGGACTATCGAAGGTGACGACCTCGCCGTGGCCGAAGGCGGCAACCGCGTCGCGCAGCGCCTCACGGACGGAAATGGCCAACATGAGCGGGGGCTCGCCAATCGCCTTGCTGCCGAAGACGACGTCCGTCTGCCGCGCCTCCTGCAGGAAGCCGACGCGGAAATCCTCGGGCATCTCCGACCACGACGGCAGCTTGTAGGTGGACGCGCCGGCCGTCGCGACGCGGCCCTTCTCGTCCCAGAGCAGCTCCTCGAGCGTGAGCCAGCCCATTCCCTGCACGAACCCGCCTTCGATCTGCCCGCGGTCGATCACGGGGGAGATCGAGTCGCCGGCATCCTGCAGGATGTCCACGCGCCGCACGCGGTAATCGCCGGTGAAGCGCTCGACCTCCACTTCGGCCACCGCCGCACCGAAGGCGAAGTAGTGAAACGGCTTGCCCTGTCCGGTGGCGCGATCGAAGTGGATGTTGGGCGTCCGGTAGAATCCTTGCGCGAACAGCGGCACGCGCTGCACGTAGGCCGCGTCGCAGAGCTCCTCGAACGATACCGGCTTCCCGATACCTCCGGCCACTGCATCGAGCCGCGCTCTCAGCTGCCGGCACGCGTCGGCCACCGCGGCGCCGTTGAGATCCGTGCCTGCGGATGCCGCCGTCGCCGACGTGTTCGGTACCTTGTCCGTGCGCGTGGCCATCAGGCGAATGCGATCGGGGTCGACGCCGAGCGAGTCCGCGGCGATCTGGCGAATCTTGGTGAAGAGGCCCTGCCCCATCTCGGTGCCGCCGTGATTCACCTGCACGGTGCCGTCGCGATAGATGAGGACGAGCGCTCCGCCCTGGTTGTAGAAGGTCGCCGTGAACGAGATGCCGAACTTCGCCGGCGTGATGGCGAGGCCGCGCTTCGCCTCGTCGTGCTGCGCGTTGAACGCCGCGATCTCCTCACGCCGGGCGTCGAACTCGCTGGTCGATTTCAGCTGCCGCCAGATCCGCTCGATGCGGTCAGCCTCCTCGACCGTCTGTCCGTAGTGTGTCGTCTGTCCATCGCGGTAGAAGTTCCGCTCGCGGATGGCGTCAGGCGCAATCGACAGGCGCTGCGCCGCCTGCGCGAGGATGTCTTCGATGGCGACCATCGCCTGCGGACCACCGAAGCCGCGGAACGCGGTCTGCGACGTCTTGTGCGTGCGGCAGACGCGGCCGGTCGCCTCGACGTTCGGCAGGTGGTACGCGTTGTCGCAGTGGAAGAGCGACCGCCACATGATCGGCTCGGAGAGATCGAGGCTGAACCCGCCTTCGGAGAAGAACGCGATGCGCAGCGCTTCGATCTGCCCGGTCGAGGAAAACCCCGCCGAGTAGCGCACGAGATACGGATGGCGCTTGCCCGTGAGCGCCATGTCGAGCTCACGCGTCAGCCGCACGCGCACTGGACGGCCCGTCTTCATCGCCCCGAGCGCGGCGATGGCGGCCCACGCGTTCGCCTGCACCTCCTTGCCGCCGAACGCGCCGCCCATGCGCACGCATTCCACGGTCACGTCTTTTCGCGTCAGCCCGAGCACGCGCGCGATGATTTCCTGCGTCTCCGACGGATGCTGCGTGGACGACTGCGCGATGACGCCGCCCGTCTCGTCGATCCAGGCGATCGCCGCCTGCGTTTCCAGATAGAAGTGCTCCTGGCCGCCGATCGCCAGCTCGCCGTCGATGCGCAACGCGGTTGTCACACGCTCGAGCGCGGACGCATCGCCGCGCGCAAGACGGAAGCTGTCCGTCAGGAAACTCCCCGCGTCAATCGCCTGCTGGATCGTCAGGATGGCAGGCAGCGGGTCGTATTCCACGACGATGCGTGCGGCGCCGCGCTGCGCCGCTTCCAGCGTCTTGCCGAGCACCCACGCCACGGGCTGGCGGTGATACATCACCTCGGCGGGAAACAGTGGCTCGTCATGACGCGATGGACCACTATCGGCCTCGCCTGGCGCATCGCCCGCGCTGAGCGTCGTCACGACGCCAGGCTCCTCGAGCGCCGGCGCGGCATCCAGGCGCGTCACGCGCGCATGCGCGTGCGGAGCCGTCACCGGCCACGCGTGCAGCAGGTTCGGAAAGCGCGCGATGAGATCGTCCGTGTACATCGCGCTGCCGGTCACGTGGCCGCGCGCGCTCTCGTGCGGAAGCGGCTTACCGGCGATCGTCATGGCGCGACTCCCACCAGAATTTCTCCACCAGGCTCTTCGACACCTCGCGGCGGTACTCCTTCGATCCGCGGTGATCGCTCATCGGCGTGAGCACACGATCCAGCACCTGCTGAACGCGCTCGACAGCGCGCTCGTTCCACGTCTGACCGGCGACAGCCTGCTCGGCGTCGGCGATGAGCACCGGTGACGCCGCGACGCCACCGAACGCGAAGCGTGCGCGCCGTACGCGGCCGCCGTGATCCCGATCGATCGCCATCGCCGCCGCCACCGTGCTGATGTCGTCGAGACGGCGCTTGGCGACCTTGTAGAACCGCACGAACGAAGGCAGCGGCTCCGGAATCTCGACCGTCGTGAGGATCTCGCCGCGCTGCAGAACGGTCCTGCGGTAGCCCGTGAAGAACGACGCGAGCGGTTGCGTCCGCGTTCCTCCAGGCCCCGCGATGTGCACCGAGGCGTCGAGCGCGAGCAGCAGCGGCGCCGAATCGCCGATCGGCGACGCCGTCGCGAGGTTGCCGCCGAGCGTCGCGCGATTGCGGATCGGCGGCGACGCAAACAGGTCGAGCCATTCGTGCACGACGCGCGGAGCGCCGGGCCACATCCTGCCGATATCGCTCAACGGCACGGCGGCCCCAATGCGAACGCTGCTGCCGGTTTCCGACCATTCGTGCAGCTCGGGCACCGCTTCCACGCTCACAAGATGCGGCCAGCGCTCGAGCCGCAGGTTCGATTCGACGCCGAGATCCGTGCACCCGGCGATGAGCGTCGCCTCGGGATGCGCGCGCAGGACATCGAGGCATTCGGCGAGCGTGGCCGGCCGCGAGAATCCATCCGTCGCCACACGTTCGAGCAAAGGCGCCGGCAAATCCAATCGATCGCGGAATGGGCCGCGCGGGGGATCGGTAATCGCGAGCGCCGCGTCACGAATCGGCCGGTAGCCGGTGCACCGGCACAGGTTTCCGCCCATCGCCAGCGGATCGCACGGCCCTTCGCGATCGCGGCGATGCTGCTCCGCAAAGAGGCTCATCACGAACCACATCAGGCAGCTGTTGACGACCCGGTAGGCGCTGCCGCCGTTGTCGCGCGCCACCATCGCCACCGCGCAGGCGCCGCACTCGCCTTCGGCACACCCCTCCTTGGCGCCGGTCAGGCCGCGCTCCCGGATGAAGTCGAGGAGCGTCGCCTGCGGCGGGGTGCCGCTGATGTCCACGCGGCGGCCGTTGAGCAGAAGGGAAATCCCCACGTGATTACGGATTGTGTACCATGCACACTATTACCGTGAAGCTCGATAAGAAGCGCACCGTGCGCCTGGCGCGCTGGACGCGCCGCCGCAAAGTTGCGAAACGCCAGGTGATACGCGCCATGATCGATCGCGCCGGACCGATCGAAAGCGGCGAGGAACTCATCGAGTTGGTAGACAGCGCCAAAGGCAAAGGGTTGGGCCTCACACAGAAGCGGACGGCGAGCTCCAGCCGGATGCATCGTGAACGGGCGCTTTGAGCGCGGAGGCAGCGATGTCTGTACCGCTTAGCGGTGTAGAACATTTCGACCTTCAGACGAGCGCGCTCGGACTCTTCCTTCGGTTGCTGGGCGCAACTATCGGCGTCGCTCTTGTGATTCCAGCGCCATGGATCGTCTTCTTGTTCTCACGGTGGTTTGTCAGCCAGCTTCGTTTGGATGGCCAGCCCAGTCTCTCATTCGGCGCCGCTCCAACCAACATTGCATCGCTTGCGATTGGTGTCGGGAGGCGTACTACCAGTGGCTCGCAAAACACTCGCGGAAGGCGGGCAGCGAATTGCGATTCGTCGGCAAAGGTCACCAGGTGCTTTGGAGAACACTCGTCTACGTCCTGTTTTGCATTCCCGTGGTAACGATCCCGTGGTCCGTATCGCCGGATGGCCGCAACAGCCTGAGCGATCCAACGGGTTCTCCAAGGCGG
>QHWQ01000013.1:24425-36725 GCA_003222635.1 Acidobacteriota bacterium | reverse complement strand
GGAAGCCTTGCATCAAGGGCACGAGGATCACGGTGTACGACGTCCTCGAGTACCTCGCGGGCGGCATGAGCGAAGATCAGATCCTGAGCGATTTGCCGGACCTCACGCGAGAAGATATTCGGGCCGCGCTCGCGTTCGCCGCCACCCGTGAACGGCGCCTTGCCAACTCCGTGGCGTGAAGCTGCTCTTCGACGCCAATCTCAGTCCGGCACTTGTCGTACGCCTGCACTCTGAGTATCCAGAAGCACGCACGTGCGAGACGTCGGCCTTCGTACAGGTTCGGATGCTCACGTCTGGGAGGACGCGACGACGAAGGGCTTCACGATCGTTTCCAAGGACACCGACTTCCGTGAGCGAAGCTTCGTTGAGGGGTTCCCGCCGAAAGTCGTGTGGCTTGATGTCGGAAACGCGGGCACGACCGAGATCGCGGCACTGCTTCACAAGGAGCGAGCGCGGTCTAACTATCGAAAAAAGGCCGGTCCCATCGGGGTCCGGCCTTCTAACATCCCGCGATTTGGCGGTATGGCTACTCTTTCTTCTTGATCGTGATCTTCTTCAGCGCGTCCGCGTCCCCCGGCAGATCGCCGGCGAACGGCACCTCGTTCGTCTTCAGGATATACGCGACGATGTCTATGTACTGCTCGCGCATGAGCGACCCCGGATTGTCCTCCGGCATCGTCGTGCGGATCTGCTCGACGAAGTTGTTGGCGCTGTAGGTTTCCCAGTTCTGCCAGAACATGTCGCCGGTGAGCGGCGGCGTTTCGGTGGACCCCTTCAGGTTTTCCATGTGGCAGCTGGCGCACTTGTCGTTGTAGAGCGCCTTGCCCCGCGTCTGCTGATCGCCACCGCCGGCCGCGCCCGCGCCGCCACCCTGCGCGGAGAGTCCGATCAGGGCGGAACACCAGACGACGAACGAAGCGAGTGCGAGAAATCTGAATCGGTTCATTTAGTCCCCCGTTGCGTCGAAGACGATGGATTATAGGCGAAGACGTAGACGGCGCCGGCCTCTTTCATCGAGTTGTCCGCCTGGTTGCCGTTGATGCCTTTCGCGCTGCTGTCCTCGCCGCGCGCGCCGACGGCCATCGTCCGGCCATCGCGGCTCAACGCCACCGAGCTGCCGAATTCATCGAACGCCTCGTTGTTCGTGCTCTTCACGTAGTGTTTCTGCGACCAGACCGTGCCCGTGCGGGTGAAGAAGTAGACCGCGCCGGCTTCCTGCGCGGAGTCGTCATCCTGCTTGCCGTCGACGCCCTGCGCGGCGCTGTCCTCGAGCTGCGCGGCAACCGCGAGCGTGTTGCCGTCGCCGCTCAACTGCAGCCGCGAACCGAACCAGTCTTCCTTGCCGGTGTTGGACGCCTTGATGAACGCCTGCTGCGCCCACTGCGTGCCGTTGCGGATGAAGACCGCCACGGCGCCGACCGAGGTATCGCTCCTGACGTCGTTGTCGCAGGCGTTCGACGGGTTGACGCCTGTCGAAAAGCAGTCTTCGTCCAGGATGCCGCCCGCGATCGTGTTGCCGTCGTCGCTGATCGACACGATCACGCCGAGGGAGTCGCCGTTTTCGGCGTTGGACGCTTTCAGGTAGGCCTGCAGCGCCCACGTCGTGCCCGTCCGCGTGTAGACGTAGATGGCGCCGGTGCCGTTGCGTCCCGGCGTGAACGGGCCGTCGGGACCGAGGACGACGCGCGAGGAACCGGCTTCGTCGAACGCGCTCACCGCGAACGTGTTGCCGTCCGCGCTCAGCGCCACCGAGTAGCCGAACTGAACGTTCGGTGCCGTATTCGGCGCCTTCACGTACGCCTGCTGCGTCCACGTGGCGCCGCTGCGCACGAAGATGTACGCGGCGCCGGCCGACTGCATCGAGTTGTCGTTCTGGTTGCCGTTGATCCCCCTGGCGTTGCTGTCTTCGGCGTTGGCGCCGACCGCGAGCGTGTTGCCGTCATCGCTCAGCGATACCGAGAAGCCGAACTGATCGCCGTCGCCGAAGTTGCCCTCGGTGCCCGCTTCACCGGTGTTCGATGCCTTGATGTAGGCCTGTTGCGTCCACGTGGCGCCGCGGCGCGTGAAGACGTAGACCGCGCCCGCCTGCGGAATCGAATCGTCGTTCTGGTTGCCGTTGACGCCCCTGGTCGCGCTCGCCTCGAAGTACGCCGACACCGCCATGGTGTTGCCGTCGGCGCTGAGCGCGACGACGTGCCCGAACTCCGCGGCCGCCTGCGGATTGGAGGCCTTCACGTACGCCTGCTGCGTCCATGCGCCGTTCACGTTCGGGCGCGTGTACACGTAGACGGCGCCCGCGCTGTAGACCGACGTGTCGTTCTGATCGCCGTTGACGCCCTTGGCGCCGCTGCTCTCGTTGGGCGCGCCGACCGCCAGCGTGAGGCCGTTGCCGCTCAACGCCACCGAATCACCGAGCAGCGTCCCGCCGTTGCCGAAGTGATCGCCCATGTGCGGGTTCGACGCCTTGACGTACGCCGTCTGGCGCAATCCGCCTGCCCCGAGCCTGGTCGAGGGGCCTGCGGATTGCGCGTCGATCCGCACCACCATCGCAACGGCCGCCATCGCCGCAACCACAACGGCCGCGTGCCTTGCCCGTTTCATCAAAGGGTCTCCTATTTCTTCGGAGGCGCTACCGGCGCCGGCTTGGCGAAGCGCGACGCTTCGGGGTTTGCATTCGCACGAATCTGGGTCAGCTCGAACGTGTCGCGGCCGTCGAGACCCGTCTGCAACAACTTGAACGGCATCTTCACGCCGTTGACGTCGCGGTAATCGGAGTAGTCGGTCTGCACCGGCAGCTTGCCGACGGGCGAATCGGTGTAGCGGACCGATCGCGTGAGCAGTCCCGTCTTCTGGTCGAAGAAGAGGGAGACCATGATTCCGTCCGCCGTATTGCCCTGCACGACGTCGACGTCCCGATCGTCGATGGTGGTCGCCGTGCCAACGCGCCAGCGCGGTGCGATGGACTTCACCTGCGCCGGATAGAGCAGCATGGCGTCAATCTTCGCGCCCGCCAGCTCCTGTCCCGCCAGCGTGAGCACGTCCACGGGGCGCAGCGGCGCCGCGTACCACGCGTTCGTGCCGTTGAAGGTCGTCGTCGCGTCGCCGTTGCTGGTGTGGACAACGACGCTGCGGCGCAGAGGCATGGCCGTGCTGTAGATTTCCGTCCGCCGTTGGTCGGTTGATTCAGGACCGTAGCCGAGGTTCGTGCCCGTGGCTGCGAAGCTGGTCAGCGCCGCGGCCTTCTGCGCACCGCCGACCGCCTGAACGTACTTGTTGAAGACCTCGTCGGGCATCGGCGAGAGCGGATTCTGCGCGACCACCGCGTTCGGATCGGGCGCCTGCAGCGGCCCGTACTGGACGTTGAAGTCGGGCACCGTGCGCGGGGCGTCGGCGCCGCGATGGCACGACCAGCAGGTGACCATCTGGCGGCCGCCGAAGTTGTCGGCGTTGATCTTCTGCATCATCTGGATCATCTGCCGCGCGCGCCGCTTGCGCGCGTTGTCGGCGGCAAACCCGCTCCAGTCGCGGTCGTCGGCCATGTGGCAGTCCTCGCACGACATGCCGAGCGAGGCCGAGAAGAACCCCATCGTCGCCATGAACTGATCGACAGGAATGCCCTTCATCACCTGGACGTTCTTGAATACCTGATCCGACAGCAGCGCTCCCGCGGCCGGCGGCTGTTGCGCCTTCACTTTGACGACCGCGCTGACCAGCAAACATGCGAGCAGGCCCACGACCGCAACCCTGGTCCTCATCGGTCGATCCTCAGAAAAAAAGGGCCGCGAGATGTCGCGGCCCTGGATGTCTCCGGCGAAAAACTGCGCCCTCGCTTACTGCGCGGCCGGCGCCGGCTGGCCGAAGTTCGCGGTGCGGTAA
This sequence comes from Acidobacteriota bacterium, assembly GCA_003222635.1. GTDB lineage: Bacteria > Acidobacteriota > Vicinamibacteria > Vicinamibacterales > UBA2999 > Gp6-AA40. The sequence goes on along the minus strand of QHWQ01000013.1, from coordinate 32,849 downwards.
ATTTCCTTGCCCGAATCGGTCATCGTGATCTGCGAGCGCTCCGTGAGGTTCATGTACGGGTCGCCGCTCTTGACGACGCGGCCGATGAGCGTGATCGGCATGCCCGTTTTGACCGTCTGCGGGCTCCAGCCGAACTGCTTGACCAGCTGCTGCGGACCACCGAGCTCCGCGGTCCAGCGGGTCGTTTTTCCGCCGTCGTCGACGTCGAAGATGATCAGCGCGTGCGGGTTGACCATGACGAGCTGCACGACGGTTCCCTTCAGCGTGACCGTGTCTTCGTTGTAGCGGCCAGCGTCACCGTGGTGCGCCCACGCGGAGCCAGGGATCAGGCTTGCGACGGCCAGCGCGACCGCGCACAGAACAGTCTTCTTCATGGCAACGATACCTCTCAGAAAATAGACGGAGACGAGGACTTGAAAGTTTCTCATCCCGGTAAAGCTCTGTCAATTATGGACTAGGGGCAAATCCGCGCAACTTTTCGGTAGTGGGTGGTAGGAATGCTCCTCGAAACGTCGCCGGATTGCAATGGCCGCAACAGTTCGCCGCGGCCAGCGCGTCCGTCAGCGCGTGCCGGTCGGCACGATGGCGATATCGACGCCGCGGAGAAAGGTCGGACCCTCAGGAAGCCGTACTTGCGTCTGCGCGACGCCATCGTGTACTCCCCGGCCGGAAGATCCATGAATGCGTAGGTTCCGCGCTCGTCCGCGATCGGTCAGCTCCACGTGCCCGGGCAGATTGGCGGAGACGTCGACCGACAATCCCTCCGTGGCATCGACGGACAATCACGTGCGTGCATCTGCGCAGATCGGCGTTGTGTTAGCATCCCGCCGTCCCGCGGCGTCGGAAGCGTCGCACGACATCGGAGGGCTGTATGAGGTTGTTTCTTGCGGCGCTCACTCTGGTGGTGGCAGCCATACCGGCGGATGCCCAGTGGCTCGATCGCAAAACGCCCGGCATTCCCCGCACCGCGGACGGCAAACCAAACCTCACGGCGCCCGCGCCGCGCGGGCCCGACGGAAAGATTGACCTGACGGGCGTGTGGAACGGGCCGGTTCCCGAGCTCCTCCTCGACCCCGCCAACGAAAAGCCGTCAACCAACGCCACCGTCCGCCAGCGTACGGCGGAGTACTGGAAGTCGCGTCCCTCCTATCAATGCCTGCCGAGCGGGCCCGAGGCTGACAGGTCCGCCGGCTGGAAGCGCATCCTGCAGACGCCGGCCGCCATCGCTATCCTGAACGACGACCTGACATATCGCGTGATCCACATGGATGGGCGCCAGCTGGAGAAAGACCCTGCTCCGAGCTGGCAGGGTTATTCGGTCGGCCGGTGGGAGGGCGACACGCTGGTCGTGGACAGCAACGGCTACAACGACAAGACGTGGCTGAGCCGCTACGGGCAGCCGCATACGGAGGCGCTGCGTGTGACGGAGAGATTCCAGCGCAAGGACGTTGGACACCTGCACGTGGAGGTGACCTACACCGATCCGGCCGCGTACGTGAAGCCGTGGAGCTTTACCTCGGATATGGCGCTGGCAGCCGACACGGAGATGCTCGAGGCGATCTGCGAACAAACCAGCGACCGCTGGGACGGTACCGTCTCGGATGCGACGGGCGCGGGAATAACCGTTCCGCGCGAGGTGCTGGCCAAGTACGTCGGCGTCTACAACGGGTTGTATGGGGGGAGAAAGCGGACGATCGAAGTGCTGTTCTCAGGCGAGCAGCTGGTCGCGAAGATCACCGGCGGTGCCGGCATTGACGGCGGCGAGATGCGTCCGCTGATCCCGCGATCGCAGACGGTGTTCGAAGGCGTCGGCATCGGCTATCGATTCATCGTCGACGACAAGGGGGAAGCGACCGCCTGCGACGAGATTCACATCTCGGGAGACCAGAGGTTTCAGCGACAGCGCAAGTGATGTCCGTTTACGGATGTTGCAGCCAGAGGGAATAGCTGCCGCTGCCGCGATACGAAGGAACCCGCCACGTGTAATAGCCGGATGTCCCGCCTGGCAACTGGTGCACGGCGCGCCTCCCGTCGTGACGGTTACCGACTGCGCCTCGGTATCGCTCTGGTTCGCGGTGTCGGTCACTGTCAGCCGTACGGTTTGCAGTCGAGCACGCGCACCGCGTGCAGTGTCACGGACTTGGCGACGCCGTAGGTGGCGCCGCCGATCGTTCCGGCGACGTCGGTGCCGTGCCCGTTGCAGTCGTTGGCGCCGTTCCCGTCGTTAAACTACGTGGCCTTGATCTCATTGGGGATCGCCTTCGCTTCGCGCACTCCCATCGCGACGAGAAGCCCATTGAGAATCGCCTGGGGGCGCGGCGGACATCCGGGAATGTACACGTCCACCGGCAGAACACGATCGACGCCGCCGACAGACGCGTAGGTGCCTTCGGCGAAGATCCCTCCACTGCAGCCACACGCGCCGACCGCAACGACGACTCGCGGTTCAGGCGCGGCTTCGTAGGTCCTGCGCAAGGCGATTTCCATATTGCGGGTGACCGGACCCGTCACCAATAACACATCGGCATGCCGCGGACTCGCGACGAGGTGAACGCCAAACCGTTCGAGGTCGAACATGGGATTGGTCGTTGCGGCAATCTCGAGCTCGCAGGCGTTGCAGCTGCCAGCGTCAACCTGACGGACGTGCAGCGATCGGCCGAGACGGCCGCGAATGCGATCGCGCAACCGCGCCGCAGACTCCTCGATACTCGGCCCTTCCTGCAACTCCACTTCACGGAACACCCAACGTCCGCTGACGGGATCGACATCGAACAACCCCGTTCGCTTCAGCTGCTGGCGGGTGTACGCTGCGACCTCGACGTCGTGGGACACGCGTATTGCCTGTTCGGGACATCCGCTCACACACTCGCCGCACTGAATGCACGGCCCGTACGATAACGTGACGGTTTTCCGCCCTGGCGCCCTCGGCGACGTCTGAATGGCACCTGTTGGGCATGACTGTGCGCATTCGTCGCACGCCACGCAGCGACTGAAATCCATAACGGGAAAGGAAAATGACGACGGCGCGTGGCACGGCGCCGCTTCCGTGAGGATCCCCGTTTTCAGGCTTCTTGCGATGATACGGAACATGATGTCCTGGGGTCGCTTCTCAGCGATCGTTTCCTGAATAGGAAAAGTTGAAGCTCTTGTTGATGATTGGAAAGTCCGGAATGATGTTGCCCGGCGCGGCCTCGATGATCGCGGGCCAGTTCAAAAAACTTGGGTCGGTGATTTTGACGCGGGCTATCTCGCCCCGCTCGTCGGTCGCGACCCAATGGCTACAGGGCCCCCGCCATGCCTCGACCCATCCGAACGCGGATGCGCGCGCGGGCAACTGTTTTGGTAATGGGACGCCGAACGCCGCAGGGGTCGTCGGCACCGTGTCGATGAGTTGTCGCAGGATCGACAGCGATTGCTCGACCTCCCGTGCGCGTACCATCAAACGCGCCCTGACATCGCCACCTGCTTCCACCGGAACCTCGAACCGTAATCCTTCGTAGGCGTCATGCGGATGGTCCCGGCGGAAGTCCGTATCGACTCCCGACGCGCGAGCGGCCATCCCAACCACGCCGAGATCCCGAGCCGCCTGCTGCGTCAGAATCCCCGTTCCATCGACGCGATCCGTGAATGAGCCCGCATCAATGAGCATCGTGATCAGATCGTCGAACTCCCGTTCGAACGCGTCGAGATGATGACGAAGTGCGTCGAGCGCCTGGGGCGGTACATCTCGCCTGAGCCCTCCGACTGCAACGACACGCCGCATCAATCGACTGCCGAAAAGCTCGTCCTGTAAGCGCAGAAGCCGCTCCCGCAGGGCCTGCGCGCGACTCGCCGCAACAGTGAACGCGACGTCGGTCGCCACACCGCCGATGTCAGCCGTGTGGTTGTACATCCGCTCGAGCTCCAGCAATACGGCCCGCAGGATTGATGCCCTGGCTGGCACCTCGATGCTCGCGAGCCTCTCTATCGCGTGGGCGTACGCAAGCGCGTGACCGACGGAGGTATCCCCGGAGATTGATTCGGCGAGGAAGACTCCGTGACGCCAAGGCAGGTCCTCGAAACGCTTCTCCGTTCCCTTGTGGACGTAGAACAGCCGAATCTGGAGATACAAGATCGGCTCGCCTGCTACGCCGAACCTGAAATGGCCCGGCTCGATAATGCCGGCGTGAACGGGTCCCACGGGTACTTGGAACACGCCCTCTCCGGTGACTGGTCGGAACGGATGGAATGCTCCTGCGACGCGAGGTACGACACGATCCCGCCACGGGGTACTTCGCCGCTATCGACGGGAACGACGGCGTTGAGGGATCGATCGGCGTCGCGATTTCAAGAAATGTCCGATGCTGGGGCAGCGACCATACATGATGGACCACGAAGCGGCCGGTGTCGCCGCGCTCGTCGGTGGCGAACAATGTCATCAGCCGTCCGCCCAGCTCCTGCATCACGCGGTCCGCAAGATCCGGCAGCGCGGCGGGTTCCGCCTCCAACGTCAATTCGCCGGGGCGCCGCTCGCGAACGACCCAATCGGGGACGCCAAGTACCGACGAAATCGTCGACGTCAGGGACGTCACGCCGTTCCCCAGACAACCTGTGTCGCCGCATGAATCAGCGCCAGCAGGGACGCAGGCAGGTAAAACGCCGATATGCTCGCCAGGATCGCCGCAACGATGACTGTCGCCATGCTGAGATCGAACTGTTCGGCCTTCGGAACGCGGCGATCCTTTGGATCGCGTGGAGGGCCTAGTACGAGCCGTCCGATCTGAAAGACAAAACCACAAAAGAGCACAATCAGTGCCGCCAGGAACAGCGTCGTCGCCGTGACGTGTTGACTGCCGAACCCCGCCTTGAGGATGACCATTTCACTGAAGAACAGGCCGAACGGCGGGGAACCGGTAATCATCAACGTTGCAAGCACCAGGAGACCGCTGGCAATTGGCGCACGGCTGACCGTGCCGGTCCCGATTCGGTCGAAATTCGACGAGCTGTGCAGCTGCGCGAGCGTGCCGGCAGAAAAAAAGGCCACCGGCTTCGCCAACGAATGGTAGGTCATGTGAAGCAGCGCGCCGAATGCGCCGGCCTCACCGCCAAGCCCGATACCCACAGCCATGATGCCGACATGCTCAATGCTCGAATACGCCAGCAGCCGCTTCAGATTCCACTGCACCAGAATGAATGGAGTCGCGATGAACACCGACAGCAGACCCAGTGTGAGCAGGAGGTCGCCGGAAAACGCGGGGCCCAATGCCGCGTTGGAAATGAGATGAATGCGCAGCACGCAATACAGAGCGCCGTTCAGCATGCCGACCGCCATCAACACACCCGCCGGCGATGGTGCCTCGCGATAGGCATCCGGTTTCCACGTGTGCATAGGGGCGAGCCCTGCCTTCGTGCCGTATCCGATCAGGGCGAATACGACGCCGAGCCGCAGCGTGAATGGGTGAAGGGATGGCGCGACCTGCATGAAACGAGTCCAGTTCAGGGCGGACAGACCCTCGCCGAGATGCTCTTCGCCAGCGGCGAACAGCAGGACAATCCCGAGCAACGCGAACCCGAGACCCAGACTTCCTAACACGAGGAACTTCCACGCCGCCTCGAGCGACGTGTCGCGGTCGTGGAACGTGATCAGAAACACTGACGCAAGGGTCGTCAGCTCGACCGCGATCCACATGATCCCCAGATTGTTCGTCATCGACACCAACAGAGTCGCGAACACGTACGCCGGAAGAAGGCCGTGAATCTCGCGACGCATGCGTGGCGTCACCAGGTTGCGGGCTTCGTTGCGACGTAAATATCCGACGGCATACGTGCCCGAGAGCAGGCCCACAAAGCCAGAGAGGACAACCACGAGCGCCGACAAGCCGTCGACGCGCAATGCCTCACCGAAGGCGGCAGGGATTGCGCCGCCGAGAAACTGGCGGGTGGTCGCGATGCACAGCACGAACGTGATCGCGAGACCGCCAATCATGACGGCTTCCTTGAACTTCCGGGGGCCGTTCAACGCTCCAATCGCGGCGGTTGCGAGTGGAACGGCGAGCGTCCAGACGAGAAGATTCACGCCCTACCCTTTCAGCTTGGAGAGCCGGCTGACGTCCATCGACTCGAACCGATCCACGATTCGATGGACAAGAATTCCGAGCACGAGCACGGCCAGGATCACGTCGAACGCAATTCCCAGTTCCACGACGAGCGGCATGCCAGGTGTGATGCCGACGGCGACCAGAAACACGGCGTTCTCGACCGTCAGCAGGGCCAGAATCTGCGTGATCGCCTTCTTGCGCGTCACCATCAAGAACAATCCGATCAGCAGCATCGACAACGCCACGCCGATCAGGTGGTGAGCCACGCCCAGGGCGCCTTCCTGGAAACCCGTACTCACCCGGTAGCCGACGACGGTCAACCCGAGGCATACCAGCAACGACGTCGGGACATTCAGGAATGGTTCGATCTCACGGCGGATGCCGATCCGATCGATCAACCGCGTCAGGAACCAGGGAATGAGAACCGCCTTCAGCGCCACCGTGATGGCCGCGGTCACGAAGAGCTCGCGGCGCGGCTGCGATATGGCGATTGTCGCGGCCACGATGCCAAGGAGCAGCGACTGAAATCCGTACAAGCGAACGGCGGTCACGAGTGCCTTCTGACCCACCATGAGATAGGCCGTCACGAGCATCCCCGCCGCACACAGAATCAACAGGTCGCTGATCGCCATGCCTCGACCCTCACAGGAAGCGAATCGCCAGCGCCAGAAACGCCAGTCCCAGCGAAATCGACACGAGTTCCGGCACGCGGAACAATCGAAGTTTCGCGTTCGTACTTTCCGTGACCGTGACCGCCATCGCCAGCACCAGGACTTTGCCCGCCCACGCCAGCAGCGCCACGACAATGGCCAGCGGTGCCAGACTCGTCGCGATCCCTGCCGGCACGAAGAGATCGACGAGCAGCGTGAGGTACAACAGCTCCTTCACGGCGGATGCCCACTCGACGAGCGCGAGGTCCGGTCCGGCGTATTCAAGAATCATCGCCTCGTGAATCATCGTCAGTTCGAGGTGCGTGGCGGGGTTGTCGACGGGGATACGGCCCGTCTCGGCGATAACGATGATGAACAACCCGGCGAATGCCAGAAAATCGCTCGGATGGAACGTGACGCCGCCCTGAAGCGTCGTTCTGACCAGACTGCCTAAGTTCAACGATCCGGCAGCCAGCGCTGACGTGAACAGACCGAGCATCAATGCGGGTTCCGCCAGCGCCGCAATCGTCATATCGCGGCTGGCGCCCATGCCGCCGAATGCGCTGCCTGTATCCAGAGCCGCCGTCGCCAACATGAAGCGGCCAAGCGCGAGCGTCCCCACCAGCAGCAGGATTCCTCCGGCCATTTCCAGCGGCGCGGCGTCGATGAGAACCGGAACGAGTGTCGTGGCGGAGACAGCCGCGGCAAAGTACACGCGGGGACCGGCGACGAATACCCAGGACGCGACGTCCGACCGTACCGGCTCCTTGCGAAGCAGCTTGGCCAGGTCGTAGTACCCCTGCATCAGCGGCGGCCCTTGCCGATTCTGGAGCCTCGCTTTCATTTTCTTGATGGTGGTTTTGAGCAGCGGCGCGACGGCGAGCAGGCCGGCGGCCTGAAGCAGAGCGAACCCGAACGCGCGACCGATCTCGGAGATGATCGGGGTCACTTCGTACCCCCCAGCCAAACGAGCAGCAACACACCCAGCACCAGGACATAGGCGAGGTAGGCGTGGAGGCTGCCGGCTTGGAGCACTTTCATACCGTTCGCGACGCGCAACACACCGCGCAGCAACGGGCCGTAGACATATCGCTCGAACGTCGGCTCGATTTCGGAGCGGTACCGGACCTCCTGCGTGAAATAGGACGAGACCTGCGCGAGTGTTTCCACTTGCCGTGTCGGCCGATAGATGGCGCGGAAGATCATCGTCAACGGCTTGGAAAAGGCGGTCGCCGTGTACTCTGTCCGCGACGAGAGCTCACCACCGCATCCCCAGGTCGCCACCCGACGAACCGACCACCATGCCCACCTCTCGATCATCGTTCCGGCAGCGAGGACACCGAGCAATGCCAGAGCGAACCCGTCCGTGTGGACCCGGATACCAGGTTGCCGGCAAACAGTCCCGCCAGCGACAGCGAATCCGAGGCCGCCGCCAATGTCATGAAGCCACCGAGCAAACAGCCGGTACCTATGTGCGACATCACGAGGTACAAGTAGCCGGCGCGTCGGCTCTCACGCTCTTGATGTTCTGTCGTGACGAGCATGGCGGTCGCCAGCGTCATGAGTTCCCATGCGAAAAGAAACGTAATGACGTCGCCAGCGACGAATACGATTTCCACCGCGCCGAGCATGACGTTGAAACCGATGCCAACGGTGGCCATCCGTGATGGTGCAATCGCGTGCGCGAAGTATCCCCG
>QHWQ01000013.1:18611-24336 GCA_003222635.1 Acidobacteriota bacterium | reverse complement strand
ACACACCCAGCACCAGCACATAGGCGAGGTAGGCGTGAAGGCTGCCGGCCTGGACCACCTTCAGACTCTTGGCGCCGCGTAGCACCGCGCGCAGCAGCGGGCCGTACACATACCGCTCGAACGTCGGCTCGATCTCCGCGTGATAGTGCACTTTCTGTGGGAAATACGGCGAGACTTCCGCCAGCGACTCCACCTGCCGCGTTGGCCGATACACGGCCCGGAAAATCATCATGACCGGTTTGGAGAATGCCGTGGCCGTGTATTCCGTCCGTGCGGACAATTCACCGCCACAGCCCCATGTTGGCACCCGACGCGCGAGACCGCCGCGCGCGGCGAGGGCACCGAGCACGGCAACACCACACGCCAACGCAATGGCGAACACGAATGGAACGATGCGATCGAATACTCCGCCACCGGAGGCCATCCCCAGCCCGTCCCATGCGACGGCGGCGGGCTGCTGCACGCCTGGCAGCGACGTGAGCACGCGATCGAGCACGCGGAGCACGACGCCAGGGAAGAGTCCCAGCAACAGGCACAGAGTCGCAAGCATCGCCTGTGGTATGAGCATGACGCGCGGCGCCTCGTGTGCGCCGGCCGCCGCGTCACTCCGCGGCAACGCAAGAAACGTAATGCCGAATGCCTTCACGAAACACGCCGCCGCTAACGCCGTCGTCAGTGCCAGTAAGGCCCCGCCGATGGAAAACAGCAAGTGAACGAGTGGCTCCGCAGAGCCACGGAACCCGAACAGAAATGCCTGGAACGTCAGCCACTCGCTTGCGAACCCGTTCAGGGGAGGCAATCCGGAAATCGCCATCGCCCCAACGAGAAAAAACAGCCCGGTCCACGGCATCCGTCGCAGAAGACCGCCGAACTGCTCGATCTGCCGCGTCCCAGTCGCCATCACCACGTCTCCGGCCCCGAGAAACAGCAGGCCCTTGAACACTGCGTGATTGAGGACGTGATAGAGGCTCGCGGCCACGCCAATCCACGCGAGCTCGCTGCGACCGTACGCGAGCGCAATCATTCCCGCGCCAAGGCCGAGCAGAATGATCCCGATGTTCTCGACGCTGTGATAGGCCAGGAGACGCTTGAGGTCATGCTGCATCAGCGCATAGAGAACGCCGAGCACCGCGGAAAGCCCACCAACAAACAAGACGATGACTCCCCACGACAACCTCGGTACGCCGAGACCAAACGCGCACACTCTCGTGATGCCGTAGATGCCGGCCTTCAGGAGCACCCCGGACATCAACGCCGAAATGCTGGTTGGCGCCGCCGGATGAGCCTCGGGCAACCAGACGTGCAACGGGATGATGCCCGCCTTGATACCAAATCCGACGAAGAAGAGGAGGAACACGGCGTCGCGCTCGACACCTGGCGCAAGGTTGCCCGCCAGGAGCGCCGGAAACGACAGCGAACCGGCCGCGGAGGCGAGCACCAGAAACCCCGCGATCAGACAACCAGTACCGACATGAGACATGACGAGGTACAAGTAGGCGGCACGCCGGCTCTCTTGCTCTTCGTGTTGTGTCGCCACCAGGACCGCCGCCGTCAGGGTCATCAATTCCCATGCGAAGAGAAAGGTCATTGCATCGCCTGCGACAAAGACGAGTTCGACAGCGCCAATCAGGACGTTGAAGATTGCGCCGACGAAGCCGGACCGTCGATCGAAATGACCGTGGCCGAAGTACCCAATACTGAAGATTGCGATCGGAATCGCGAGGGTGGACAGCACGATGAGAAACCAGGCCGACAGTCCGTCAATCGAGTAGGTGATCGAGAATTGCGATGCGCGGTGCAGCAGCAACTCACCATGACGCGATACTCCGCTCTGCAACATCGCCGCAGCCGTCGTCGCCGTCACGAGTGAGGCCGCAGCGGACCCAATGAACGCGACCAACCGGCACACGAGTGTTCGGCGCGCGGTGAGCAGCGCGAGTGCAGCTACGCCAATGCGCAGTGCGAACGCGAGGCTCAGACTGCTGCCCGAATCAAGCAGCATCATCCGGGTCACCGCTACATATGCAACATGAACGAATGAAGGCCATCAAAAGGCGTGTGCGTGACGACGCCGGCGGCGACAATCCAAGCGAAAGCGCCGAGAGGCAATTATGACCCGTGAGCTGCGTCGGCCCATCGGAGACGTTTCCGCGTGGCCGCCGGCGCTGGTGAAGCGCGTGCGGTGCGTCTCCACCGCTGGCGGTGAGCGCAGAGTCGAATGGAGGAATCGCTCGAACATCGGGATGACAGCTCGATCAACCTGGCGCTCCAAGCCCTCTTGGTCACCGATCCGACGAGCAGCTGGGCCGCAGCAGCGCTTTCTCGAGCGCTTTGATCGCCAAGTGCCGATCCTTGCTTTTCAAGTGCGGGTGGCGGTTCTTCTACAGGAATTGGCTGCGGCTCGATCGGCGGCGTAGCCATGGCTCCTCCCACGACGATCGCCTTCAATCATTCTCCGATGCCGGCAGACCACACCAGCGGAAACGCAGGCCGAGTCCGTTTGGATCCGGCCTGCTACCGATGGCTTCGCAGCCCTGTCACTCCTACAGAGACTTCAGGAATTCGATCAAATCCGCCTTTTGCTCAGCATTGAGATTGATCTTGAGAGGATCTTTGTAGTGCTCGACGACATCGGCGAGTGTTTGGAAACGTCCGTCATTATAGAAGCCACCCTTCTGCCGGGTAAACAGTCCTCTCAAAGGCGTGGTCCGATAATGCTGGTCCGGTGACCGGTCCGCCTGGAAATCGTCAATCCCGATTTCCTGCGCTTTGTGCATGCTCCAGCCTGGTTCGGTATAGAGCGGCGGTACGTGGCACGTGCTGCACTTCGCCTGTCCTTCGAATACCGCGCGGCCACGTTGCGCGGCTTGTGCGTTGAAGCTGCCCGCTGGTGGCGTCGGTGCAGGAATGGAAAGCTGGTAGAAGTGCAGCGCGGCCAGCTTGGGCGAGATCAGATCCGGCGAGTTCCGCATGTCCGCAAAGCCAGCTTTCGACGCCAACGGGAATCGGTCCTTCTCCTTCAGTCGCGGATCGAAAAATGTGCCTTTGCCATGCATCTGCGTGTTGGCGACGTAGGCGTTCCAGTACGTCACCGATCCCCAGCCCGAATAGGTATGCAGGTTGACACCGGCGAGACCGAAGGCCGCCGGCAAGAGCGTCGCGCCCGAGCGACCTTTGGGGCCGACGGCCTTTCCATCCTGGTCGAGTTCGGCGTCGTATTTACCTGGCCCCCAGCTCTTTAACACCTTGCGAACGCCCGCGTCGTCGACGCCAAGAAGATCGGTGTAGTACTTCAAGTTGGGCGCGAGCGCGACGATTTCACCCACATTGAGATCGCGATTTGGCCATCCGTCGAGCCGATGTCCAATGCCGGGCGCGAACGAGTCGTCGACGGTGGAGTGACAGATCGCGCATTGGACGCCAACCGAGCGGGCGGTGCCGTCGGAGTTCAGGAATGCCGTGACGCCAACAACCGCGTTGGCTTTCAGCAAGGCGACGGTTGACGCCGGATCGTCGAGGTCGACTTTCCCTGCCTTGAGCTGCGCGGCAAGATCGGGTGGCACGGCGTCGGAGTCGACCTTCAAGCCAAGGGATAGCGCCATCTTCGGACTGAGGCCTGGCCCCACACCGCCTAGCTTCGCGCCCACGATTGCCTGATGAAGTTTGAGCTGATCGCCCCAGAACGCCTCATCGCCAAAGGTGTCGAACCGGAAAATGCGTCGTCCCTCTTCGATCATGCGATCCGCATTGCGCCGAATCTCGATATCGAAGGCACCCGAGCTGCTGCGCTCGCCAGCAGTCCCTGTCGTTCCAACTTGCGTGGGTTCCTGAGCAGCGACTTGATGTCCAGCGCTCGCCGCGACGAGCAACAGAATGCCGACCATCGAGCCGACCACGGCCACAATGAGAAATCTCCTCATCGTCGTCTCCTCGCGCCCTGCATGACTCGCTGCATGTCGACGTCAGAGCTGCCGTCGAGTTACGAAAGATACGAAACGAGTATTAGTCGAATCTAGCAAGATAGGGACCGCATCCTGCAGACTGCTGGCACCCACGTGTTGACGACCTTCCGAGAGAACCTGACGAGATGCTGAGGAAGCAGTTTCTTGAAACGAGTCGCGGACGGATCGCTGCGCTGCTTCAACGCGGCGGACTCACGGCGGAAGAGATGGCGTCCCAACTGGATCTGACGCCCACGGCGATCCGAGCGCAGCTCGCAGGTATGGAACGCGACGGTCTCGTGCGCCGCGTTGGTCAGAAGCGCGGCGTGACCAGGCCGTCACAGGTCTTCGAGCTTACGGCGGAAGTTGAGCAACTGCTGTCGGGCTTATACGTGCCGATGCTCAGCCACCTCGTTCGTGTCTTCTCAACCGACCTGCGGTCCGATCAGTTGAAAAAAGTGATGCGGCAGGCCGGCAAGAGCCTGGCTCGCGATTTCCAAGGCGCAAGAAGGCCGACGACAAGCCTCGAAGCGCGCGTCACGGCAGCCAATGAGCTCATGATCACTCAGCTCGGCGCGGTCACCCACGTGGTTCGAAAAAATGGTGGCTTCCTGATCCGAGGCGTCGCCTGTCCAATCTCGGCCATCACCGACAAACACCCGTCGGCGTGTCTGGTGGTTGAAGGCTTCTTGCAAGAAATCTTGGGCACGCCGGTTCGCGAATGCTGCGATCGCTCTGGCCGGCCGCAGTGCTGCTTTGAAGTGAAGCCGCGTTAATAATCGACAGGCGAGGACGCTCTCCATCATAAAGAGTTCAAGCAATTCAACTCGGCCGTAGCGCCCCGTTGGTCGGTTGACGGCTCATGTTGTTCGCGACGACGTAATATCCGCAAGACTAATCTGTCGTATCTCGTTCATCTCGCCGAAGTGATTCGCCTCGAGCCCGATGGCTCTCCAGTTGCATTCCTCGCGGCGGGAGGGTGCGATGGCGGAGCGAGTGGCAGCCCGTGTCAGCAGTCCGTCGTATCAGGCGTATCAGATTCTGCACGTCGCCTTTACCGTGGCGCCGGTCATCGCCGGGCTCGACAAGTTCACGCATTTCCTCGTCAACTGGGATCAGTACCTGTCGCCGATGATGCCGCGCCTCGGTCTGAGCGTGCACACCTTCATGCTCGGTGTCGGCGTGATTGAGGTCGTCGCCGGCCTTATCGTGGCGGTCGCGCCACGCATTGGTGGTTGGATCGTTGGGTTGTGGTTGTGCGGAATCATCCTCAATCTCCTGACAATCCCAGGCTACTTCGATGTCGCGTTGCGCGATCTTGGACTGGCCCTCGGTTCGTTCGCACTGGCGCGGCTCAGCGAAGAGTACGCAAGTTGAGCAGGAGGCACATGTGATTGCAGTCGTTCATCCGACCCGAAACGAGCGCGATGCCTATCGCCTGCTGTACGCCGGCTTCATCGCCGCGCCGATGATCGCGGGCTTCGACAAGTTCACCGACAAGCTCGGAAACTGGGATCGCTATCTCGCCGATGGTGTGGCAGAAAAACTTCCAGTCGAGCGTCACACCTTTATGCAGGCCGTCGGCCTCATCGAGATGGGTGCCGGCTTGCTCGTCGCCGCAAAGCCGAAATGGGGCGCGTACGTCGTCAGCGCCTGGCTTACGGGAATTATCGCGAACCTGTGGACGAAGCCTCAGTATCGCGACATCGCGTTGCGAGACTTTGGTTTGGCACTCGGCGCATTGGCGTTGAGCCGACTCGCTGGAGACGTATCGAGCACTGCGG
>QHWQ01000013.1:0-18563 GCA_003222635.1 Acidobacteriota bacterium | reverse complement strand
GTATAGACATCAACCGACTCCTCTTCTCGCGTGAGCAGATCGAGCAGGAGCGTCCCGAATCGACTGGCTTCCAGAAACTCGGCGACCGCGCGATTCCGCGTGCTGAATCGACTGCTGCCGCTTCCGTGCGCGACAATCACGAGGCCCGTCGCGCGCTCGGGTACGCGCAGATCGGCGCCAACCTCTCCGGCGTCACCATGTACGTGGCGCAGGCATCACCGAGATGCGAATTGTGCGCCCCAGATCACGGCGCGCGCCTCTCCCGATGTCTGGCGAACGTGCGCGAGCAGCGCCTTCGAGCGTCTCCATCATGTACGTATCACGCAGATTCCACGACAGCACGCGACGGCGAACATCGAGCGGTATTACTCCTCTGCGTTGCGCACAAGGCGCGCGTTCTGCTCGGCGAAGAAGTACTCGTCGGCGGCAATACGACCGTCGACGAGGAGAGACCCGTCGACGCGGCGTATCCGTACGCCGGCCGTAGAAGCCGGTATGCGCCGTGGCCGGTCGCGACGCATTGTTCAAGGTGGCCTGCTGGACCCCGCGGTTCACGCCATAGGCATCGGGCAGTCCGCTTCGACGGCGATGACGTTGAACCCCTTGTGCGTCATCAACGCCTATTGAATCCGTTATTTCTGACCAGGTTTGGGCTCGCCGATCAGACGGTTCCAGATCTGATAAGGCACCCGATCCTTCGGGGCGTACGCATCTTCAGACGATGCCGTGATCTCGGCGGTGGCCGTGAATTCGTGCCAGGAATCGCCTGCGAGATTGACGTACGTCGCTCCTTGCTGAAGCCACGATCCTTCGGGCACCAAGGGCACCTGTTTCAATTCCTCGTCATCGAGCCCACCAACAGCGCGTCCGCGCTTGCGAAGGTGAAACGCCGTCATGCGTGACGAACCGACTTCGTCCGCGGGGGGACCAATATTCTGTCCGGCTAAATGGCCGGGGTTCAGATCCTGTTGCCATTGATCCGGATGCTTCTGAGTGGCCTGCGGCTTGGCCGTTTTGCCGCGTTGGTTGTCCATGCGGTCCTCCTGGGACTTCGTGACTGGTGCCGCGGTTGGCGCTGCACTGCTATTTGTCTTGGACCCAGACCGAGGCGCTAAGCGCAGAGCGATGCTTCGCGACAAACTGATGCGCGCAGGACGTGTCGCGTGCGAAGGCGCCGGCGCAACGGCACGCGACATGAGCAATCGTGCGCGGGGGGCCGCCGCTAACGTCCGCGGTCGATTCTCTGATGACGACGGCTCTGACGAGGTCGTGTGCGAACGAGTGCGAGCGAGACTGGGCCGTGCGACCTCGCATGCGCGCGCGCTCGACGTAAACGTCCGAGACGGCTGTGTCACGCTGCGTGGTCCCATCCTGTCATCGGAAGTGCGTGGCGTGCTGGCCGTCGCGGCGGGAGTCCGCGGTGTTCAGGACGTCGTCGACGAACTGGAACCGCACGAGACGGCGGCGGGAATCCCATCGCTGCAGGGCGAGGGACGCGTCGCCCAATCAACTCTTGACATCCTGCGGCGGCGGTGGTCGCCCGCCACTCGAACGCTCGTCAGCGCAGGAGCGCTGGCGCTCGGCGCCTGGGCCGCCGCGCACGCGCGACAGCCACGGCAGTATCAACCCGCGGGCGCTGTCATGTGATCCATCTCACTCGAGGACATACTCACGCGCATGTGTGCCGGCTCGACACGCAGCGAGCCACGGTCGCGCGTCACGATCCTACCGGCCGGCTTTCGGACGCTTGGGATTCGGTTCGTCGCCCTCGCGAAGGGCTGCCTCCTCATCGGCATCTCCGAGGTTCAGCTCCGGGTGAAACCGCTGCGCCTGAAGTACCTCGGATCGCTTCATGAGCTTTCGCGGCTCTCCATGATGCGGTGATTGATGCTTGCCCTCACCTGTCGGAGGCTGGTTCTTCCGGTTTCGATTGTTGTTGCGCATCATCGGCGAGCTCGCAAAGCGTGTTCCAGCCCTTCGCAGCACAGGCGTGCCGTTGATCGACCGATCACGGTTCTTGCATCGGTGGCGTGCAAACGAGGATGCGATGGCATTCACCATAACCAGTCCGGCATTTCGAGACGGCGACGCGGTGCCGGCCCGATTCACCTGTGATGGCAGCAACGCAGTTCCGCAGCTGAACGTTTCCGAGCCACCAGAGGGGACCAGAAGCTTCGCGCTGATCGTCGACGATCCGGATGCGCCGCGAGGCACGTTCACGCACTGGGTCGCGCACGACATTCCCGGCGACGGCGGCGACCTTCAGGCGGAAAGAGGCAAGACACTGCAGAACAGCTTCGGTGAGTCGGGCTACGGCGGCCCGTGTCCACCGCCGGGCGACCGCGCCCATCATTACAACTTCACGGTGTACGCGGTGGACGTCCCCTCGCTGGGATTGCGGGGCGACAGCCGGCAAGCGCTGGAAGATGCCCTGCGCACGCACACGCTCGCGACCGCACGCCTGACGGGTGAATACCAGAGAACGCAGCGGTGACGCGACGGATCGGCGCCGGCACCGGCGCGATCTCGCGCATGTCGGCGCACGTGCCGCCACGTCCCGAGCCGCATCCGGAGCCGCCGCCCTCACCCCTTCCGATTCCACAGCCGCATCCGCTGCCGGAGCCGCCGAAGCCGCCGCCTCTTCCAACGACTCCAATCGCGCGCGCAGCCGGCAGTCAGTCACGTGTCGCACGCCGGTCACCTCGAACGCGACGTCTTCTGCGCGTCGCCGCGCTTCCCGAGCTTCACTCATTTGGCATCGCCGTTGTTCTGAAGGGTGCGGTGGAAGCGACGCCTCCTGACATCGTCCTGCTTCGTGCGGAATGGCCCGAGCGCGCGCTGTTGCGGGCTCAGCTCCTCGAAGAGGGATATGACGTCGTGGCGACCGATGCGTGGCCCATTCCGAGGCAATATCTGCGGTCCGGCATGAAGCCGCGGCTGTTGATTGTCGATCTGCAGGGACTGCCGGAGCCGCGCGAGGTGCTGGAGGAAGTCGGGGGTGTCATGCCGCGCGAGCGCGTCCTGGTCATCACGGCGCTCGGGACGATGACCGCCGACGAGGTCGTGCGACTCGGATTCCGGGTCGCCAAGCGCCCGATCAGCGTCGGCGACATCGTCAGGGCTGCGACCGAGGTGCTCGGGCGCGCGACGAGCACGTGACGGCCGCGCGCCGACACTCGCGCCAGCGCCGCTGCCGAGCGCTTCGAAGAAGCGCACCGACCGGGACGAACGCCGATACGACACGCGCGAGGCCAAGCCGCGCAGCGGTGGACGCCATAGCCGCACAACCGGGCGCCGCGCGCGACGAGCAGGCGCTGCTCTGCGCTCGGTGTCACCCACTGCTCAGGAACCGCGGGCTCGATGACAACGAGACCGGCGATCTCCGCCCCCAAGCGCGGCGTCCAAAATCACGCTCGCGCCATCACCGCGTGATGCTGTCGAACGCCGAGTAACCGGCGGGCGTGGCGGGGTTATCGCCTTTGGGGCGGCCATCCCCACTTCAGCGAACGCGGAATCCTTGACGACAGCCGGGCCGGACCCGGGGATCGCGGCGAAACATCCTGCCGCGATCCCGGAGTCGTGGCTGTTACGAACAGCTTGTGGACACCATCTTCAACGCGTCGGCACGCATGTGACGTTCACCAGCTTCTTTGGTGACGGTCGTATGCTCCGCAGCTGCCGCAGCGCGCGTGCTCAGGTTGGTTCCCGTGATCGTAACCTTGTGGCCGACATGCGCGGCCAGATCGAGGCCTGGCGCCGTTTCAACGATCTCGACCGTTCCCTTGCCTTTCGCGCCGGTTGGCGTCAACGCCCACGTGTTTGCCTCACTGCCTTTCTGCAGGCAGCCGGTCACCGAGCGGGCCTTGGCCGCACCCTTCGCGCCCTTCGCGAGACCGTGCTGAGGTGCGCCGAGGACCAGGGCTGCCGCGATCGCGAATGTCCCGGCCATTGTCATCAGATGAGACTTCATGACTTGCCTCCTATTTCAGCGACAAGACTGGTGCAGAACTATTGCCACGACGGCCGACGACAGGGTTGGGACGTCTGCGGACCCTACCGTTTCTTCGTCGTGCACTTCCGCGCCGCGGCGCGCCGCTGAAGAATGCGCTTGGCGCGCTCGAGCTCCGCACGCCGCGTCGCGCTCAGGTTCCTGCCGCCGCGGTTGAGAAAGTACCTGGACCTCGCAGTTTTGGCCGGCCTGTTCGTTGCCGGCTCGGAAACGCTCATCGATGTTCCGCCCGAATGGCGTCGCACCGCCTCGGGCTTCGCTCGACGCTACGGCGCGCGCGAGGCGGCCATTGTGAGCTCGAACGGCATTGAGGCCGTACTCGGTGCGGCGTGGGGAGAAGATCCGCGCTATTTCGGTTGTCGATGCCGCGGCTTCGCGCATCGTACGGGCGATGCCGGCCGCCTGGGCACGCTGCACCGTCACCGTGGCGAGCAACACGGTTCAGCACGCATGGCTTTCCCAGTCCATGGGGACATGGCAACAGATGGTCTTGCGCGAAACGACCGCGGTCACGGGCCGCTTCGCGGGAAACTTATGGACAGAGTTCTGGCCCGACATCCGTGCTCATCTCGGACGTTAAAGAACGGTAGCTAACCTCGACCGTAGGCGGCTCGCTCCCGCTCGATTGTCATCTACCAGACAGATCCACAAATCATCCGGCGTTAATGTCGTTTGGTTGGGCATTGCAGAGGCCCTATCGCGAATTTCCTGGAGATACTTGATGCCGAAACCCAGAACCCAACGTCCAGACAACGTTGTCGTTATGCCGACTACCGACGCCGGAAACGCTATGGCTCGTCCCGTCGCGGAAGCGACTCAGGAGGCCGTTGCTCTCCGGGCATTCCACTTGTACTGCGAGCGCGGGTGTACCGACGGACACAATCTCGACGACTGGCTTCAGGCGGAGCGCGAATTACTCGGCGATGCCGCGAGTACCGCGGCTTGATTCCACGCCGGCAGCATGGGAGATCCAGAGATGAACGCCAACGATCCGCTGTTGACACGAATCCGCGCCGAGTACGTCGAAATGCCAGGCATGACGCTGCGGCTCGATCAGGTCGCTCGCTTGTGTGGCGTCGATCGTTCGACGTGCAAGGAGGTCCTTGATGCGCTTGTCGAGGCAAGATTTCTGCGTCTGAAATCAGACGGCGTGTATATGCGATTCAGCTCCGAAGGCAGCGCGCGACCCCAGGCCGCGAAAGCTGCAGTCGCCGACTCCCTTCCGTCGATCGGACAACACCGCCGCGCCAGTTGATTCGGTGGCCACGTACTCGAACAGGAATGCGGAAACACCGCAGAACCCATGATGATAAAGTCCGCAACCCTACAAAGTCTTCCCGGAAGGCCACACGAGATGACCGCCCCGGTCCCCGGCGACCGCTTGCGGGTTCTGATCGCCGACGGTGCCATGACCGAGGGATGCCTTCTCGCCCTACGTGGCGCATATCTGCCGTCGGTGACGCGGACCGTGCAGGAAACAACTCGTCGATTGATCGAACTGAATCCAGCCGTCATCGTCGCGAACTTGGAACTGCCGGATGGTGATGGTGTGGAGATTTGTCGCGCGACAAAAGGGCTGCCGCGCCGGCCGCTGCTGATCGTGACGGGCGCCGTGCCTGCTCGAGTGCCCGACGCATTGCTGGCGGGTTGCAATGCAGTGCTCCTGAAACCCTATCCACCGAACCTGCTGTGCGCACGAATCGGCCGCTTGCTGCAGATGTACGACGATGACAGGCGGCATCGCCGCGGCGGAAACGGAGATGGCGGCGCCTCTGAGATGACGGTGTCTCATTCGGCGACGACGAATAAGGTAAGGCCGGACATTGATTGTCCTGGCTGCGGCGCCTCTGGCGTCACCGCGTTCGACTTCGCGAGTCACCGTCGGATGTGGTGCGCATGCCTTGGCTGTCGCCACGTCTGGCTTGCGAGGCGACACGAGTAGATTCGCAGCACGGTAGCTCATCCGTGTAGTTGTTCGGGCTGCCTGCTCGAAGAATCGTCATCTGCCTTACAGTCTGTTGGCCCGACCGCTCCCTGCGCACATAATGGCGGCACGTGCCCTCGACGCTCTCGTCGAACGATTTGTTGCGACGTCTAGACACCGAGGCCCATGACTCGTTGTCGCCGGTCGCCGTTCAGTTGCATGCCCGCGAAAAGCTGTACGAACCAGGCATGCCCGCCCTGAACGTCTACTTCCCCGTGAACGCTGTCATCTCCATCGTTTCAACGATGGAGAATGGAGCCTCCGCCGAAGTCGCTGTCGTTGGACGCGAGGGCATGGTCGGACTCGCAAGCGTCCTTGGTACTGTCGAGAGCCCGACCAATGCCGTTGTGCAAATCGCCGGCACAGCCATCAGAGTCTCCGCGTCGCAGTTGCGGACTGAGCGACTGCGACGATCGTCGATTCGGACATTGCTCGACCGCTATACCGAAGCGCGTCTTATTCAAGTCGCGCAAACCGCGGCCTGCAATCGACTCCACTCCGTCGAGGCCCGTCTCGCGCGGTGGCTGCTCGCAATCGCTGATCGCATCGACGGTGACCATTTCACCCTGCCGCAGGAATTCATGGCACAGATGCTCGGTGTCCACCGACCGACAGTCTCCCTGACGCTGCAGGGGTTGCGCGATGCCGGCGTCATTGTTTATCGCGGACGCTCGCTGATTGTGTCCGATCGTCCGGGACTCGAGCGCCGCGCGTGCGAATGCCATGGCGTGCTGCGTCGCGAGTTCGACCGACTGTTGCGATCGCCGATCGAGGGATTCGAGACGTTGCCGGAGGTACTCCAACATGCTGGGCCTGGCGAGCCAGCGCCAGCGGCCGCTCTCGAAACGATGCGCGAGATCTCCGGACGCCTGTTGCTCGCAACGATCCGGGAACAGGAAGCGCGTGACGAAGCGGAGGCGGCGAATCGAGCGAAGGATCAATTTCTCGCGACGGTGTCTCACGAATTGCGGACGCCACTCAATGCCATTCTCGGATGGTGCGTGATGCTCGCCGAACGGCGCGGCGAGTCACCGGAACGCGGCCTGGAAGTGATTCAGCGAAATGCGCAGGCCTTGCTCAAGCTCGTGGAAGAGCTCCTCGACACCGCTCGTGTCACAGCCGACACGTTGTCCATTCAGCCGTCGCCGCTCAACCTCACAGACGTCATCGGCAGCGCCGTAGATACGTTGAAACCCGCCGCGGACGCGAAGGGAGTCGTCCTGCGGGCGATCATTCCTGAGGCATCCATTCCGATCCTCGGCGATCCAGATCGACTACAGCAGGTATTCCTGAATGTCCTGTCGAACGCGCTCAAGTTTACTGATGCGGGCGGCGCGATTGAAGTGTGTGCCGCACGCGTCCAAAACATGGCACGCGTAACTATTCGAGATACGGGAGACGGTATCGCACCCGACTTCCTGGCGCACGTCTTCGAGCGATTCCTCCGAGGTGCCGATTCGCCAGCGGGCCGGCAGGGGCTTGGATTGGGCCTGACGATCGCGCGCGTGCTGGTCGAACTGCACGGCGGCGCGATTCGGATTGCGAGCCCCGGGGAGGGCCAGGGAACGACGTGCACAATCGAGCTGCCATTGACAACGAATGGAGCGGCCGCGGAATCGTTACCGCGTGCTGCCGCACGCCAGATGTGAAGTCAGCGAGCGGGCGACGGGATTCACGCGTCGCGAGAATTTCGAGCCTGTGGCACCGCCGTGATTACCCCTCTCAGCTCGCTCAGGCGCTTCCCAACGACGATACCGTTCGACGTCACCTCATACGCGCGCAAGTCGCGACTGTGGTCCCGTGCGCGCGTCTTGATGACCGTGAGGAATGACCGAAGTTCGCCGTCGAGTTCGAAATAACGCTGCAGCACGATGTCGTGCGTCAGGAACGAGATCGGATGCGGCGTAAACCGCATGTCGTTGTAGGGCTCGGTCACTTCCACGGTGAGAAGAATGGTGATTCCGACTCCGGTGAGCGCCCCAAGGAGTCGGTACAACGATTCGAGAAAATCCTCTTTGAATGCCGGCGCGAGAGCCGCTTCCAGCCCGGAGATCGAATCGAGAACCACACGTTTCGCGCCGACCTTGTCAACCGCTGCTTGAATCGCATAGAGCGTTTCGTCCATCGACAGGTCCAACGGGCGCACGTAGACCATCTCGAGCAATCCGCGACGGGTCATCTCGTCCAAATCGAATCCGAGCGCCTTGGCCTGGTCGAGATACTTCGGTATCGTCTCTTCGAAAATCACCACGACGCCCGGCTCATTGTGTTTTACGCCTTCTGCGACGAACTGCACGGCCAGCGTGGACTTGCCGGAGCCCACGGGTCCAGCTATCAGCATGCCATTTCCGCGCAGCGTACCGCCCCCGAGCATCTCGTCGAGGCCGGAGACGCCGGTCGAAATCAGTTCCCGTGTAACAGCGGTCTGTACCTCTTCGATCGGCTTCAGCATCCGAGGGAATGCCTGGACCCCTTGATTTGAAATACGGATCGTATGTAATCCTGGCTGTGGCGCGTTGCCGCGCATCTTCAGCACGCGGACCTGACGCACCATCGAGTTCCGTTCGACGCGCTGAGTCATCGTCAGCAGCCCGTCCGCCATCGTAAACACGGGATTCTCGCGGATTTCCATCTCTGGATACTCTCCGAGCTGGAACGTCGTCGCTTCCCACGACGTGAGCTTCGTCGCAAGACGCTGCACGAATTCCTGCACTGTCGTGGTGCCGGTGGTGGAAGTCTCTGGAATCAGCGTGCGGAACGAATCGACGATGACGATCTTCGGCGACACCTCGTCGATCTTCGCCACGATCGCCTCGAATACCTTCCCGAGATCGTTGCTGAGCGCTTCGTCGGTGAGGTTCGCGAATTGAATGACGGAATTCACCTTCTCGATGTCGAAAAACGCGAATTGCCGCTGATACCGCAACATTTTGAGCGTCGGCTCGCCGAGGACCGTGAAGTACAGCGCGGGGCGCTCCGGCGTCGCATTCGCGAACATGAATTGATGCGCCAGCGTGGTCTTGCCGCTGCCGGGTTCGCCCACGATCAGATTGAAGGAATATTCAGGCCATCCGCCGCCGAGAATGTCATCAAGCTTTGGAACCCCTGATGGCAGTCGGTTGATATTTAGATTTCGTGACTCGCTCATTGAACTCCCTCACTGCCCGAGGAGCCGCTGACGCCCCACGCCTGTTGCACCAGAGGCAGGACCAGATCCTCGCCGACGAACGCACTCAGGAGTCCGATATTGAGCGCAAGGACCGTGGCAAGGCCTTCATGCACCGTGTTCACGTCGAGATTCGCAAGCCTCGCGTTCTCATGTACGGTGCAAGAGTCCTGGCCCTTCGGCACAATGTCGGCCAGCCATGGATACTCACCGATCGCGACATGAACGGATCGCATGAAGAGCGCACCAACCGCGGCGGTGCCGAACAATGGCTGAAGGCCGCTGCGAAGGCGCTGGCAAAGCGTGTCGAACGCCGACGCTAACTGGGCACGATCAGGTTTTTCTACGCCCGCCGTGTCAACGAGTGCGCGCCTGACAAAGCGCCGAAGTGAAGGCGAATGCAGGGGCATGTTGGCGGAGTCAAAGGCTGTCGGCGGCGGCAGCTGGGCACAAGCCGCCGCTCAACCGGACGAGGTTAGCACGACCTGCCCGCATCGCGGCCTCCATCGATCGAGACTCGCGGCCAGGTACGATTGAAAAGGGTGCGCCGACATCGGCGACGACTGGGGCGAAGCGGAAGAAGTGCAGCGTGGGACCTCGCACAACCGGCGGCGACGCGCGATGAAGGCGACCAGTTGATTGCATGGCTTGATGATGCCCATGCGATGGAAAGCGGACTTGTTCCATGCTTTCTCGAAGTCGCGGGTCTCTGCCAGGAGAACCTCGACGACGACCTCGCGATGGCGGAGTGGTTACTCGAGCTATTCGTGCGGGCAATTCAAGGCGATGGTGTCGGCCGCAATACGAGTGTACTGACCGGTGTATGCGGTCGTTGCGGTGTGATGAAGGTTGAGCTTCCCGATCTGCAACAAAGACGTCTTCGGATATCGCATCAATTTTGCTTGACGTTCGACTGCTGGCCCTCTTAAGGAGAGCAAATGGCTGACCAGAACAATCCGAGACAGGGTCACGGAAACCAGGGAGGACAGACCGGACAGCAGGGAAAGCAGGGTAACCAAGGCTCGCCACAGAGGCAAGGAAACCAGAACGATCGCAACCGCTCAACGGGTCACGAGCAGCAGGGTGGTGGCCAGCAGAATCAGGGCAACCAGCCAGGCCAACGCCAGGGCGGTGGTCAGGGAGGAAGCCAGAACCGGTAACCGCTTTGGCGGAGCGGGACGGATACCTCCTCCTTCCCGCTCCACTCATCGAACACAGATCCTGAGTGCGCCAGCGACGTGCGTGTCACATTCCTCAGTAAGTTCGTCGTAGCCCGATAGCACTCGCAAGACGCGGATTCCAGCTTCTCGCGATCGACGATCGTCGCGGTGCGCGAGAACTGCCGGTCCTATATTTCTTCCCACTCGGTCGTGCGCCATCAATAGCCATCGCGCCAATCGCTGCTCGACGGAGTGGATGGCGTTGCATGCGGTGGATTGCATCACAAAGCCGACAACGGCCTGGGAGAACCGTTTGATGATGTCGTGAAACATCTCGTGCCGGCCCATTTCGCTGCGAAACGCCGCGACAGGCATCTTGTAGCAGGTGTCGGTCTCAGCGTGTCTCAGCTTGCACCGCGTCGCTGACGGCGAAGGGTCGCCGTCGAAGATCGCGGAGATGCCAAGCATGCCCTTCCCGTCCGACGTGGCGACCTCGATCATCTCACCATCATCGAGCACTGTGACGGTTCGCCGGGAGCGGTCGATTCGTCGCGTAGAAGGCTTCGCTCGATCTCGGCCCGTCTTTCATGCACTCGGCGACGTCTGCGAACTCGCGGGTGACGATTTCGGTCCAAGTACCTGGCATAATCGGGCGGAGGCTTCTGACCATGCCCCGCACCGCCAAGGTCTTCATGACGAATCGCAGCCAGGCTGTCCGACTGCCGAAGGAGTATCAATTCTCCACGGCTGAAGTGTTCATTCGCAAGGAGGGCGATGAGGTCATCCTCTCTCCGCGCCCCCGCGACTGGCGCTCCTACATGGAATCGGCGCCCGTGGCCTCCGACGCGTTCATGGCCGACGTCGGGGACCTGCCCGTGCAGGAGCGCGAGAGGTGATGCCGCGCTACATGCTCGACACCGACACGTGCTCCTACATCATGAAGCGCTCGCACCCGATCGTGCTCAAGCGTCTGCAGGCGGTGCCGGTCAGCGACGTCTGCATGTCGATCATCACCAAGGCTGAACTGCTGTACGGCGTCGAGGTCTCGCCTCGTCGCTCCTAGGACGCCGCCGCGCTCGCGGCCTTCCTCCCCTACGTCGAAGCGTTGGATTTCGCGGACGCCGCCGCACTCCACTACGCCGAGATCAGAGCTGATCTGAAGAGGCGGGGCGTCCTGATCGGCGCCCACGACCTGCTGATTGCAGCACACGCCCGCGCGCTCGACCTGAGGCTCGTCACGAACAACACCGCGGAATTCGAGCGCGTCCGCGGGCTCGCCATCGAGAACTGGACGACTCCCCCGCGCCGCAAACGATAGAGGCCCGAGTCGCCTCGCGACTCGACACTACGCGGTCAGTCAGGCCGGTCCCAGGTCTGTTCGCCCGCGAGAAGAAAAAGCGCTCAGGATTTGCAGAGCATCCTCGCGAAACCCTGAGCGTCGCCGCATCGGATCGTCCACTACTCCTTGCGACTTCTAATCCTTCCGACCTTGTGGGAACTGCCTTTTGTAGATACGGCTCTCAACGACTCCGGGGTCTGTGAGGATGACTCGAAGCTCTGACCCGTCGGCGTCGATCACAAAGTCCGCGTTTACCGTAATGTTCAGGGGAGATACGTAGAGTGTCATGGAGCCCGTGCAGTCCCGATGCACTACATACGTGACCTGCACGAGGCACTCAACGAGATGGCCACCCTCGATCGACGACAGGCCGAGATCGTCGAGCTGCGCTACTTCGGGGGCCTCAGCGAGAACGAAGTCGCGACCGTCAAGAAGCTCTCCCGGTCACGATCCGCCGTGAAATCGCGACCGCCAAGTTCTGGCTGGGACACCGTATGAAGAGCCGGCAATGAAGGCGGCCGCGTGGGAACGCGCCAAGTCCGTGCTCCCGGACGCCGCAGATCTCCCGGTTGCCGATCGCGAGCGGTTCGTGGTCGAACGTTGTCCGGACCTCGAGTTGCGCCGCGAGGTGCTCGAGTTACTGGTCTCGCCAGCACTGCTCAGCGACATCATCACCGCCGGCACGATGCACCCTGGGGCGCGGCTTGGTCCGTATGTCATCGAGCGGATGCTCGGCCGCGGCGGCATGGGCGAGGTCTACCACGCTCGCGACACCCGCCTCGATCGGTCCGTGGCGATCAAAGTCCTGCCTGCCCGGCTCGCTGACGACCGGCACTTCCGTGAGCGATTCGACCGCGAGGCGCGGACGATCTGCCAGCTCGATCATCCGCACATCTGCGCCCTCTATGACGTGGGCGAACAGGACGGCACCTCGTACCTCGTGATGCAGTACCTGGAGGGCGAGACGCTCGCGGATCGGCTGAGAAGCGGCGCAGTGACGCTTGACGAGTCGCTTCAATACGCTATCCAGATCGCCGACGCACTGGAGAAAGCGCACTCCAAAGGCATCACGCATCGCGATATCAAGCCAGCCAATATTTTCGTGACCGAACGTGGTCACGCCGTGGTGCTCGACTTCGGCCTCGCCAGGCAGAACCGGCTGGCGGACATCGAAGGCATGACCGACGGGCTCACAGACCCGGGCTCGACGATGGGGACGATCGCGTATATGTCGCCCGAACAGGCGTGCGGGCAGATCGCGGACAGGTGGTTCGACGCCTTGTCGATCCAGCCTTCGATAGTTTTGCGCTCCGACATCCATGTCGGTACTCTCTCGAAATTGCCGATGCCGAGTTTGCACTTGAGCCGCCAACAGGTTTCAGACGCCAGCGGCCTTGCTATCGCCGACACAGGTGCGGGTCCCCTATTTTGCCAGCTTCTCTGGCCACACGTGGAGTCCCGCTGCCGGCGCGGCCTGCCACAGTTGGCCGTCGAACGTGCCGAGGAAAACGTCCTGACCAATCGACTCCTGCCAGGTCAGCGCAGACGCCAGTTGCACCGCATCGTAGCCGCGTAGGCTGTATTCCCAGGCCAACGTCTCGGCCCGGGCCACCAGCGCCTCGCTCACCGGAACTCTCGCGAGATCGGGCCACTCTCTTGAGAATCTGCGCTGGGCTCGTCGTCCACCGTCGTCATCGAGGACACCAAGGCGCACTGCGCGGGCAAGGGCTGCCGCAACTTCGGCTCGGCTGGTCACCGATGTGGCCACGACCTCAGCAGCGGCTGTTAACTCGATTACTTCCTTTGATTCGCGCTCCGTAACATAGCGTTTAACCAGCGCGCTCGCATCTAGGTAGACGATCACTCGCGGTTCTCGACAACGATGTCAGAGACGGTTCGCTTCCCTCGCACGCGCACGGCGGGTTTCACTACGCCCAGTCGACGGCCACTCCACTGAACGCTGCCGGCATTTCTCAGCGTGTTAATGCGCTCCTCGAGCGAATCCGCCTCGGGAACAAGCCTGGCCACCCGCTTGCCGTGCTCAGTAACAACGATCGTCGCACCCATTTTTACTTCCCGGACACACTGACTCAATTTGGACTTGAGCTCGCGGATCCCGATCCGGCGTTCAGTCGCAGCGGCTTTCCTTGCCACCGTAGCTACTTTTCTTGACATGAGGTCACATTTTACCATATGTGACCACATAGCCGAGTGGCTCAACAAAGAGATAACGTCGGCGCCTCGATCGACGCGATGCGCCGAACGAGCAGCTTGAGGTCTAGGGAGTCGACTTAAGGTCGACCCTCTGATGCTGTCATTGCGATGGCGACGGTGGCGACCATCGGACGAATCGGGCTGAGAGTCACTGGGCGGTCACGACGTTGGAGCCTCCGCCGGGAGAGCCGTTTTGCAAACTGGAATAAAACTGGAATAGCGCAAAAACTAGATTGCTGTAAGTAGTTTTTTTACAACAAATTGAATTTGGCGGAGAGGGTGGGATTCGAACCCTCACCCCTCCAATGTCCGGCGTTCAGTCGCAGCGGCTTTTCTTGCCACCGTAGCTACTTTTCTTGACATGAGGTCACATTTTACCATATGTGACCACATAGCCGAGTGGCTCAACAAACAGATAACGTCGGCGCCTCGATCGACGCGATGCGCCGAACGAGCAGCAGCAGAACCCCGCGAACGTCAAGGCGGCCGTCACACCGCGTGGTAGATAAGGGCAGCCGAAAGGCCGAGCATGAGCACCGCGATGGCGACGACCAGCCAGAAATTGGCGGGCAGCTCGTCGAGCGGCGAGAGTCTCGCCACGCGCCTCTTCGAGCCCCGATAGGCAGCTCCGGGCAAGGAGTTGCGCGTGTGAGGGCCGTCGGCTCGGGCCATGGTGCCGACACGATATGAGAGGCCGACGAACGCACCGTGCGTTTTTCAACCAACCGTTTCCGCGCGCGGACCAATGGCTCGTTGACGGCAACGAACAGTCGACGATTTAGAGCTTGAGGAGACGCTCGCGCACAACACGCGATTGGATGCGGCTGACCGGCAGCCTTTGTCCATTCGCGAGGATCGCGACGTGCGTGCCGCCTGGCATGACGGCGACTTTGCCAATCTGATCGACATTGGCCAGCGTACCGCGGCCGAGACGAATGAACTTCGCGGGATCGAGCATCCGCTCGAGATCTTTCAATCGGTAGGTAATCGTATGGCGCTCGCTACGGAGCGTGGTGATATGCAGCAGCTCACCGTCCGCAACGATTGACGCAATCTGCTGCACCGGGACGATGACGACTTCCTCCCGGTGGCGCACCGGAATCCGCTCGAGAAAGGGCGGGCGAGCTGCGGATTCGTACGCGTCGAGCGCCTGGCCGACCCGGGATGCCTGCTCCGCGATGATCTCGGCGTGATCCATCCGATCCTGCGCGCGGTTGAGCGTCTCGCGCAGTCGTGACTTGTCAACTGGCTTCAACAGATAGTCAACGGCGTTCACCTCGAACGCCCGGACCGCATACTCGTCATAGGCGGTGACAAAGGCAATCAGCGGCATCGTCTGCTTGCGAAGCTGCCGCACGACGCCCATGCCGTCGAGCTCCGGCATCTGCCAGTCGAGAAAGGCGAGATCCGGCTTCTCCTTCTCGATCATCGCGACCGCCTCTTTGCCCGATGCGGCCTCGCCGACGACCGTCACGTCCTCGAACGATCGAAGCAGCGCCACGAGGAAGGATCGTGCGGGCCTTTCGTCGTCCACGACGACGACGCGAAGCGTCGCGCTCATATGGCGAGTCGATCCGGCACGTGTTCGAGCGAGGTCGAGGTCACCGGCAGCCGGACTTCAACCGTCGTCCCGCCGCCGGGCACGCTCTCGATGGAGAGCGATGCCGCGGAACCGTACTGGCCGAGCAGTCGGCGTTCGACATTACGCAGGCCCACGCCGGCTTCGCGGCGCACCCGAAGTTGATCCATTGAGACGCCCGCGCCGCTGTCGCGAATGGTCACTGTGAGCTGGCGCGCTCCCGGCTGCCAGGGATCGAGGCGCGCATGGATCGCGACGTCTCCTCCCGACGCCACGGGAGCGACACCATGTTTCACCGCGTTCTCGACGAGCGGCTGCAGCACGAGTGCCGGCACGGGCACGCTTCGCAGTCGCGCCGGCACGTCGATGGACACGCGCAGCCGCTGCTCGAACCGCGCGCTCTCGATGTCGAGATAGGCCTCAATCACCTCGAGCTCGCGGCCCAGGGTCGTAAACTCCCCTTCCGACCTCAGAACGCCGCGCAGCAGCGACGTCAGCCGCAGCAGCGTGTGCAGCGCCCGCGGCGGCGCCGTCTGAATCAGATAGCCAATGGTCGTCAGCGCGTTGAACAGAAAGTGCGGGTTGATCTGCGCACGCAGCGCCCGCAGCTCTGCCTCGGTGGCTAGACGCCCCATCTCCCGCTCGCGAATCTCGCGCGCATGACGCTCCTGCGTCACGCGGATCGCATCGATACGCCGCGCCGCCGTCGTGACGATCGTCTCGAGCGTCGCGACATCGTCGGACAGCAGCCGTCGGCCGCCGGTGAGCGGCGCAATGATCATCACGTAGCGTGGCGCCTCGGACGTGGGGACTGTCACGCGAGTGACCGCGTCCTTGCCGGTCGTTGCTAGGGGGCCGGAGGTTTCCTGCGCACGGCCGTCTTGCAGTTCACCCCACGTGACAAGCGGCGAACTGAGCGACGGCCCAATCTGATCTGCCACGGCGGAGAGGACCGCTGGAATGGCGTCGAGCGTCTGTACCTCACGATTCACCGACGCTCGCAGCGCCCGGTAGTTCGGACGATGCAGGAGGACCGTATCGACGAACCAGCCGATGCCTGCCCGCATCGCCGGGTACAGAAGTGCGGTGGTGACCCAGAACGTCATCAGCAGTGCGAATTGCTGCGGATCGCGCTCGATGAATTGGGCGAAGGCGGCTGATCGATCGCCGAACGTCGCGACGGCGACGAAGGCGATGGAGACGACCGCGAGCAGCGCGAGTGCACGCTTCAGGAATAGATCGGCGAGCGCGAACGGATAGTCCTGATACAGGATGGCGAGCGCGAGCGGAAGCGAGGCGTGGTGGCCAAGGAGCTCGGTCGGCCACGACGTATCACCCCTGTGCAGCTGACTCAGATGCAGCGCCGAGACGGCGAACACGGCGAGCGCGGCGACCCACAGCGCGCGGCGTGAACCCGGCTGTCCTCGCGTCGCCGCCGCCAGCGGGACGACAAGCGCCACAAACGCGTACGTGAGCAGCCGCATCGCGTCGGCAGACGGCACGACGTCGCCGCGGACCGCGGCCGCGAGATGAAGCGTTGCTGCGAACGCGCTGGTCGCGTAGGCGGCGATCCCGATCACCTGCTTGATCAGCCCTCCGATTTCCTTGTCGTCCCCGCGCAGCACCGAGTGCACGACGACCGCTGGCAGCAGGCCGAGCGCACCAAAGCCGACGGCCGAGACGAGCGGAAACGGTCCGACGATGCCGAATTTCGGAAGCACATAGACGGGCAGCGCGCACAGATTCCACAACAGTCCGAGGACCGACGTCAGAAGGAGAAGCGGATCGAACGCCGCGGCGCCGCCCGCGCGACGCCGCGCGCGGATCACCATCGCGAGGAGCATGGCGTAGAGCGCCACCCCGGTGCTCAGGCCGACGAGGTTCAGCAGCTCGCCGAGATTCACCGGCGACAAGGTACGCATCTCCTGCAGGGATCCAAATCGGAACTCCGCGAATGGTTGTTTTTGTCCAACCAACGGGCGCTGAGGACGGCTGGCGGCGTCAGTCCGTTCATCGTGTCCTAGCGGACATTCACGCCCCTGATTCGACCGCTCGTTCTGTTCCGTTCGTCACCAGCCGGCCCCTTTGTTACGGTGCGAGCCGCGAAGGAGCCTTCATGAACGCAAAGCTGACCGTAGGAATGATGATCATCCTGGCCCTGGCCGTCGCCGCGCCCTCAACCGGCCAGGAGCTTGGCGGAGCCGGCACGATCCAAGGCACCGTAAAAGATCCGACTGGCGCCGTGATGACCGCGGTGACCGTCACGATTGTGAATCCGGTCTCCGGCTTCCGCCGGGAGACGACGACCGATCAGATGGGCAAGTTCGTGTTCCGCAACCTGCCGCCGAATCCATATCACGTAGCCGTCAGCGCGCAGGGATTCGAGACCCTGGGACAGGACGTCGACGTCCGCACGGCCATCCCGATCAATTTGGACCTCAACCTCAAGCTCGCGGGTACCACGCAGACCGTGGAAGTCGTCGGGCACAGCGATCTCCTCGAGTCGGATCCGACCGCGCACACCGACGTCGACCAGACTCTGGTGGACAAGCTTCCCATCGAAGCCGGCGGCGGATTGAACCAGGTCATCACAATGGCGTCACCGGGGGTCGTCGCGGATTCGAACGGCTTCTTCCATCCGGTCGGCGACCACGCGCAGACGCAGTTCTCGATCGACAACCAGCCGATCACCGATCAGCAGAGCCGGATCTACTCGAACCAGATTTCTCCGGACGCCGTGCAGTCGATGGAGGTGATCACCGGGGTTCCGCCGGCGGAATACGGCGACAAGAGCAGCCTCGTCGTGCACATCATCACGAAGTCGGGGCTCGATTCCCCGAAGCCAACCGGCACACTGAACGCAGGCTATGGGTCGTTCAAGAGCCCGTCGGCCGAGCTGAACGCCGGCGCGGGAAACACGAAGGTCGGCGACTTCGTGTCGTTTACGGGCCTGAAGACCGATCGATTCCTCGATCCGCCGGAATTCGAAGCACTGCACGACCACGGAACCAGCCAATCGTTCTTCAACCGGCTCGATGCGCATTCAGGCGCCGCGAATGCCTTCCACCTCAACCTTCAGGCGGCGCGGTCGTCGTTCGACGTCCCGAACACG
>QHWQ01000302.1 GCA_003222635.1 Acidobacteriota bacterium | reverse complement strand
GATTCTACTGGTGCGATGGTGCGAAAAGTGCGACGGTTCGAACTGTCGGACGCTGCACTGTCGCACGCCGCACCCTCGGACGCACCCATCGCACCCATCGCACCCATCGCACCCATCGCACCCGCCTACCGTTCATATTTCCAGTTGCGCGATTTCCCGGACGCAATCCACTCCATCGCGGTTGCTATCCGCCGCTGGCGCGTCTCATCGGTCCTGGCAGAGTCGATCCACTCGATGTATTCGCGCTTGCGGCTCGGAGGAAACGCCGTAAATGCCGCGAGCGCTTGTGGCTTCTTCTTCAGCGCCGCCGTGAAGTAGGCAGGAACCCTGACGGGCCTCGGCGACCTGCGCGGCGCAGCCTTCTTCGCCGCCGGCCGGGCACCGCTTGCCGCCTCCTTCACGGCCGCGACCATGTCGCGCTGCGATGGAAGGTCCGACGCGGACGCGATGCGCCGCAGCGATGTCGCGTCAATCGTCGACGGCTTGCGTCCCGACCAGAACACCCAGGCGCAGTGCTGCTTGAACGCGGGCGTCATGCAGAGGATGCCGCGGTCATCGACGTACGCCGGCACGCCCCATTTGATCGTCTCGGTGACGCGTGGTTGCCCCTTGTGCACCGCCGCGCGAATGCGCTTCAGGATCGGTTTGGCAAAGTCGGCGGACTTCGCAATGTACGCATCAACTCTCGGATCGATTTTCGGCATCGCTTCGATCTTGGGATTTGGGATTTGGGATTTGGGATTTTCTAATGCGTCATCGCGTAGATGATGTAGTTGACGCCGAGCTCGTACGCCCCGCTCGTCACATCCACCGGGAAGCGCTCGTCGGCCGACCACTCCCAGTACTCCGCGATGTCGCAGTTGTGGTTGGCGAGCGCGAGCATGCGGCCGTTCGGATCGTCGTTGACGAACAGCGCCCGGTAATCGGGTTCCACGTCGACGGTCGGATGCGGCACGTCGAGCTTCTTCAGGTCGAACACGGAGTGGAAGATGGGATGGTGGACGTCGATCGTGATCCAGCGCCGCTCGGGCAGCACCTTCGCCATCTGCGCCGCCATGCCGTCCCATTCGTCCTGGTGCTCGAAATCGTCGAAGATGACGAGACCGCCCTTGAGCAGGTGCAGCCGGAGGTTCGCCGCGCCCTTGTCGCTGATGCGCCAGTAGCCAGGCTCCGACACATAGAGGACCGGATTGTCGAAGATGCGATCGTCCTCGAGCGTCAGGACGTTGGTCGATTCATCGTTGACGCGCATCCGCGTCAGCGTGTCGAGCGCATCGGAGATGTAGAAATCAGCCGCCGGGTAATCGTGCGACCAGCGCGTGCCGCCGAACAGCGGCCCGCTGTAGCGGATGCGCGTGAAGACGAAGCGGCCGTCGTAGGACGGGTTGCCGATTCTCCGCTCCTGGCCGTCAGGAGTTCTGTAAATGGTCTGGGCGGGGGCGAGTGACGCTAGCGCAGTAAGAAGGAGAACCTCTCGCACCATCGCACCCGTTCAGTGCGTCATGGCATACATCAGCACATTCAACCCGATCGCGTAGCCATCCGGCGAGAACTGATAGAAGAACCGGACGTCCTCGCCCTCGCGCTCCCACGAGTCGGCCACGTCGGTGTCGTGCATCATGACGACCATCAGGTTGCCGTGCTTGTCGTTGACGCCCTTGAAGTCCGGCATCGCGCTCTCCTCGCCGCGCTCGGAGGTGTCGCCGCCGCTGCCGCGCCAGAACTGAATCGACGGGATCTGCGGCAGCTTCTTCACGTCGAACAGCGTGCGGAAGACGGGATGATCCGGCGTGATGTCGAAGACCGGATACTCCGTCGCCGGCAGCACGCGATCCATTTCGTGCAGCCACTGATCCCACGCCGCCTCACCCCAGTAGTCGTCCAGCCACAGGAATCCGCCTTTGAGCAGATACCTCCGCAGCGCGTCGACCTCCGCGTCGCTGAGCTGCGCGGTCCCCGCGTCCTCCATGCTGATGTAGGCGCACTGGTAGAGATCGGCATCCGTGAGCCGGACGACGAGGTGGTTCGGTTCCCCGGTGGGTTCCTTGCTGACGCGCATCTTGGTGAGCTCGCCGAGGCGCTTGGAGAAGTTGCGCTCGGCGTCGGGATAGTCGGTGGACCATCCCTGGCCGCCGGCCTCGCGCCGGTTGCTCGTGTACATCACGCGGCAGTAGTTGAAGCCGTGGCCGAAGGTGTCGGCGGTCGCGAACCGCGGCCGTATGCGAAAGAATCCTCCGAAGCCGCCACGACCGAACTGAGCCCACGCGAGACTCGCGATGCAGGTGAATACGAGGACCACGATGATGGTCGGTGCGAGTTGGATTCGGGTCGGTGCGATGGGTGCGATGGGTGCGATGGGTGCAAGGGGTGCGTCGGGTGCCGGTTGCACCTTTCGCACCGATTGCACCTTTCGCACCTCTCGCACCAATCACTTACCGTGGAGTTTTGCCGAGAGTCCGATAGTACTCCTGCACCATCTTCTTGAACTGGTCGGGCACTTCCTCCGACCCCGTGATCACGACGGCCTCATCGCCCGACTCGACCTGGCGACGAAGACCGAACTCGAGACGCTTCAGGCCCTCGGTCGCGAATGTCTGCAGGCTCTGCAGCTCTTTCGCGTCCTTGTAGACGCGCTCGTCCTCGAGTTGGCGAAGCGCCGCGAGAATCTGCTCGAGCTCCTTCGGATCGACGTTGAAGCCGCGCAGCATGCCGCGCAGGTCCTGCGCTTCGTTGGCCCACTGCCGCGCCTCGTTGCGGAGCTGACGAATGTCTTCATCCGACAGCCGCCCCCACGGGCCGTCGTAGTACGCGCCGTTCCACGGGAGGTTGCCGTACCCGTATCCGTAGCCGCCGTAGTCGTAGCCGCCGTTGTAGCCGTTCTGCGGACCGAAGCCGCCGGCAGCGCCGCCAGCCTGCTGGCCACCCTGCTGACCACCGGCCTGCTGACCACCCTGCTGGCCTTGTCCGCCTTGCTGACCGCTCTGGCCCTGCTGGCCGTTCTGCCCTTGCTGACCCTGCTGGCCCGCCTGACCCTGCTGGCCCTGCTGGCCCTGTTGTCCTTGCTGGCCCTGTTGCCCCTGCTGGTTGCCGGCCTGCTGTCCGCGCTGATTGGACTGCTGCCCGTTCTGAGCCTGCTGGTTGCGGGCGTTCTGCTGCGCGCGCTCGCGCGTCCGCTCCTGCAGCGACTCGAGGCCGCGCGCGAGGCGCTGCGTGCGATCGAGCGCCTGCTCCTGCTTGTTGCCGGCGTTCTGCCCCTGCTGGCCCTGACCGAGCGCGGCCGACGCTTCATCGAGCCGCTTCTTCAGCTGATCGATGCCGCCGGCGATGTCGTTCTCCGTCGCGCGCAGCGTCTCCTGCCCGTAGCCGCGGTTGACGAGCGCTTCTGAATAGCGAATCTTGTCGCGCAGGCGGTTGTCGCGAATCGCGCCGGCCGCCTCGGACAGCTTGCGCGAGGCCGCGCGCTCCTGGGCCGCCGCGTCGCGCGCCGACGCATCGAGATCGCTTTCGAGCTCGCCGAGCTTGCGCTCGAGATCGTCCTTCTTCTCGTTGACGCGCTGCGCCTGCTCGCGGCGCTGCTGGCCGTTGGCCGCGAGCCCGTTGACGCCGTTGGAAATCTCCTGCTGCTCGCGCGCGAGCTCCTCGGCGCGCTGCTGCGCGTCCTTGATGTCGCGGTCCGCGCGATCGCTCAGCGACCGTTCGAGCTTGCGCTGCGTTTCCTTCAGCCGATCGAGCGCCTGCTGCGCCTGCGCCGCCGAGGCGGAGTTGCCGCCCGCCGCGGCGCGCCGCATCGCGTCGGCCGCCTGCTGCATCTGCCGCGCGGACTCGAGCAGATCCGGACGATTCTCTTCGCGCGCCAGACGCTCGAGGCGGCGCGCGGCCTCTTCGGCCTGATCGGCCAGCGCACGCTGCTGCGCGCCGCCGCTCGGCGTCGATGACGCGCTCCCCTGCTGCAGGCGCCGCTCGCGCTCGGCTTCCTGCTCCTGCCGGCGCGCCAGCTCCTTCAGCTTCTCGAGCAGCTCGTCGACCTGCCGGTCGCCGCTCGCCTGCATCTGCCGATCGGCGGTCTCGTAGCGGCTCGCCATCTTGTCGAGCTCCTGCTCGAAGATGTCGGCGAGCTCGCGCTGCTGCGACGACCCGCCGCCGCCACCGCCGCCGCCCTGCTGCACGCTGACCTGCGTCTCGTATTCCTCTTCCGCCTTCTGCAGGAGCGTGAGCGCCTTGTTCTCGGGACCGAGCGCCACATCCGGCGCGGTCGCCCCCAGCTTGGCCTCGGCTTCCTTCATGGCCGTCACGGCCTGCGGCAGCAGCTCGCCGATCTGCTTCAACTTCGG
>QHWQ01000012.1 GCA_003222635.1 Acidobacteriota bacterium | reverse complement strand
AGAAGGGGCTCGATCTCGTCGAGATCTCCCCCACTGCGGTGCCGCCGGTCTGCCGGATCATGGACTTCGGCAAGTATCAGTACCAGGAGCAGAAGCGGACCCGCGAGGCGAAGAAGCATCAGCGGGTGATCGAGGTCAAGGAGATCAAGTTCCGGCCGAAGGTCGACGCGCACGACTACGACTTCAAGAAGAAGCACATCGAGCGCTTCCTCGCCAACGGCGACAAGGTGAAGGCGACGATCTTCTTCCGCGGCCGCGAGATGGCGCACCCGGAAATCGGCCGGCGCATTCTCGAGCGGCTCGTCGACGAACTGGCTGACCGTAGAAGAGTAGAGACCATGCCTAAACTGAAAACACACCGCGGCGCGGCAAAGCGCTTCAAGAAGACCGGCACCGGCAAAATCATGCGGGCCAAGGCGTTCAAGCGCCACATTCTGACGAGCAAGACGACCAAGTCGAAGCGCCACATGCGCGGCACCGAGCAGGTGTCGGATGCGGACAAGCGGAAGCTCGACCTGATGCTGCCCTATAAGTAGGAAATTCGTAGTGGAGGCCGGGTCCTTTCGGACCCGGCAGATGGATACATGCCGAGAGTCAAACGAGGAACAGTTCGCCGGGCCAAGCGGAAGAAGCTGCTGTCACGTGCGAAAGGCTTTTACCAGACCAAGAGCAAGCTGTATCGCGCCGCGAAGCTGGCGGTCGACACCGCGGAGAAGTACGCGTATGTCGGGCGCAAGAACAAGAAGCGCGAGTACCGCCGGCTCTGGATCGTGCGCATCAACGCCGCCGCGCGCGAGAACGGCCTCACCTATTCGCAGCTGATGCGCGGCCTCAAGGCGGCCGGCGTCACGCTCGATCGCAAGATGCTCGCGGACATGGCCGCGACGCAATCCGCCGCATTTGCCAAGGTGGCGGCGCAGGCCAAGGCCGCGCTCCCCGCCGAAGCACGTGCCTGATAACCCCGCTATCCAGGGAGTGCGCGAGGCGTTCCTCGCGCAGTTCCCCGCCGCTTCCAGCGACCAGGCGCTCAAAGCGCTTCACGACGCCTTCCTGAGCCGGAAGTCCGGCCAGCTCACCGCGCTGATGAAGACGCTGTCGACGCTCGCGCCCGAGGAGCGCCGCGACTTCGGCCAGGCCGTCAACACGCTGAAGACCGAGATCGAAACCGCCATCGACGAGAAGCGCGCCGCGCTCGAGGCGACACGCCAGCCGTCCGGCGGCGTCGACGTCACGCTGCCCGGGCGCACGCTGCCGATGGGGCGCATCCATCCGCTGATGCGCGTGCGCCGCGACGTCGAGGACATCTTCACGCACATGGGCTACGAGATCCTCGAAGGCCCGGAGGTCGAGGACGACTTCCACAACTTCGAGGCGCTCAACATGCCGCCCGATCATCCCGCGCGCGACATGCAGGACACGCTCTACCTCGACGCGCCGGTCGCCGGCGGCACGTGGGGAGCGCACCGCTTTGAAGGCGGGCAGCGTGGCACGGTGCCGGAGGCGCAAGTGCGCGCGGCGACCCTGCTGCGCACGCACACCTCCGCGATGCAGATCCGCTACATGAAGACGTTCCCGCCGCCGGTGCGCATCATCGTGCCCGGGCGCGTCTATCGCCGCGACAACCTCGATCGCAGTCACACGCCAATGTTCCAGCAGTTCGAAGGGCTCGTCGTCGGCGAAGGGATCACGCTTGCGGATCTGAAAGGGACGCTCGAGGCGATGATGCGCGCGCTCTTCGGCGAGGGCGTGAAGGTACGGCTGCGTCCGAGCTTCTTCCCGTACACGGAACCGAGCGCGGAAGTCGATGTCAGCTGCCGCGCGTGCGGCGGTTCCGGCTGCGGCACGTGCAAGCAGACCGGCTGGCTGGAGATCCTTGGCAGCGGCATGGTGCATCCCGCGGTGTTCGAGGCCGTCGGCTACGACCCCGACAAGTACACCGGCTTCGCCTTCGGCATGGGGATGGAGCGGGTGGCGATGCTGCGCTACGGCGTCGATGACATCCGCCTGTTCTACGAAAACGACCTGCGCTTCCTGGAGCAGTTCCCCGTATGAGAGTGCTGGTCTCCTGGCTGCGCGACTTCGTCGACGTCACCGCGTCTCCCGACGAGATCGCGAAGACGATGTCGGTGCGCGGCTTCGCGGTGGAAGGGCTCGAGCACATCGACTGGAGCTCGCCGGAAAGCAACATCGCGAAAGCCGATGCGGTGATCGATTTCGAGGTTACGGGCAACCGGCCCGATTGCATGTCGGTGATGGGGATGGCGCGCGAGATCGCCACCGCGTTCAACCTGCCGATGCGCCGGCCGGTGGCGCGTGGCAAGTCGAGCGGGGAGGAAGAGGACGGATCCTCGCTGCGCCTCGCGTCGTTGAAAGCCGTCGAGAAGTCAGATATCGACGTGATCATCGAGAACGGCGACCTCTGCCCGCGCTACGCGGGCGCCGTCGCCGACGTCACGGTCGGTCCTTCGCCCGGCTGGATGCAGGCGCGCCTGCAGGCATCCGGCGTGCGCCCGATCAGCAACATCGTCGACGTCACCAACTACGTGCTGCTCGAGATGGGGCAGCCGATGCACGCGTTCGACTTCAGCAAGCTCGAAGGCGCGCAGATCCGCGTGCGCACGGCGGCATCGGGCGAGTCGATGACCACCCTCGACGGCGAGAAGCGCGAGCTCACCGACGACATGCTCGTCATCGCGGATGCGCAGCGGCCGGTCGCGGTGGCCGGGGTGATGGGCGGCGCCGCTTCTGAAGTCGCCGACGGGACGACGGTCATCGTGCTCGAGAGCGCGTGCTTCAATCCGCTGTCGGTGCGCAGGACTAGCAGGAAGCTGATGCTCAAGACCGAGGCGAGCATGCGTTTCGAGCGCGGGCTCGATCCGCGGCTGCCCGTGACCGCGATGGAACGCGCGTGCGCGCTGCTCGAGACCATTGGTGCGGGCAAAGCGCGCGCGACCGTCGTCGATCGCTACCCGCAGCGCATCGAGCCGCTGACGCTCAAGCTGCGCCGCTCGAAGATCAGCGGCCTGCTCGGCACATCGGTTCCCGAGGGAGACGTCAAGCGGATCCTCGAGAGCCTCGGCTTCACGCTCAGGGAGGCGACGGAGAGTGGATGGGATGTGACGGTGCCGACGCGGCGCGTCGACGTCACGCGCGAAGTGGATCTCATCGAAGAGGTCGCGCGGCACTACGGGTTCGACAAGCTGCCCTCGACGTTCCCGGCCCTGACGTTCGCTCCGCCCCCCAACGACCCGCGCATCGGCCGCGCGCGGCATCTGCGTACCGTCATGACCGCGGCCGGCTTCTCGGAGGCGATGACCTTCGGCTTCGTCGCGTCGGCCGCCGCGGCACCGTTCGCATCAGAGGGCGAGCTGGCGCCGATTGCGAACCCGCTGTCGGAGAATTTCGCGGTCCTGCGCCCCTCCGCATTGCCGAGCCTGGTGGATGCTGTGGCGCACAACCGCCGCCGCGAACAGAGGGACGTGCGATTGTTCGAGGTGGGGAATCGCTTCACGCGAAGCACCGGGGAGCGCCGGTCGATTGCGTGCGCCTGGACCGGCGCGGCCTCGCTCGAGCATTGGAGCGGCGGCGCGCGCGACGTCGACTTCTTCGACATGAAAGGGATCGTCGAGCGTGTCGGCGAGGCGCTGCGGCTCGAGGTGACGACCGATACACGTCGCGAGAACTGGCTGGTGCCGGGACGCTCGGCGGCCGTGCTCGCGCGCGGAGAACGCATCGGCGTCATGGGCCAGCTCACGCCCGCCATCGCCGAAGCGCACGGCCTGCCGGCCAACGATGCGGTCTACGTCGCGGAAATCGATCTCGACGCAGCGGAGAATCTCGCGCCGAAGGAAGACATGCGCATCGAGGCGCTGCCGCGCTATCCCTCGGTGACGCGCGACATCTCGATCCTCATCGACGCCGCGTTGAGCGCCGACGCGGTGCGCGCAACGGCGCGCGCAGCGGCGCCGCCGACACTGGTGCAGATTCGCGAATTCGATCGATATCAGGGCAAGGGGATCCCCGAAGGAAAAGTCAGCCTCTCGCTGCGCCTCACGTTCCGGGCATCTGACAGAACGCTCACCGATGCGGAAGTTCACAGCGCGATGGAAGCGATCGTTGCCGCATTGATAGAGCGGCACGGAGCGGTGCAGCGTTGAGCGGCCGTGCTACCATCTTGCGCGATGGTCAAACAGGCAGCACTGCGAACGGTTGATGTCGAGCCGATCGATCGTCTCGAGGAAAAGATCACACTGCTTGTCGCGATGGTGACGCGCCTGCGCGCGGAGCAGGCGAAGGCCGCGGAGGACAACGCGCGGCTCTCGCAGGACCTCTCCACGCTGCGCGCGCGCCTCGCCGACTCCGAAGATAGCCGGGCAGCGGTATCCAATCCGCA
This sequence comes from Acidobacteriota bacterium, assembly GCA_003222635.1. GTDB lineage: Bacteria > Acidobacteriota > Vicinamibacteria > Vicinamibacterales > UBA2999 > Gp6-AA40. The sequence goes on along the minus strand of QHWQ01000012.1, from coordinate 18,997 downwards.
GCGGTCTCGACGAGCGCTACATCGCGGAACTGGCCGCGTATGTGGACCAGAAGATGCGCGCGGCGGTCAACGCCGCGCCCGAGAGCGATATGCTCGGGCTCGCCATCCTTGTCGCGCTCAACGTTGCCGACGACTTCTTCCGGGCTCGTCAGCAGGAATCGAGCGCCCACGGCGAGCTGAACGAGCGGGCGCTGCGGCTCGAGCAGATCGTGGATGACGTTCTCGCGCAAATCGCCGTAAAACAAGCGGTTAGCGCATCTTGACCGGCCTCTGACCGCACGTTAAGATCCCGAAGTCCTGCTTTGCTCGTGATGGTTTCGGAGGCTCGTCTGAGCCAACGTAAAACCCAAGCGAGCCGCGAGGTCGCGCGTTGTGCATGCCTCTGTTGCGAGGAAGCCTGAAGCGCGGCTGATAACAGTGGCTCCACCTGCTTTTGCAGGTTCATTCGACCTCCCCACACGGCAAAGCGGGCACCTTACGCTCCCACATACAGCGGGCAGCGGGCAGCGGGCGGCATGCACTCGTTCACTGCTGCCAGCTGCCAGCTGCCCGCCGCCAGCTGCCCGCTCGTGACCAATCGCACCGTCTCCGACATCGGCGAGCACGCGCTTATTTCCCGCATCACCCAGCGCCTCGCCAAGCCGTCCTGGGTCGTGGTCGGCCCGGGCGACGACGCAGCCGTTCTTCGGCCGGAACGCGGCACGTTCGACGTGCTGACGACCGACGCGATTGTTGAAGGTGTTCACTTCGATCGGCGCTTCGTGCCGCCCGACGCCATCGGCCACCGTGCGCTCGCGGTGAACCTGAGCGATCTGGCCGCGATGGGCGCGCGGCCGCGCGCCGCGCTGCTCTCGTTCGTACTGCCCGACCAGCTCGAGGTCGCGGACGTCGATGCCATGGTGGACGGACTCGTCGCGCTGGCGGACACGCATCGTGTGGCGATCGTGGGAGGCAATATCACTCGCTCCCCTCGACTCGGCTCGGGGCAAGGTCCCGGGCCGCTGATGATCGATGTCACCGCGACGGGATCGGTGAAACCGCGGCGCGTGCTGACGCGCGCGGGCGCACGACCCGGTGACGAGGTGTACGTGACGGGCACGCTGGGCGGCGCGGCGTTGGGGTTGAAATTTTTCCGGAGCGGAGCGGACCTTTCAGGTCCACCAGGCCGCGGACCCGAAGGGTCCGCGCCGCTCGTCGAGAAGTATCTCCGCCCCGTGCCGCGAGTGCGCATGGGGATGCTGCTCGGTCGAAACCGCGCCGCGAGCGCCTGCATCGATTTGAGCGACGGGCTGGCGGACGGATTGCGCCAGATTGCCGCCGCATCCGGCGTCGGCATCGCGGTGGACGAGGCATCAATTCCGGCCGTGAGTGGATCAGAGACGTTTTACAGCGACGATTACGAGCTGCTGTTCACCTCCCGGCCTGCCTGGAAAGGACGTCTGCGGGCGGTGAAGAGTCAGGCCGGCGATCTGCCGATAACACGGATTGGTCTGGTGACGAAGGGCGGCGGTGTCGTTTTGCGCACCGCGTCCGGTGAACGCGAGCTACCGGCCGGCTACGAACATTTTCGATGAAACGAATCCTTTCGGGGTCCAACTCCCACCGTCTCGTGGTGATGACGGTCGTCATCGGCGGCCTGCTGCTGTACTACGAAGCGACGACGTTCGATCTGCTTCCGTGGGGCGGCACGTCTGGCGTCGTCGATCCGAGTGCGCCCGTCCCGGGCGCGCGGCTGGAGTTCTCCTCCACCGCGTACTGCAAGGGGACGACGACCGCGTCGGGGACGGAGGTGCGCACGGGCATCGCGGCCGCGGACGATTCGATCCTGCCCGTCGGCAGCGTCGTCAACGTCTCCACGGACAACATCCGCTACAACGGCGTCTACACGATCATGGACACCGGCCCGCGCGTGCAGGGCCGCATCCTCGATCTCTACATGTGGAACTGCAAGGAAGCGCTCCGCTTCGGACGCAAAAGGATCCAGGTGACGGTGCTGCGCCTCGGATGGAATCCGCAGGCGAGCACACCGAGCCTGATCGATCGGCTGTTCCGCCGCCGTGAGCGCGCGCGTGTCGAGGTACCGCCGCCGGCGGACCCGCCGCCGGCGGCCGTTGAACCACCGGTCGAAGAAACGTCTTCGACCGAAGAGGAGTCGGTCAGCCCTTCTGATTCTGCGGCTGCCCCTGCTTCTTCTCAGCCCCTTCCTTGATTTCGACGCGGCGCCCTCTCCGCACGTCGAATGAGGGGGCCTGCACCGTGATCTCGAGCACGCCGTTGTTGAACACCGCCTTCGCGCTGTCCGCAATCGCGCCCTGCGGCAGCGGAACGGCCCGGCAGAAGCTGCCGTAGCTCCGCTCGCTGCGGAACACGCCGTCGCGCTCTTCCTCGTGATCGTACCGGCGCTCGCCGCGGATGGTCAGCTGATCGTCCGCGATGTCCACGGTGATATCGTCTCTCGACAAGCCGGGCACATCCGCGCGGATGACGAGATCGTTGCCGCGCTGGAACACGTCAATGGCCGGCGACCAGTCCGATGGACCAAATACGGTCTCCGGCGTCCACGCGGACGGCGTTCCACTGCCGCTCCAGAGGCCGTTGAACGCCCGATCGAGCTGGTCCTGCATCTGCCGCATCCAGGCGAACGGACCATAGCTCGTCGCATCCCAGCGGCTCATCTGGCCGCCGGAACGTGCCCGCCGCATCGGTACGGACTGATCCGCTGGTCGGTCCTGTCGCGCAGAACCCTGATTTGCCATACGCGCCTCCTTCTATCTGACCTATCTGACCGTCACCGGCTGATCGAGGCGGATGCGGATAATCGATCCCGCCGGCAGCTCGATGTCCTTGCCTTCGGTTGCCGCAATGGCGCCGCCCGCGCCGATCACCGCGCCGAGAATGGCTCCCTTCACCCCGCCGAGAAGGCCGCCGACGACCGCACCCGCACCGGCGCCGATGCCCGCGGTCCCTTTCTCCTCACGAATGCCGCCGCTTTCGAACACGCTGGTCGCCATCGCGCGAATCGGCGTCGTGCGGCCGCGAACGGTGACCTCATCGAACGACAGCGTCAGGCTGCCCGCGCGATGAATGCGATCCGCGGGATCGACAGCCGAGACGACGCCGCGCACGGTTGAACCCGCGGGAACCAGCACCCGTCCGTTCTGCATCAGGTCGGCAACCGTCGTCGCCTCGAACCGCTGCTCGACCTTTGCGGTTCCCGAGCTCAGCGTCGTGCCGAGGCGAACGTCGAGCTCCTGTCCTGCGGGGACGACGCCGTATGCGCTGTTGTTGACCTCGGTAGGTGTTGTATTCGCAGTCGTCGATGGCGTGTTCGACGTCGGCGGGACGTACACCGGAGCGCTCGTGGTACCCGACGTGCCGTTGGTGGTCGCGCCGCACGCGACGCTGCCACCCACGACGCCGATTACGCCGGCGATCGCGACAAGCTTCTTCACTGCTGACATGGGTGTCTCTCCTCCTGCAATCCGTAGACAGACGCGCAGTACAGGAGATCGAAGCAACGAAAATGCCCGCCTTACGCTCGAGTTGTGGAGGTGCTCTTCTGCAGGAGGTCGCGCACTTCTTCGTCGTCTGTCTGGTCGAAGTTCAGGTACCACTGCCCGACGGCTGAGAATGGCTCGGGCATTCGCGCGCAGATCACCTCGTCTGCGATTTCGCCAAGCTCGCGGCAGGTCTGCGGCGCCCCGACAGGAACGGCGACGACGACGCGCGAGGGATGATGTGCGCGGATCGCCTGGGCGGCCGCACGCATCGTCGATCCAGTGGCGAGGCCATCATCGACGAGGATGACGATGTGCTTGCCGAGCTCGGGCGCGGGTCGTCCCTCACGGTACGCGCGCTCGCGGCGCTGCAGCTCCTGCGCTTCCTCACGCGCCACGCTTTCGATCGCCGCTTCAGGGATGCCGTACCACCGCACGACATCGTCGTTCAGCACGCGCACGCCGCCCGAGGCGATGGCACCCATGGCAAGCTCTCGATGGCCAGGCGTTCCCAGCTTGCGCACGAGGAAGACGTCGAGCGGCGCGCCAAGCGCCGATGCTACTTCGTAGGCGACGGGAACGCCGCCTCGCGGAAGCGCGAGCACGACGACGTCGTCGTGTCCCGCGTATTGCTGCAGGCGTGCCGCCAGCACCCGTCCCGCTTCACGACGATCGACGAATGCGCCGCCGCTCATAGGTGCCGATTCAACCAGTCGAGTGCCAGCCGCTCGACTTCCTCGAGCGTCCCGGGCTCTTCGAACAGATGCGTGGCGCCCGGCACGATTGCCAGTTCGACCGGCGCGCGCATACGCCGCAGCGCGGTTTCGTTCATCTCGATCACGGGCTCGTCATCACCGCCCGCGCCCGTGCTGGCGCCAAAGTAACCGATCGGCAGCCGGCCGACCACTGGATGATGCGCCGCCCAGTCAGTCGCCGCGACCACGCGGCGGCCGAGCAGCTGGATGTCGAATCGAAACTCCGCCGTGCGAACGTCGATACCCTCCTCGGCCTGCGTCAGCAGGTCGAGCAGCAGCGTCGCGAAATGACCTTTGTTGAGGTAGTCGGCGACCTGACGGTTCCGGCTGCTGAAGCGGCTGCTGCCGCTGCCGTGCGCGAAAACGACGAGGCCGCGCGCGTGCTCCGGCAGGTGGAGGTCTGCGTCCAGGAGGTTCGGGCCATCAGTGATCCGCACTGCATCGATCACCATGCCGCTCTGCATATCACACCCCCGTCGGGTAGGTTTCCGGCAGATCCGAAGTCTCGCGCGACCAGCGCTCCAGCGGCGTCAGCGCCGCGGTGGTATCCACGTGAATCACCGCGTCGAATTGCTCCGCAATCCGCGCGCGGAAGTAGTGACTCGCGCGCTCCGTCTCCGGTGTGTAGACGACGCCGATGGCGCGCTCGAGCCGCGACGCGGCAAGCGCATCCCGGCACTCCGCCGAGGGAAGGATGAAGCGCTCGAAACCCGTCTCGTGGAACAGATGCTCGTAACTCCCCCGGATCGATGGGGTCACGCGCCGCCGCTCGGCGGGTTCATCCCATTCTCGCGCCGCGGTCACCGTTCCGGTGTGCGTCGTGAAGCCGACGAGAAATGCCCTGTCGCCGTGGCGCTCGCGCGTCAGCTGTCCGAGGTTCAGCTCGCCCCAGTCGCCCATCTGCGTCGCCCGCGCGTCACCGAGGTGCGAGTTGTGCGCCCAGACGACCGCGCGCGCGTAGCCCGACTGCTTGGCCGCCCATGCGAGCAGCGCGTCGAGCGTTTCCATCATGTGCGTGTCGCGGAGGTTCCACGATTCGACGTGGCCGCCGAACATCGCGCGGTAGTACCGCTCCGCGTTCGTCACGAGGCGCGCGTTCTGCTCCGCGAAGAAGTAGTCGTCCTCCGCGACGCGACCGTCCCGATTCGCGTAGACCGCGGCGGCCTTTCTCAGCTCCAGCAGTTGCGCCACCACATCGTCTTCGCAGGAGCGCGACAGGCCGAGCGTGGCCGCATAGCCATAGGCCTGCGCCGCGTCGTCGCCGAACTGCTCGAAGCAGGCGTAGCGGCGCCGTGCGCGATTGGCACCTTCCGGATCGACCTTGCTGAGATAGGTCAGCACGGCGTCCATCGATCGATGCAGGCTGTACAAGTCGAGGCCGTAGAAACCGGCGCGGTCGCCCGTCATCCGCTTCGCGTTGTAACGACGAAGCCACTCGACGAAGTCGACGATGACGGTGTTGCGCCACATCCATCGGGGGAAACGGATGAAGTCGTCGAGCGCGACGGCAGGCTCAGGTTCCCGCGTCAGATGCCTGACCCACCTGTTTACGCGGTATGCATCGGGCCAGTCCGCCTCGACGGCAACGATGTTGAACTGTTTGCTTTGGATCAGCGCCTGCGTCAGATTCGCGCGGATTCGATAGAACTCCTCGGTGCCGTGGGTCGCCTCCCCGATAAGTACGAGGCGCGCGTCGCCGATGAGATCCAGCAGCGGTGCAAGACCATCTTCGCTCGGTGTAAACCACAGCGCCGCATGGCGAACGGCCTCGAGTGCGTCCCGGTCATTCATGGGTCCGCATTGGAGACTGCAAACTGTCTACCGGCTGTTGACGAGCTCCCGATCCTTGAACTGCAGCTGATACAACCGGTGATAAATGCCGCGCTGCGCGAGCAGTTCCTGATGCGTACCCGCCTCGCGCAGCTCGCCTTTGTGTAGCACGAGGATGCGGTCCATGTCCTGAATCGTCGAAAGACGATGCGCGATCGCAATCGTCGTCCGTCCGCGCATCACCACCTTCAGCGCATCGCGAATGAGCAGCTCGGTCTCCGTATCCACGCTCGATGTCGCCTCGTCCAACACGAGCACCGGCGGATCGAACGCGAGCGCGCGCGCGAAGGAAAGCAGCTGCTTCTGACCGACCGACAGCGTGGCGCCGCGCTCGGCCACCGGCGTGTCCAATCCCTGCGGCAGTCGATCGATGAACGGACCCGCATGCACCGCATCCACCGCCCGCCTGACAGCCGCCTCGTCTATGGACTCGTTGCCGAGACGGACGTTTCCGCCGATGGTGCCGGAGAACAGATGCACGTCCTGCAGGACCAGCCCGAACATCGATCGCCGTTCGTGGACGTCCATGTCGCGGACGTCGACCCCGCCAATCGTGATTCGGCCCTGCTGCACGTCGTAGAACCGCAGGAGCAGGCTGACGATCGTCGTCTTGCCGGAGCCCGTCGCGCCCACGAGGGCAACGCGCTGGCCGGGATCAACGGTGAAGGACACATTCCGCAGCACCGGCTCGCCGGGAACGTAGGCGAAAGTCACGTTCTCGAAAGCAATACGACCGAGCCGGGATCGGGGATCCGGGATCCGGGATCCGTGTCTTTCGGATCCCGCATCCCGCATCCCGGATCCCGAGACGATTTCCACCTCCGTATCGAGCAATTGAAAGATCCGCTCGGACGACGCCATCGCGCCCTGCAGCACGTTGAACTTCTCCGACATGTCGCTGATGGGGCGGAAGAAGCGCGACGAATACTGGAGTGAGGCGACGAGCGAGCCGAGCGTCAGTGCGCCCATCATCACCCATCCGCCGCCGAACCAGATGATCAGCGCCGCCGCGATCGCGCTGATCAACTCGATGGCCGGGTAGAACACCGCGTAATAGAAGATCGACTGCACGTTGGCGTCGCGGTAGGTCCGGTCGATGCGATCGAACTCCGCGAAGTCTCGCGCTTCGCGCCGGAACAGCTGCACCGTCGCCATGCCGGTGATTCGCTCCTGCAGGTAGGCATTGATGCGCGCAATCCAGATGCGCACCGTCCGGTAGGACTCCCGGACGTTTCTCCGGAACCATTGCGTGACGAGCCAGATGAGCGGCAGGACCGAGAAGGCGACAATCGCCAGGCGCCAGTCGATCCAGATCATCATCACCATGATGCCGACGAGCGTGAAGACGTCGCCGAAGACGGACACGACGCCGGAGGTGAAGAGATCGTTGAGGACGTCGACGTCGGTCGTGACGCGCGTCATGAGGCGGCCGACCGGATTGCGGTCGTAGAACTTCAGGTCGAGGCGCTGCAGGTGCTCGTAGATCTGCATGCGCATGTCGAACATGATGCGCTGCCCCGTGAGCTGCAGCAGCCACGTCTGCACGTAATCGAGCGCGAAGGAGCCGAGCAGCACCGCCAGATACACCACGGCAATCAGCGACAGGCCGCCGGCGTCGCGCGCCGGGATGTAGCGATCGATCACGAGCTTGACCAGGAAGGGCGGCGCGAGCTCCAGCGCCGAGTGGCCGATGATCGCCGCCGTGGCGAGCACGACCTCCGGCTTGTAGGGCCGCAGGTACGTGATCAGCCGCCGCATCAGCCGTGCGTCGTACGCCTTCCCGAGGACGTCTTCTTCGTGGATGGACATTACGACGCTGCCAATTCTTCCTCGAGGAGCTGTTTCCGATAGAGCTCCGCGTACAAACCGTGGCGTGCCACCAACTCGTCGTGCGTGCCGCGCTCGACGATCGCGCCGTCATCGAGCACGAGAATCTGATCCGCGGTGCGCACCGTCGAGATGCGATGCGAGACGATGATGGTCGTCCGCGATCGCATGACGCCAGAGAGCCGCGACAGAATTTCCTCTTCAGTGTAGGTATCCACCGCTGACAGCGCGTCGTCGAGCACGAGGATCTTCGGGTCCGTCATCACGGCGCGGGCAATCGCCGTCCGCTGCTTCTGCCCGCCCGACAGCGTGATGCCGCGCTCTCCTACGACCGTGTCGTAGCCTTTCGGAAAATCTGACAGGTCCTTGTCGAGGCGCGCGATGTGCGCCGCGCGCTCGATGTCCTCGCGCGCCCCGTCGGCGACGCCGAAGGCGATGTTGTCCGCAATCGTCGCGCTGAAGAGGAACGGTTCCTGCGGGACGAACCCGATGGCCCCGCGCACGGCCGCCAGGGGAAGATCACGCACGTCGATGCCATCGACGAACACGGTACCCGGCGGCGGATCGTTCAGACGCGGCAGCAGGTTCAACAGCGTCGACTTCCCCGAGCCGGTCGCGCCGACAATTGCCGTCGTCGTGCCCGCTGGCAGCTTCGCGGAAATGTTGCGAAGGACGACCGTACCGCCATAAGAGAACGTCAGCTCGCGGAACTCGACGTCGCCGCGAATCTGGTCGCGCGACGTCACGTCGGTGTTCGCGCCGGCATCGGTGATCGCCGGCTCCGCGGCCAGCACCTCCAGCATCCGCTTCCACGACGCGGCGCCGCGCTGCAGCAGGTTCGTCACCCAGCCGAAGGCGATCATCGGCCACGCGAGCATCATCAAGTAGGAGTTGAAGGCGACGAGCTCGCCCACCGTCATGCGGCCGTTGATCACGTCCTGCGCGCCGAGCCAGAGCACGAGGAGCGCGCCGATGCCCATCAGCAGTCCCATGATCGGGAAGAACGCGCCCTGGACGCGGATCAACGTGCGGTTGCGACGGACGTACTCGGTGTTCGCCTCGCGGAACCGGCCGGTCTCGAACCGCTCCTGGCGATACGCGCGCACGACGCGCACGCCCGCGAGCGCCTCCTGCGTCACCGCGCTGATCGTCGACAGCTGCTCCTGAATCTTGTCGAACCGCCGGTGAATCGCCGCGCCGAAGAAGTAGACGGCGACGGAGAGAATCGGCAGCGGAATCAGCGACAGCAGCGTGAGGCGAACGTTCAGCGACAGCATCAGCACGATCACCGCGATGAAGGTCAGCACGGTGTTCGAGAGATACATGACGGCCGGGCCGATCATCATGCGCACGGCGTTGAGGTCGTTGGTCGCGCGCGACATCAGATCGCCGGTGCGATTGCGATGGAAGTACGCCGGCTCGAACAGCTGCAGCCGCGCGAAGAAGTCGTTGCGCAGGTCGAACTCGATGTCGCGCGAGGCCCCGATCATGATGCGCCGCTGCAGGAACCGGAAGATGCCGCCGACGGCCGTCAATCCCAGGATGGCGCCGGCATAGAAGCGCAGCTTCGCCGCCGTCACGCCTCGCGTCAGATCGTCGATCGCGTACTTCAGCACCCAGGGGCCGGCCAGCGTCAGGGCGGTCGTCGCAACGATGCACAGGAAGCCGGCGAGGAAGGCGCTGCGATAGCGCCACACATAGGCGAGAAGTCGTGCAGAGGGCCGCACGTAGCGAGTATGACGCGGGCCGCGGTCGCGGCGTCAAGGATGGGCTAGAATGCCCTGCCATATCAGCGTGACAGGCCGGTTCTCTCGAACAGAAGGAGATCGTGTGTGAACAGTTCGGCGCGAGAGGGATGGAGCTGGTGGTATCTGCTGTTCGTCGTCGAGGCCGTCGCCGTGCTCTGGCCTCCCTTTTACAACAGGGTCGAGCCGACGTGGCAGGGCATTCCCTTCTTCTACTGGTACCAGCTCCTGTGGGTGGTGATTAGCGCCGGCCTGACGGCTATCGTCTATTTCGCCGTCGAGGACACAGGGCGCTAGGCGCGGGACAACCATGCAGCAGCTGAACTGGACGGCGCTCTCGATTTTCGTACTGCTCTTCGGCTTTGTCGCCTGGCTTGGCTTCGCGGCCGGGCGCTGGCGCAAGGGCGACCTCGATCAGCTTCACGAGTGGGGGCTCGGCGGCCGGCGGTTCGGGACCGTCATCACGTGGTTCCTCGTCGGCGGCGATCTCTACACCGCGTACACCTTCATCGCCGTGCCCGCGCTCGCCTTCGGCGCCGGCGCGCTCGCCTTCTTCGCGGTCCCCTACACGATCGTCATCTACCCGATCCTGTTCCTCGTGTTTCCGCGCATCTGGCGTGTCGCGCACAAGCACAACTACATCACCGCCGCAGATTTCGTCCGCGGCCGCTTCGGCAACCGCTGGCTCGCGCTCGCCGTGGCCGTCACCGGCATCATCGCGACGATGCCTTACATCGCGCTGCAGGTGGTCGGGCTCCAGGTGATGATCGGCGCGCTCGGCGTGCAGGGGCAGGGGCTGATGGCGGTGATACCGCTCCTCGTATCGTTCGCGATTCTCGCCGCGTTCGACTATTCGAGCGGCCTGCGCGCGCCCGCCGCGATCGCCATCGTCAAGGACCTGCTGATCTACCTCACCGCGTTCGCCGCGGTCATCGTCGTTCCCATTGAGCTTGGCGGCTACGCAAAGATCTTCGCCGCGGTCGCGCCCGAGAAGCTCATCCTCGCGGTTCCCGGTCCGAATACGATCGGCGCGTACGGATCGTACGCGACGCTCGCGCTCGGCTCCGCGCTGGCGCTCTTCATCTACCCGCACTCGATGACGGCGATCCTGAGCGCGAGCAGCGGCCACGCGATCCGCCGGAATGCGACGATCCTGCCGCTGTACTCGCTGATGCTCGGCTTCCTCGCCCTCATCGGCTTCATGGCGCTCGCCGCCGGCGTCGACAAGATGCCCGAGTACGCGCAAGGCTTCAAGACCTACGGCACGAACTTCGCCGTGCCGGCGCTGCTGCTCCACAGCTTTCCGTCGTGGTTCGTCGGCGTGACATTCGCGGGCATCGGCATTGGCGCGCTCGTGCCAGCCGCGATCATGTCGATCGCGTCCGCCAACCTCTACACGCGCAACATCCATCGCGAGTTCATCCGCCCCGACTGCACGCCGAAGCAGGAGGCGCAGATGGCGAAGTGGATGTCGCTTGTCGTCAAGGCGGGCGCGCTCGCGTTCATCCTCCTCGTCCCGACGCAGTACGCCATTCAGCTTCAGCTGCTCGGCGGAATCTGGATCATCCAGACGGCGCCCGCCGTGCTGCTCGGCGCATTCACACGGTGGTTCAACGACTGGGCGCTGCTGGTCGGCTGGGCGGTCGGCACAGCGCTCGGCACCTGGATGGCGGTCTCCGTCAACTTCGCGTCGGTGTACCCGTTGAGCATCGGCGGCTACGGCCTGCCCGGGTATTCCGCGCTCTATACGGTGATACTGAACCTCGCGCTGGCGACCGCGCTCACGCCGATCTTCCGGCGCGTCTCGGCGCAGCAGCCGGTGGACGAAACCGCCCGGGCCGACTACGTGGTGTAACAGCGATCACTTGCGCGCCACGACCATGACGGAGCTGCCGACAGGCATGGGGATGCGGCGTGAGAGCGCCGCTTCCGCCGCGAGCATCCACGTCAGTGCGGTGTTGATCGGCGGCGCCGGCACGCTCATCTCCCAATCATCGCCACCCGCCTCACCCGCCTCACCAGCCCCACCCGCCCCACCCGCCCTCTGGATCACCCGCGCGGCCAGCATCGCCGGAAACAGCGAGGCAAACAGGTACGTCAGCTGGCGCACCTGCAGGCCGGCGCCCTCGACGATCGATCGCATTCGCGAAGTCGTGTAGCGGCGCCGTTCCGGCCAGGTGCCGGCATGTCCGCCGCGAAGCATGTCCATCGCGGATGCCGTGGCGACCAACCCGCCGCCCGGCTTCATCACGCGCGCCATCTCCTTCACCACCGCCTCGTCTTCGTCCACGTACTGCATGACGTCGAAGGAGGTGACGAGATCGAAGCGGCCGGACTGAAAGGGGATCGCCGACATGTTCGCGCGCGCCAGCGGAACGCCGGCGCTGCGAGCGAAGGCAAGACCAGCGGGCGTCAGGTCGAAACCGAATGCGCGGCCGCAGGGACGAAGCAGCGTCGCGAGGTTGTAGCCCGTGCCGCATCCGCAGTCGAGCACGTACAAATCGCGCCGCCCGCCGGCGATCTCCGCGATCGCGGGCGCGACGAAGCTGCGGAATCCTCGGAACCAGAAGTGCGTCGCCTCGACGCGGCTGGTCAGCTCGAGGGCCTCGTCCATCGATCAGCGAGTTTTGTTCGTGCTGGTTCTGGGCTTCGATTTCTTTGCGGAGGCGTTCCTGGCCGGCGCCTTCCTGACGGGCTTCGCCGTCGGCTGCACACGCACCCGTGTGAGCGGCGGCGCTTTCTTCAGGCTGCCGGGCTCGAGCAGGCCGCCGCCGTACAGGCGACGGTAGTCTTCGGCCGTTCCGAGGATGCGCTTGACGTAGTTCTGCGTCTCGGGGAACGGGATGTCGTCGATGAACTCGTCCTGCGGAATGCCAGGACGCTCGTTGATCCACTGCACGATCTTGTTCGGTCCGGCGTTGTAGCTCGCCAGCGCGAAGGGCGCTCCCCCGAGGCGGTCCGACAACTCCTTGAAGTAGCGCATGCCCATGCGGATGTTGGCTTCCGGCATCGTCAGCATCGACGTCGTGAACCGGCCAAGGCCGACCTTGCCCGCGTAGGAACGGCCGGTCGCCGGCAGCAGCTGCATCAGGCCGTACGCATTGGCGCCGGACCTGACATCGGCGGTGAAGGTCGATTCCTGCGCGATGAGCGCGGCCATGAGGTACGGATCGAGATCGTTGGCCTTCGCGTACTTGTCGATGAACGGCCAGTAGTCGAGCGGGTAAATCACCTCGAGCACCGCCGGCGGCAGGTCCTCGCCGCCCGCCGCGAGGTACTGCGGATAGGCGCGCTTCATCGTGTTGATGGCGCCGCGCAGATGGTCGAAGCGATCCGGCGCGGTCTCGTGCTGCGCCTGCTCGTGCCGGATGAACGCGATGGTCGCCTCGATGGCCGGCGTGTCGCCCCACTCGCGCTGCGCGTACTGGAGCTCCTTGAGCGCCGCGTCATACATCTCGAGGCCTACAAGCTGGCGGACCACGTCCGCGGTCGGCACCGGGACAGCGCCCAGGACCGGCGGAATCGTGACGGTGCCCTCGACGGCGGGCTCGCCGCGCGACGCGAGGAGCTTCGCGGCGAGGCGGCCGTAGTACGAGTTCTCGTAGTCGGCGAGCTCGAGCCGGTACCGCTCGTTGGCGATCGCGGTCTCCCCTGTCTGATCGTGCGCGCGCCCGGACCAGTAGAGCCATGCCGGGCGCGTGTCGGCGCGCGGGAATGCGGCCGCTCCGGCATCGAACGCCTGCGCCGCGTCGGCAAAGCGGCCGTTCTTGTACGCCCACCAGCCGACCTTCCACGCGGCACGCTCGGAGTAGCGGCTGTCGGGAAAGCGGCGCCACAGCTCCTTGAACACGTCGTCCGCCGTCGCATCGTCATCGAGGATGACGTAATGCGATGCGAGGTTGTTCAGCGTCTCCGCGGCCCACGTGCTGTGGGGGAACTCCTCGACGAGCGCACGCGCTTCGGCGACATACGTGTCGTTGTCGCCGAGCGCGCGGGTGGCGGTCAGAGAGAAGAAGCGGGCTTCCGCCTTGCGCGAGGCACCCTTGAGATATGGCTGCAAGGCGTCGCGCGACGCGCGGAAGCGATCGAGGTAGTAATCGCACTCGGCCAGACGAAGCGCGACCAGTTCCTTGTCGTCGCCGGTGGCGATGCCGGCGAGCGGCTCGAAGCCGGCGCGCGCCTGCGCCCAGCGGCGCGCGGTGAAGATCCGCTCCGCGCGGGCGAGCTCCAGCGTGAACCTGTCGGCGAGCGAGGCGTTATCCAGACGCGCGAGGAGGCTCTGCGCATCGAGCGCCTGCAGGCTCAGGGGATATTCGTAGTAGACCTTCCGATAGGCGTCGATCGCCTTGTCGCGATTGCCATCCGCCTCCGCGGCGCGCCCGAGACGAAGCCAGACTTCTTCAGGCGTCGTGAGCGACGGCTTGCTCGCGAGATCCTCCAGGATGTGGACCGCCTCCTTCGCATCCTGCCGCGCGACCTCGAGCTCCGCGCGGTGCATCGGCGCACCTTCCGCGAACAGATACCCTGCCCAGCCGGCCTGACGCTCCGCCTCGAGGCTGTCGAGCCGTGCGAGCGCATCGGAGAAGCGGTTGAGGCCTGCGAGTGCCTTGGCGCGGTAATAACGTGAGTAGGCCATCAGCGGCGTGCCCGACACATCGGCGGCGTCGATCAGGGCAAGGCCCGCCGCGAAGTCGCCGCTGTCCACGAGCTTGGCGCCGCGCGCGAACTTCTGCGTCGGCAGCTCGCTGCGTGCGGTGGACGCAGGCGGAAATTCCGAGGGAACGAACCAGAAGTCGCTCGGACGCGCCGGCAGCGCGGGATGCGCCGTCGGCAGCAGCGTGACGGGCGGCGCCGGCGGAACGGTGATCTCCGCCTCCTGCGCGCGCACGTCGAGCGCGACGATGGCAAAGAGCACGAGCGCGGCAGCGAAGGCGGGCCTCATTGCGCGCCCCCGAGCACACTGCGATCGCCGCCCGCCAGCGTGCGGACCAGTTCCTGATCGAAATACTCGGCCCGCGCGCTCACCGATTCCGGCACACGCGCCTCGTACAACTTCCGTGCGCGTTCGATCTCGCCGTGCAGGCGCGACATCAGGTCGCCCGAGCGGCGGGCCGCGTCGACAATCGGTTCGTGGTACATCCTGATTTCCGAGAGCAACAGACGTGCATACCGGCGCGCCGCATCTTCATCACCCGTGCCCGCATGTTCAACCGGACCGGGCACCGTGGTGTGCGAACCACGTGCCACGGGTCGCGGCAGCGACAACCCCGCCGCCTGCTGCACCGTCATCGCTTCGAGCACGCGGCTCGCGTGGCGAACGAGCACTTCCAGTATCGCAGGCCACCGTGCGTCTGACGAGGGTTCGTCAACGCGTGGCGCGTCCGCATACAGCACCGCGACGACCTCGCCGCCGACCCGCACCGGCAGCGCCATCGCGTGCCGCTCGCCGGCGCTGCCGGCAAATGGCGGCAGGCCCGGACCGTCGGCCGCATCCGATGGGCGTGACGCCGGGACGCCGCTTTTCAACACCGCGCCCGCCAGACCCGCCTCGTCCGCACTGAGATCGATCGACTTGGCCGACGGCTCGCCCGGAGGAAAGCCGGCGAGACGCCATCCGGCGAGCCGCTCGCCTTTGACCAGCAGGATCGCCGCGCGATCGACCTCATGTCCCGAGCACTGGACCAGACGTTCGAGCACTTCCGAGAGGCCGCGCGCCTCGTCGAGGTTGCGAACCGCACCCACGAGCCGCGCGGCACGCGACAGCTCCAGCTGATGGCTGTCGGTGCGGGCGCGATCGATCGCCTCCGCGATCTTCTTCTCGCTGACGGAATGCGCCGCCGTGAGCCGCCCGATGAGAACTTCTTCCGCCTCGGCCGCCGCGCCCTTGCGGGTCTTCTCGATCTCCGCGTGCGCCCTCGCAATCTCCTGCCTGGCATGCGCGCGGATCGACTCGGTCTCCGCGCGCGCGACGTCCGCCTCGCCGCGCGCGATCTCCGCGTCGCTGCGGGCCTGCGATGCGTCGCCGCGCGCTTTGTCGATCTCGCCGTGCGCCTTCTCGATTTCCGCCTGCGCGATGCGTCGCGCGGCATCGAGCTGCTGCTGCGCCTGGGCGCGCAGCTCTTCCAGCGCCTTGCGCAGGTCGGCGACTTGCGATTCGGCCGCCCGCTTCAGCTCTTCCGCATGCTTCTGCGCGGCCGCTTTAATCTGTGCAACCTGCGTCTCGGCCTGCGAGCGGATGCCGGCGACCAGCGCTTCCGCCTGCGCACGGACTTCCGCCGACGCGGCATCCACCGCCGCCTTGACAGCCTGTTGGCGCTCCTCGGTCGCGGTGCGCACCGCGTTGCGCGAAAAATCGCGCAACCGCGCCTCGAGATGCTCCCTGAGGCTGCTGATCGTGCCGTCGAGCGCCGCGTTGATCTGATCGTCGAAGGACACGGATGGGTCTGTCGATTATAAGACGCGTTTCTCTAAATTGCTGAAGCTGTTGCGCTTCGCCCGTGTACCCCGAGCGTATACTCTCCGCACGTTTGGCGGGTCCGAAAGGACCCCGCCCTCCTCTGACTGGAGTCACGCGCATGAAGCGACTGTTCGGTCTCGTCACCTGTGCGCTGCTCGTGGTCGCAGCCACGGCGCTTGCGCAGGGCGTTCAAACAGGCACCATCACAGGTATCGTCCAATCGTCGGACGGACTTTCACTCCCAGGCGTCACCGTCACCGCATCATCACCCTCGCTCCAGGGACAGCGCACCGCCGTCACGGACGTGAACGGCGTTTTCTTCATCAAAGGGTTGCCGGCCGGCACGTACTCCGTCCGGTTCGAAATCCCGAGTTTTCAGACGGCCACATCCGATAGCGTCGTTCTCCCGCTCGGAGGCGTCGCCGAAGTCAATCAGACGCTGCTCGTCGCAGGACGTACCGAAACGGTGAACGTCGTCGGCGAGGCGCCGTCGCCGCTCGTCAGCGTTACCACCAACCGTGCGGTCACGAAAGCGGAAGTCGACGCGCTGCCCATCGGACGACGTCCGCAGGACATCGCCGAGCTGACGCCCGGCTTGACCAACAACACGCCGAACGCCAGTCAGGTGACGATCGCGGGTTCGACCGCCTACGACAACGTCTTCATGCTCAACGGCGTGGACATCAATGACAACGTCTTCGGCACGCCCAACGGCCTGTACACGGAAGACGCCATCCAGGAGGTCAACGTCCTGACGGGCGGCATCTCCGCCGAGTGGGGCCGGTTTGCCGGCGGCGTGATCAACATCGTCACCAAGAGCGGCGGGAACAGCTTCTCCGGCAGCTTCCGCGAGAACTTCAGCAACCCGAAGTGGATCGACGAAACCCCGCGCGAGCGCGCGAACAACGTCGTCCACCAGGACGTGTTGAGCAAGTATCACGAAGGGACGTTCGGCGGCCCGATCAAGATCGATCGCCTGTGGTTCTTCAGCGCCGGACGCTATCAGCGCGACCCGACGCCGAACACCTTCGTGCAAACAGGCGGCTCGTATACGCGCGTGGACACGACCAAGCGCGGCGAGCTCAAGCTGACGGGAACGGTGGCGCCGAACCAGACGCTGTCAGGAGATTTCACGACCAACAGCGTCACGCAGAAGGATCGGCCGAGCCTGAACAGCACCTTGTCGCTCGACCCCAGCGTGCTCGTCACCGGCAAGTTCCCCAACACTCTTTTCGTGACGACGTACAACGGGGTCCTCTCACAGAAGTTCTTCGCGACCCTGCAGTACTCACAAAAGAAGCAGCAGCTGCAGTCAGGTGGATCGAAGACGGAGATTACGGCGTCGCCCTTCCGCACGCGGGGTGTCGTCGCCGGCGTGCCGCCCTCGCTGCATTACGCGGCGCCGTTTTTCAGCGCGCTGGATCCCGAGGACCGGAACAACAAGCAGTTCACGGGCAGCGTGTCGTACACGCTGTCGCGCAAGCGTACCGGCACGCACGACCTGAAAGGCGGCGGCGAGCTCTATCGCGCCACGAACCGGGGCGGCAACTCCCAGAGCGCAACCGACTACGTCTTCCAGAGTGACTACCTCGTCGTCAGCGGCAAACCGGCCGTCGATGCCGATGGCGTACCCGTCCCCGGCGCCCGGTTCGAGAACGTGCACGGCAAGGCCACGGGCGATCTGCTGACCGTCGACAATACGCGCAAGCTGATGCCGCGGCTCGGCGCCACGTACGACCTGATGGGTGACGGCCGCACCACGCTGCAGGCCACGTATGGCCACTACTCCGGGAAGTACAGCGAAAATCAGTACGGCCACAACACGGATGTCGCCAATCCAAGCCGCGTGACCTACGGGTACACCGGACCCGCGGGACAGGGACGCGACTTCGCGCCGGGATTCGATCTGCGCAACTACGCGACGATCATCAGCGCGGCGTTCCCGACCGCGAACATCTTCGTCGCGCCCGACGTGCACTCGCCGACCACGCGCGAATTCACGCTCGGCCTCGGACGTGAATTCGGCGGCAAAGGCTACGCGAAGGCGACGTACCAGTTCCGCAAGTGGTACGGGTTCCTCGAGGACTTCATCCAGCTGTCGAACGGGGTCGTCAACGTCAATCGCAATGGCGCGGACGTCGGCGACCTGACGAAGGTGATTTACGGCAACGCGGCGGCGGATGACATCGATCGCCGGTATCAGGCGATGATCCTGCAGACGAACTATCGCGCGCGATCGAACATCCGCCTGAACGGCGAGTACACGCTGCAGATCCAGAACGACGGCAACTTCGACGGTGAAGCCGCAAATCAGCCGGGCATCCCCTCGATCTTCGGCGACTATCCGGAGATTCTCGGGCCGGCCATCGATCGCTATCTGCCCGAAGGGCGGCTTGCCGACTATCAGCGCCACAAGCTGCGCGTCTACGGCACGTACAGCGTCGGCGACGGCATGACGCGGTTCGGCACGCTCGACGTGTCGCCCATCTGGCGCGTGAACTCGGGACAGACCTACAGCATCTTCGCCGAGGGGGTGCCGTTGTCGGCGATCGAGCTCGCGCGCAATCCCGGCTATCCGGCCAACGACATCAACGTCAACACGTCCGAGCGGCTCTTCTTCGGCTCGCGCGGCGTCGGCAACTACAAGGGCTACGGCCTGCTCGATCTGGCGCTGACCTACGGCATCCCCGTGTGGAAGAGCGCGAAGCCGTGGGTGAAGGTGGAGTTCTACAACCTGCTGAACAACCAGAAGCTGATTGCGTGGGACAAGACCGTCACGCCGGACAACAACGGTCCGAAGGATGCCAACGGCCTGCCGCTGAACTACGTGCAGGGTCCGCGCTTCGGACAGGCGGTCAACGACAACCAGTTCCCGCAGCCGATTCC